>NZ_JAHUWE010000040.1:0-632 GCF_019219225.1 Pseudomonas sp. PDM32
TTTGGCGTCGGTTTGCTTAAGCACTTCGCCGGTGGGCGCGTAGGTCCACAACGACTGCGCGCCGTCGCCCGGCTCCAGCAAGCCGTCGCGGTCAGCTTCCTGGGTTGGCCAGTCGATAGGGGCAAAGGTACTCAGGAAACGCCGGCTTTCATGCAGCACTACCGCCGACAGCCCATAGTCGGCCATCAACCGGCTGCCTGCAGGGTCGTCCTGCCGGATCAGCTGGCCACAGCGGTTGTGCCGGGCGTGATCTTCCGAAACGCCCCCAAACGTCATTCTCTCGACGCAGCGCTCGCGTTCATCCCGGATTTGCTCATGCACCGCGACAGGCCGCAGCAATGGATCATGCTCAGTGCGACGATGCCAGCCACGTTGGTCCCATGTTTCAAGCGCCTGCCCCGCAGCACCCGACAACCCGAGTTGCCACCCGGCATCGACGCTGTCGCTGCACAGTGACTGCCCGCTGAGGTTATGGATTGTGATCAGGTTCACCGGTATCGAAGCATCGCTCTGGCTCAAGGCAAACAATCGCGGATCGCGCTGCTGTGATAGCCGACCAACCAGATCGAAAACCTGATGCGTGACTCGCGCCGTGACCGGATCGGCTATCGCCTTCCGACAATACGCCACCG
>NZ_JAHUWE010000041.1:0-540 GCF_019219225.1 Pseudomonas sp. PDM32
TCAGCGCCGTGGTATCCGGAGCACTGCCGTCACTGAGGTTTTTCTCGTAGACCGTCAGCTCGCCGCCGTACACGTTGAGGCCGTTGAGGGTTACCGGATCGTCGTTGTTGTGGATCTGCAGCACCAGGTTGGCGGTGCTGCTGTCGCCGTCCGCGTCGGTGATGGTGTAGGTGAAAGTGTCCGTGCCGTCGCCACCGCCGTGCAGGGCCTTGAAATCGGCATCGCTGGTGTTGAGCGTGTAGGTGTAGGTGCCGTTGGCATTGAGCACCAGGGTGCCGTAGGTGCCGGTGAAGGTGCCGGGGGTGATCGGGCCAGTGCCTTCACCGATGGTTACCCGGTCGGCGCCTTGTACGTCGTTGCTCAGCACGTTGCCGTTGAGGGTCAGTAAGGTTTCCGACGCCGTCGAAGCATTGCTGTCGTTCACGCCTTGTGGCAGGTCGTCGACGATGTTCACGTCCAGTGAACCGGTCGCGGTGGTGCCGTTGTCGTCGACCGCGGTCACGGCGAACTGTTCAGGCAGGGTGTTGGCGCCGTTGGCGG
>NZ_JAHUWE010000042.1:0-526 GCF_019219225.1 Pseudomonas sp. PDM32
GCAACCGGCGGCCAGGGCCGGGCCGGCTTTACGGGTGATCATGGCAGCCGGGAAGTTCCACGGGGTGATTGCAGCGGTCACGCCGATTGGCTGCTTGATCACGATCAGGCGCTTGTCTGGCTGGTGGCCCGGAATCACGTCACCGTAGATGCGCTTGGCTTCTTCAGCGAACCACTCGATGAAGGACGCGGCGTAGACGATTTCGCCCTTGGCTTCGGCCAATGGCTTGCCTTGCTCGAGGGTCATCAGGCGAGCCAGGTCGTCCTGGTTCTCGATGATCAGTTCGAACCAGCGACGCAGCTTGGTCGCACGTTCTTTGGCGGTCAGTGCACGCCAGGCCGGCAGCGCTTTGTCAGCAGCTTCGATTGCACGGCGGGTTTCGGCAGCACCCATTTTCGGCACAGTGCCCAGAATTTCGCCCGTTGCCGGGTTGTTGACCTTGATCGTCTGACCATTGTCCGCATCAACCCACGCGCCATCGATGAAGGCTTGCTGGCGGAACAACTGGGTGTCTTTAAGCTGCATG
>NZ_JAHUWE010000043.1:0-447 GCF_019219225.1 Pseudomonas sp. PDM32
CTGGTGCTGCAGATCCACAACAACGACGATCCGGTAACCCTCAACGGCCTCAACGTGTACGGCGGCGAGCTGACGGTCTACGAGAAAAACCTCAGTGACGGCAGTAACCCCAACACACCAGCCCTGACCCAAAGCGGCACGTTCACCGTCACCGCACTGGACGGTGTGACCACCCTGACCGTCGGCGGCATCGCCGTGGTCACCGGAGGCGTAGCTGCAGGCTTCCCGCAATCGATCACCACGCCGCTGGGCAGCACCCTGACCATCACCGGCTTCAACGCCGCCACCGGTGTCGTGAGCTACAGCTACACCCTCAACGACAACGAAGCGCACCCGACCGCCAACGGCGCCAACACCCTGCCTGAACAGTTCGCCGTGACCGCGGTCGACGACAACGGCACCACCGCGACCGGTTCACTGGACGTGAACATCGTCGACGACCTGCCA
>NZ_JAHUWE010000044.1:0-441 GCF_019219225.1 Pseudomonas sp. PDM32
GTGCCGAGTTGCTGACCGGCGGCAAGGTGGAAAAACTCGAGGGCAACCTGGCGAGCGGGTATTACATCCAGCCGACGCTGCTCAAGGGCACCAACAAGATGCGCGTGTTCCAGGAAGAAATCTTCGGCCCGGTGGTGAGCATCACCACCTTCAAGGACGAAGCCGAAGCCCTGGCCATCGCCAACGACACCGAGTTCGGCCTCGGCGCCGGCCTCTGGACCCGCGACATCAACCGCGCCTACCGCATGGGCCGCGCCATCAAGGCCGGTCGTGTATGGACCAACTGCTACCACCTGTACCCGGCGCACGCCGCCTTCGGCGGCTACAAGAAGTCCGGCGTCGGCCGTGAAACCCACAAGATGATGCTCGACCACTATCAGCAGACCAAAAACCTGCTGGTGAGCTACGACATCAATCCGTTGGGCTTCTTCTAAAACCCGG
>NZ_JAHUWE010000045.1:0-439 GCF_019219225.1 Pseudomonas sp. PDM32
ACAAAAACAACTATTCCACCGAGGTAAGAAAGATGAGTGCGGCTTCCCTGTATCCCGTTCGTCCCGAGGTTCTGGCCAACACCCTGACCGACGAGGCGACCTACAAGGCCATGTACCAGCAGTCGGTCGTCAACCCCGACGGCTTCTGGCGCGAGCAAGCCAAGCGCCTCGACTGGATCAAGCCTTTCACCACGGTGAAGCAGACTTCCTTCGATGACCACCATGTCGACATCAAGTGGTTCGCCGACGGCACCCTGAACGTGTCCTACAACTGCCTCGACCGCCATCTGGCCGAGCGCGGCGATCAGGTCGCGATCATCTGGGAGGGCGATGACCCTGCCGAAAGCCGCAACATCACCTACCGCGAGCTGCACGAGCAGGTCTGCAAGTTCGCCAACGCCCTGCGCGGCCAGGACGTGCACCGCGGCGACGTGGTGAC
>NZ_JAHUWE010000046.1:0-431 GCF_019219225.1 Pseudomonas sp. PDM32
GGCTGAACTACCGCTTTCGCGGGCAAGCCCGCTCCCACAGTAGATTCGGTAGTCCACAAATACTGCGTACACCCACTAACCCTGTGCGAGCTCGCGAAGGCGTCGGCACAGCCAACATCATCGGTGGCTGAACTACCGCTTTCGCGGGCAAGCCCGCTCCCACAGTAGATCCGGTAGTCCACAAATACTGCGTACACCCACTAACCCTGTGGGAGCGGGCTTGCTCGCGAAGAGGCCGGCACAGCCAACATCGTCGGTGGCTGAACTACCGCTTTCGCGGGCAAGCCCGCTCCCACAGTAGATTCGGTAGTCCACAAATACTGCGTACACCCACTAACCCTGTGGGAGCGGGCTTGCTCGCGAAGGCGTCGGCACAGCCAACATCATCGGTGGCTGAACTACCGCTTTCGCGGGCAAGCCCGCTCCCACAG
>NZ_JAHUWE010000047.1:0-425 GCF_019219225.1 Pseudomonas sp. PDM32
CCGTGCTGCTGTCGCCGTCCGCGTCGGTGATGGTGTAGGTGAAGGTGTCCGTGCCGTCGCCACCGCCGTGCAAGGCTTTGAAGTCGGCGTCGCTGGTGTTGAGGGTGTAGGTGTAGGTGCCGTTGGCGTTGAGTACCAGGGTGCCGTAAGTGCCGGTGAAGGTACCGGGGGTGATCGGACCAGTGCCTTCACCGATGGTTACCCGGTCGGCGCCTTGTACGTCGTTGCTCAGCACGTTGCCGTTGAGGGTCAGTAAGGTTTCCGACGCCGTCGAAGCATTGCTGTCGTTCACGCCTTTTGGCAGGTCGTCGACGATGTTCACGTCCAGTGAACCGGTCGCGGTGGTGCCGTTGTCGTCGACCGCGGTCACGGCGAACTGTTCAGGCAGGGTGTTGGCGCCGTTGGCGGTCGGGTGCGCTTCGTTG
>NZ_JAHUWE010000048.1:0-399 GCF_019219225.1 Pseudomonas sp. PDM32
GTATGCGCTTCTTCACTTGACCATATAACCCCAAGCAATCTGGTTATACTGTGAAGACGACATTCGCCGAAAATTCGATTGAGCTCCTAAGAGCCACTCACAAATTTTACCTTAGCCTGATCCGTTATCAGTGAAAGTAACGTTCAGTCTATCTTTCTATCACATACCCAAATTTTTAAAGAACGAACTAGTCAAAGACTAGAAATCAATATTCACGCTGGAATACTCATTTCTAAACTCTAACGAAACAGACCACTTTAAAGGCTGGCCTCTCGTCTTCTTCAATGAATCAAGCAATTCGTGTGGGAACTTATGGAGCAGCTGAGTCGTCGATTAAGGAGGTGATCCAGCCGCAGGTTCCCCTACGGCTACCTTGTTACGACTTCACCCCAGTCATGA
>NZ_JAHUWE010000049.1:0-376 GCF_019219225.1 Pseudomonas sp. PDM32
TCACGCTGAGCGTGGTGTCTTCCTGCACCGCGCCGGCATCGTTGCCGGTCGCGAAGCTGAGCACCGGCGCGTCGTTGCTGCCGGTGACAGTGATCGTCACCTGCTGGGTGTCGACGCCGCCGAGGCCATCGCTGACCTGCACGCTGAATACTTCGTTGTGACTCTCGCCCGCCTTCAGCGACTGTACCGCACTGGCGACACCATCGGTGCCGTTGGCCAGGGTGTAGGTCCACTGGCCGCTGGTGTTCACGGCGATCGAGCCGTAGGTGCCGGTTGGCGAGCCATTGATGCTCCAGGTCGCCGTGGCATCGTGATCGATGTCGGCCGAGCTGAACTGGCCAGTCACGCTGAGCGTGGTGTCTTCCTGCACCGCGCC
>NZ_JAHUWE010000004.1:0-452614 GCF_019219225.1 Pseudomonas sp. PDM32
AGCGCTGTGAGGCGTTGAGCTAACCAATACTAATTGCCCGTGAGGCTTGACCATATAACACCCAAGCAATTTGCGTCGAAAGGCCAGATTGCGGTGTGTGAAGACGAAACGAACCGAAAGTTCGAGATACTCACAAAACACCAGCTGTCACATACCCAATTTGCTGAAGCGAGGCCAACTGGCCACGACTCAGTACCCGAATTTCTTGACGACCATAGAGCGTTGGAACCACCTGATCCCATCCCGAACTCAGAAGTGAAACGATGCATCGCCGATGGTAGTGTGGGGTTTCCCCATGTGAGAGTAGGTCATCGTCAAGATTAAATTCCGAAACCCCAATTGCGAAAGCAGTTGGGGTTTTGTTTTTGGCGTAGAAAAAGCGCGCGCAATCGAGCACAAATTGGCGCAGTTATTTTTGTCCCGGGACACTAGAATAGGTCCAACTTTTTAGAGTCAGAGCGCTTATGCCGGATTCGGTTGACGCCAAAGAGCTGTCAGAATTACCACTGGAAAATCTGGTTGCCTGCCATGAGTGCGACTTGCTCATGCGCAAGCCAGAGCTCGCCCATGGCGAAAAAGCCCTGTGCCCGCGCTGTGGCTACGAGCTTTATGCCAATCGGTACAACGTCGTACAGCGCAGTCTCGCCCTGGTTATAGCCGCCTTGTTGTTGTTTATTCCGGCGAACTTTTTACCCATCATGCAGCTCAATCTACTCGGGCAGTCTTCGCAAGACACTGTCTGGAGCGGCGTTGTCGCCCTTTTTGACACGGGCATGCAAAGCGTTTCAGTGATTGTATTCCTGTGCAGCATGGGGATCCCGCTGCTCAAGTTGCTGTGCCAACTGGCCGTATTGTTGAGTATCCGTTTTGATGTCGGGCGCAGCTACGGTTTGTTGCTCTATCGCATTTATCACCATATTCGCGAATGGGGGATGCTCGAGGTTTACTTCATGGGCGTGCTGGTGGCGATCGTCAAACTGGCAGATATGGCAGCCATCACCGTCGGCCTCGGCCTGGCGTGCTTCATTGGTTTATTGCTGATTCAAGTCTGGCTGGAGGTCGTAATGTCGCCTCATCAGATCTGGCAAGCGTTATCAGGAGAGGATGCCCATGCGGGCGATTGATGCAGGCATTCTGATTTGCAAGGAATGTCATGAATTGAACAGGCAGGAAGCTGATACCGACGAGCAGGTCTGTACACGCTGCGGAGCGTTGGTGCATGCACGCAGCCCGAATAGCCTGGTGCGCACCTGGGCATTGCTGATTACCGCCGCCATTCTTTACATACCGGCCAATTTGTTGCCGATCATGACCGTGAACTCCCTCGGCAAAGGATCGCCCAGCACGATCATGGCGGGTGTGGTCGAGTTGGTGCACTACGGCATGTTCCCCATTGCGGCCGTGGTGTTTATCGCCAGTATCGTGGTGCCCACGTTCAAGCTGGTGGGCATTGCTCTGCTGCTGTTTTCCGTGCAGCGCCGTCAGCCCCTTTCGGCTCGCCAGCGTATCTGGATGTACCGTTTCATTGAATTCATCGGCCGCTGGTCGATGCTCGATATCTTTGTGATTGCCATCCTCGTGGCGGTCGTGAATTTTGGGCGGCTTGCCAGTATCGAAGCCAATCTTGGCGCCATCGCCTTCGCCTCGGTGGTGATCCTGACGATGCTTGCCGCAGTAACTTTTGATCCCCGACTGATTTGGGACAACACGGAGTCGGACGACGACCATGACTGATTTGCCTGTAGCGAAAACCCGACCGGCTTCGAACTGGTCTGCCATTTGGGTGTTGCCCCTGATCGCCCTGATCATCGGCGGCTGGCTCGGCTGGCGTGCCTATAACGAGACCGGTATCGAGATTCAGGTACGCTTTGAAAGCGGCGAAGGCATTCAGGCCAACAAGACCGAAGTTGTCTATAAAGGCATGCCGGTCGGCAAGGTAAAGAGCCTCAAGCTGGATGACGAAGGCAGTTCCAAAGGCGTGATCGCCAGCATCGAAATGAACAAGGACGTGGAGCAATACCTGCGTACCAGCACGCGTTTCTGGCTGGTCAAGCCGAGCGTGACGTTGGCTGGGATTACCGGTCTTGAGACGCTGGTTTCGGGCAACTACGTAGCGATCAGTCCGGGCGAGGGTGAACCGGTTCGCAAGTTCAAGGCGCTGGCGCAGGAACCGCCGCTTTCCGATGCCCAGCCCGGCCTGCACCTGACCATCAAGGCTGACCGCCTCGGCTCGCTGAACCGTGGCAGTCCGGTGTTTTACAAACAGATCAAAGTGGGCCAGATCAAAAGCTATGTGTTGTCCGAGGACCAGAGTACCGTCGAGCTCAAGGTCTTCATCGAGCCGACTTACGCCAAACTGGTGCGCAAACACACTCGTTTCTGGAATGCCAGCGGCATCAGCATCGACGCCAATCTGTCGGGTGTGAAAGTTCGCAGTGAATCCCTGGCCAGTATCGTCGCCGGTGGCATTGCGTTCGCTACACCCGAAAACCGCAAGGACAGCCCGCCTACCGACCCAAGCCTGCCGTTCAGATTGTATGAAGATTTCGATGCCGCGGCGGCCGGTATCCGGGTCAAGGTCAAGCTCAGCGACTTCGAAGGCTTGCAGGCCGGTCGTACGCCGGTGATGTACAAAGGCATTCAGGTCGGCAATCTCAAGGCGCTGAAGGTCGATCCTGACCTGTCCGGGGCCACCGCTGAGTTGACGATGGACCCGTTGGCCGAAGATTACCTGGTCGACGGTACGCAGTTCTGGGTGGTCAAACCGTCGATTTCTCTCGCCGGGATTACCGGTCTCGAGGCGCTCGTCAAAGGTAACTACATCGCTGTGCGTCCTGGCGACAAGGGTGCCGCACCGCAACGGGAATTCGTGGCGCGGCCCAAGGCGCCCCCCCTGGATCTGCGTGCGCCGGGCCTGCACCTGGTGTTGTTCACCGAAAACCTTGGCTCGCTGGAAGTCGGCAGCCCGGTTCTCTACAAGCAGGTCAAGGTCGGTTCGGTACAGAGCTATCAGTTCTCGCGCACCAAAAAGCAATTGATCATCGGCGTGCATATCGAGAAGGAGTACGAGGATCTGGTCAACGCCTCGACACGCTTCTGGAATGCCAGCGGCATCACGCTTTCGGGGGGACTGACCGGTGGCATTCAAGTCAAGAGTGAATCGCTGCAAAGCCTGATGGCCGGCGGTATTGCCTTTGAAACCCCGGAAGCCAAGGCGCCGCTACAAAAGCGCATTCCACGTTTCCGCTTGTTCGCCAGCCATGACGACGCCACGCAAAAGGGCGAAGTGATTACCATCAAGGTCGATCGCGCCGATGGATTGCGTACGGGCACGCCGATTCGCTTCAAGGGCCTGGATGTCGGCAAAATCGAGGATGTTGACCTGAGTGACGACCTGCAATCGGTGCTGCTGACCGCGCGGATTACCGAAGTGCCGGAGCGCATCGCCCGGGTCGGCAGTCAGTTCTGGGTGGTCAAGCCTGAACTGGGGCTGATCAAGACATCGAACCTTGAAACCCTGGTGACCGGGCAATACATCGAAGTGCTGCCGGCTGCCAAGAATCTGGGGCCGCAGAAAAGCTTCATGGCCCTGGCCAGCCCGCCTGAAGCTGTAAAGCGTGAAGACGGTTTGAGTCTGGTGTTGAGCGCCGCTCGTCGCGGTTCGTTGAAGGCCGGTGTGCCGGTGACGTATCGCGAAATCACGGTGGGCAAGGTAACGGGTTATGAACTGGGGCAGACCGCTGATCGTGTGCTGATCCATATCCTGATCGAGCCGAAGTACGCGCCACTGGTGCGTAGCGGCACGCGATTCTGGAACACCAGCGGTTTCGACTTCGATGTCGGACTGTTCAGGGGTGCAACGGTGCGCACTGAATCCCTGGAGACGATGATTCAGGGCGGTGTTGCCTTCGCCACGCCGGACGGCGAGCGCATGGGCAGCCCGGCGCGACCGGAGCAGACATTCGCGTTGTTCGACAAGTTCGAAGAGGAATGGCTGACCTGGGCGCCGAAGATTTCGCTCGGCAAGTAGTTTTTTGGTGTCTGTGCTGCTCGCGAAGAGGCCTTCAAATGCACCGAAAGCCTAAAAACAAGTCGTAAAAAAGGCCGCGATCCATTGGACCGCGGCCTTTTTCATTGTCTTCGATTCAAGCCTCAGACCGCATCCAGCTCCGGTTCATCCGCTTGTTCGTTGACCGTCGCCTTCACCTGATCGTGACGACGGATGTACTTCCAGTCCGCCTCGTCGATGTAGATGCCGGCCGGGCCGCTGCCGCCTTCCAGGTCGATGGCGACACTGGCGCAAACCTGCGGCTTCACGCTCGCCAGGATCGGCACGAAGCCCAGTTGCAGGCTGGTTTCCAGCAACGCGGCCTGGTTCTTCTCATCGATGTCCGCCGCTTCATCGAGGTAGTACGGCAGGCGTACACGACCGGCCTGGTCACGGTCCATCAAGTGCAGCAACAAGTACATGTTGGTCAGCGCCTTGATGGTCATGGTGGTGCCGTTGGACGCGGCGCCGTCGATGTCGGTGTGGATCACCGGTTGGCCGTTGACCTTGGTGATCTCGAACGCCAGCTCGAACAAGTCCTTGAGGCCGAGCTGGTTGTGGTTCGCCGCCACCAGTCGCGCCAGGTACTCCTTGGCCTCTTCGTTCTTGTTGTCCTGCTCGGCACTTTGGCTGAGGTCGAAGACCGACAGGGTTTCGCCTTCCTCGTACTGACCGGCGCTGTGGATGATCTGGTCGATGTGCTTGAGCGCTTCCTTGTTCGGTGCGAGCACGATGCGGAAGCTTTGCAGGTTGGAGACCTGGCGTTTGTTGATTTCGCGGTTGAACAGCGCCAACTGGTGTTCGAGGCTGTCGTAGTCGCTGCGGATGTTGCGCAGGGTCCGGGCGATGTCCGTCACGGCGGCACGGCGAGCCTTGCCCAGGGTCAGGGCTTCGTCGGTGCGGTGCGCATAGGCGTTGATCAACAGTTGCAGGCGACGCTCCATATCGTCTTCACTGTCGAACTTGGCCACGCCCTTGAGGCGCACCTGTGCGTACAGCGCTTCGATCTGGCCATCGGCCCGCAGCAGGCCTTGCCAGCTGTCCTGATAGTCGTTGAGCAGCGGCAGCAGGTTGTCCATGGAGTCGTCGATCGGGTCCATGAACGGCGTGCCGAACGGCAGGTCCGCCGGCAACAGCTGACGGCGGCGCAGGGCGTCGTCGAGGGTGCGTTGCTTGGCTTCCATGTCGCCGATCTGCCGGCCGACCAGTTGCAGCTTGGCCGACAGTTGCTGGACGCGCTCGGTAAAGGCATCGCTGGAACGTTTCAATTCGTCCTGTGCGGCTTCCATCTGAGCCATCTGTTCCAGCTTGTCGCCTTCTTCGGCGCTCAGGGTTTGCGCGCGACGGAAATCTTCCAGGGCTTTCTGCGCATCCAGCACTTGCTGGTACAGCACTTCAGTCTGGGTCTTGCTCGCGGCACGGTCGGCAGCCACGGCTTGCTGGGTTTTCAGTTGCTTGAGTTCTTTTTCCAGGCGTTCTTTCTGGTCGCGTAGGGCCGCGCGGTCAGCCAGGGCTTGCAAGGCCGGCGGTTCGATGTGCGAGATGTCGATGGACAGGCCCGGCACTTCGAAGCGTTCACCTTTGAAGCCGTCGAGGATCAGCTCCACGGATTTCACCCACTCGCCGTTTTCGTCGAGGGTGATGCCTTGTTCGCCCAGCGGCAGGCTGAACAGTGCACTGTTGAACAGGCGCATCAGGCGCTCGACGTCCTGCTGCGAGAATTCTTCGCGAAGTCGGGCGTAGCTGTTGTTGTCGGCGTGATCGAGCTGCTGCTTGACCGACTTCAGGCGTTTTTCCAGGTCGCGCAGACGCTCGTCGAGGTCTTCGGCGCTGAACTGGCGAGACTGCGCCAAGGCGCCGGCCAGTTCATCGTGGGCGTCCTTGGCGGCCAGCAGTTGCTGCTCCAGCACCTTGACGTCATCGACCAGGGCAAAGCGATGCTTGAGCACCGATAATTCGCCGAGCCAGCGCTGGATGCCGGTGATTTCCCGTTCCAGGCGCATCAGTTCCTGAGTGCCACCGCGCTGGTCGTTTTGCAGGGCGTCCTGCTCGTTGCGGTAGTGCTCGGCCTGAATGGTCAGTTCTTCCTTGCGCGCACTGGCGTAGTCCGACCAGGTGCCCAGCAGTGAATCGAGCAGCGGCGAGATGCGGTGCAGCTTGCCGCGCAGAATGTCGCGTTGCTTCACGCCGTTGGCCAGCGCTTCGACCAGCGGACCGGCGGCGACCAGCGAGTTGTAGTCCTGCTCCATGCGTCGTACATCGCGGAAGGCTTCTTCGCACGCGGCAATGTAATC
The DNA here is from genome assembly GCF_019219225.1 of Pseudomonas sp. PDM32. NCBI lineage: Bacteria > Pseudomonadati > Pseudomonadota > Gammaproteobacteria > Pseudomonadales > Pseudomonadaceae > Pseudomonas > Pseudomonas sp. PDM32. Next base: position 6,343 of record NZ_JAHUWE010000004.1, read on the forward strand.
GACGCTGCCGGATCGCAGGCTGTGTTCGAAGGCATCGAGGAACAGTTGCTTGAGTTTGGCCGCGGTGATTTCGCGCATGTGCAGCAGGTTGATGAACAGTGCGCGGAAGGTCTTCAGGCTCTGCTCGCTGGTGGAGCGCAGCGGGATCAGCGTCAGGTCCAGGGGGATCGAGGTGTGGCCACCGACCAGTAAGCGGCGTAGTTCGTCCGGCTTGAGTTCGTAGGCTTTCAGGCCTTCGCGTTCAAGGTTGGTGAACAATTCTTTCTGACGCAGGCAGGTGTCGTTTTTCTGGTAGTGGGCCAGGTCCAGCTTGCCGGCGTAGGCAAAGAACTGGTGACCGAAACCACCACCGGGGCCGCGACCGACCACGCCGATCACATGCGGACCGTGGGGCAGGTTGACTTCGACCAGGATGTAGCTGGTGTCCGAGGCGAAGTAGAAGCGCCGGGATTGTTCCAGGCTGTACTTGCCGAAGCTCATGTCCGACATGCGCGCCAGGATCGGGAACTGCAAGGCGTTGATCGAGGCGGATTTACCGAGGTTGTTCGCGCCGTACACCGACAGCGGCTCTTCCAGCGGGAACAGGCCGAGGCTGTAGCCGGCGGTGTTCAAAAGGGCAAAGCGGCGGATGCCGTAACGTTCCTTGCTCATGCGTCGAGCTCCTGTTCTTCGGCAATGGCCCGGGCCAGGGCGTCTTCTTCGCTTTCACTTTCGAATTCGCTCAAGTCGAGCGGGTCGTCGGTCTGCAGCAGTTTTTCGTCGCTGTCTTCGTCGATCAGCACCGGCACCGGCAATGGCAGGACGCTGTGCAGGCTGGCGGCCAGATCGCGGTCCTGCTGCACCGACAGGCACACATCGAGGAAACGGTGCATCGGTGGCAGGAAACGGTAGACGCCGTTTTCTTCACTGGCGAAACCGAGCTGGGTCATGCGGCGCATGATCTTTTCTTCCAGCTCGTCCTGGGTCTGCACTTCGGCCTGGATGAACAGGTCGCGGTACTTTTCCAGCAGCGAGGGCAGCTCATCGCGGCCGAGGCTACCACCGTCGAGCACGGAGATCGGGTCGCGGCCCTGGTCGGCCAGGTGCTCGACGAGGATGAAGGTGAACAGCGCCAGGCGCTGGGCGGTCTTGTTCACCGCCGCTGCCGCGAGGTCCGGCACGAAGTAGTAGAAGCCGCGGGTGTCGCAGACCAGTTCAAAACCCAGTGCCTTGAACAGCGTGCGGTATTGGTCCTGAAAGTTCGACAACTGTGCGTACAGCTCCGGATCGCGGCGGCTGACGTGGTAACCCTTGAACAGCTCGCGAAAGATCGGAGCCAGATGGGACAGTTCGGATAGATCAAGATGCATAAGGAGTGCTCGCAGAATTCTCGGTGGCGTCATCGCTGACCGAGAGCAGGGCGAAGGAGCGCAGGCTGACCTGGTGCTCGTGAGTATGGTATTCGCGACGTTCCAGACGCTCGCGCTTGAAGCGTTTTTCCCGCGACAGGCGCGAGAACCAGTACAGCAATTCGTCGGTGGCGCCGTCCGGTTCCTGCTCCAGCAGCCAGGTCATCAGGTCCGGCATCGGCAGGGCGTCTTCGCAGCGCTCGAGCATTTCCCGAACCGTACGAGGCGCGCGTGGTGCATCGCCGCCCTTGTGGGTCTTGTGCGCCTTGGGGAAACGCGCCGGTTTCGGTTCGAAACGCGCCAGCGCGTAGACGTAGGCTTCAACCTGACTGGCGCTGCCGAGGAAAGTGCTTTGCGGTCGTGTGAACAGCGGCATCGCCGCTTGTGGTACGGCGTCGATGCCCTTGCGCCGGATGGCGGCCAGGGCCAGCGCTGCGCCACGGGTCACGGCATTGTGCCGGCGGGCCTCTTCACGCAACGGCAAGAGCAGCTCGCGGGCATGACGCAGGGTCAGCTGGGCGCTGGTCTGCATTTCGAGGATGCGCGCGTGGGTGCGCAGCAGCATGTCGTCGTCGACCAGGTGGCCGAGGCGCTGCTGTTCGCTGAGCATCTTCAGCAGCACGGTCTCGACCTTGCGCACGCCTTGTTCGAAGGCGCCGTCGGCGTTCACCAGATCAATCATCGGCTCGACGTATTCGTCCCAGGTTGCCAGCACTTCCGCATAACGCTGGCGCAACGGAATCTGCCGGTCGCTGGTTTTCGCCCGTTCGGCGACGGCCACCAGTGCCTGTTCGTCGTTATCGAGTTTTTTCAGCACGTCACGCACGCGCATGTCGAGCAGGCGCAACTGGCGGGCCAGGTCATTACCGTCGCGGATGTCGAACGCGTCCTGGATATAGCCGGCCAGGCGCTCAAGGTGGCGCAGGTAGGCTTCGATCTCCAGGCACAGGCCCAGGCGGTGTTCACGGCGCAGATAGGCGAGGAAGTCGTGAATCTGCGCATTGAGCTCGAAACGGTTCGGGCTTTTGGCCACGGGAACCAGGATGTCGAGGCGAATCCACACGTCGAGCAGGCTGGTAATGTCCTGTGGCGTGCTGTCGAGTTGCTGGGCGGCCAGTTGCGTGCGCAGTTCGTTGAGGCTCAGTGTGCCTTGGTCGAAGTGCTCGCACAGTGGCTCCAGAAGTGCCCAGTGTTCAGCGAGGGCGCGCAAGACGCGCTTGGGTTCGATCATCGGAATGGCCGGCTGGTTGGCGATTAAAAGCAGCGATTGTACTGCATCGGGGGCAATGCGATTCACTCTCGGGACGGGCTGTTGTTTTTTCTGTCCGTGAAGTCTATCGATCAACAGCGCGCGATCTTGTGCGAACGGCGGTAGAATCAGCGCACTTTAGTTATCCACAAGTGGCCGACCTTTGCTTATCGAGTCCCGTCGTCGCGCTTATTTGAACGCCATGCAGGTGGTCAACTGGCTGCCGCGCACCGAATTGCCCTTTGCTGCGCCGTCACGCCCCGAGCTGCTGGAGATACCCGAGCCGGCCGTGGTCGCGCCTGTCGTGCCGGCTGTCGTGGCTGAGACGCCCGTGGCGCCTGTGGTCAAACCGGCCGAGCGGGTGAAGATCGAGGTGCCGCGGCCATCGCTGGCGAGCACCCGCACCGGTGCCAAACCGGTGGAAGAGGCCGAAGAGGCACCCGTCGTGGTCAAGGCACCGGTCGTGCCGCCGCCGCGTTTCGCCCTGCAATTGCTGCGGGCCGGGCGTTGCCTGCTGCTGGTGGAGTTACCCACAGGCGAATCCTTCCAGACCCGCGACCCTGCTTATCTGCTGCTCAAGGACATGCTGCGCGCCGCCGGTCTGCCGGACAGCCCGCAGATCGTCGGCGAGCCGGTGCGCTGGCCGCTGCTGGTGCGTGGCACGATGGACCAGGGCCCGGAGGCGGCCCGCGACTTCGTGCAAGGTTTTCTCTCGGTGCGCATGGAAGAAACGCCATGCGCCTGCCTGTGGCTGATCGGCCTGCCCGCCGTGCGTTTTGCCGGCGAAGCGGATGCCGAGGCGTTCAATCGCGAATTGCAGATCGAAGGCCTGGGCGCGGCCTGGGCGGTACCGGGCCTGGAATTATTAATGGAAGAGCCACAGCGTAAGGCTGATGTCTGGCAAGCCATGCGTCGGCTGATGGCGCGCTGGAAAGAATCGAATGAGTGACGCTGTATCGTTTCGCCCGATGACCGAGGCGGACCTGGAAACCGTGCTGAAAATCGAGTACGCGGCCTATAGCCATCCCTGGACCCGCGGGATTTTCCTCGACGGCCTGGGCAAGTACCAGATCTGGCTGATGTTCGAAGGCCAGCAACAGGTGGGCCACGGTGTGGTGCAGATCATCCTCGACGAGGCGCACCTGCTGAACATCACGGTCAAGCCGGAAAACCAGGGCCGCGGCCTGGGGCTGACATTGCTGGAGCATTTGATGTCGATTGCCTACAAGGCCGACGCCCGGGAGTGTTTCCTGGAAGTGCGCGACAGCAATACCGCGGCGTTCAAACTGTATGAGCGTTATGGTTTCAACGAAATTGGCCGGCGCCGGGATTACTACCCGGCGGTGGGTGGGCGCGAAGATGCGGTGGTCATGGCCTGCACATTGGTCGATTGAACACTGTACATGGCCTGCACGTTGGTCGATTGAACCCTGTAGGAGCTGCCGAAGGCTGCGATCTTTTGATCTTTCTTTTGATCTTTTAGTCGTATTACACAAGGATCAAAAGATCGCAGCCTTCGGCAGCTCCTACAGATGTCCGTAAGGCTCAGCGTTTTTTGTCGAGAGGATCGCGCCGCGCCAGTTCCGCCTCATCCAGGCCAGTGCCACCGCCAATATCGTCCTCATCGACGATGCTCAGGTCCCAATCCGCGCGATTATCATTGCCCGCCTCCTGGGCATCCCGGGCGCCGTCTTCACGGATCAGGGTTTCCGGGCTCAGGTCGTCGTCGGTAGGTTGATGGTCGCCGGTCGAGGCGCCCGTGAGGCCTGCTTCACGTCCGCGGCGGGGCGGCATCAGTTGTTCGCGCTCGTTTTCCGGCAGTTCGTCACCGATCCTGGCGCTGGGTTCTTCGGTGTCGAAATCCAGCTCACGCACCGAACCCATGCGGTCTTCGTTATCATCGACGGGTTCCGGTTGCACCGCATCGTACGGACGTCGTGAATCATTCATGGCAATTCCTCATACTGTAGGCCTTACTACGGTTGACCCACGTGGCTACCGAGAATTCCACCGGCATGGAGCCCCGAGTACCGGATCTGGAGAGCATCCGCATTTCGCGCGTGACCCCGACGGACGGTTGTCAGTCAAAGCTGCGCATCATTCTTGAGGCTTCAAAGCATGAACGAATTACAAGATCTGATTGATAACAACGAGCGTTGGGCCGCTGCGATCAAGGAGGAAGATCCTGACTTCTTCGCCAAGCTGGCCCGTCAACAGACCCCGGAGTTCCTGTGGATCGGTTGTTCCGATGCCCGGGTGCCGGCCAACGAGATCGTTGGCATGCTGCCGGGCGATCTGTTCGTACACCGTAATGTGGCCAACGTCGTGCTGCACACCGACCTCAACTGCCTGTCGGTGATTCAGTACGCGGTCGACGTACTCAAGGTCAAGCACATCCTCGTCACCGGCCACTATGGCTGCGGCGGCGTGCGCGCCTCGATGCAGGATCGCCAGTTCGGCCTGATCGACGGCTGGCTGCGCTCGATTCGCGACCTGTATTACGAAAAGCGCGAAGAACTCGCCAAACTGGCCACCGAAGAAGAGCGGGTCGACCGTCTCTGCGAACTCAACGTGATCCAGCAGGTGGCCAACGTCGGGCACACCAGCATTGTGCAAAACGCCTGGCACCGTGGGCAGAGCCTGTCGATCCATGGCTGCATCTACGGTATCAAGGACGGTCGCTGGAAGAGCCTGAACGCCACCATCAGCGGCTTCGAGCAGTTGCCGCCGCAGTACCGCCTGCGTCCGTTCGAACCCCTGTAAAGCCCTTCAGCGCGGACTTTGCCGACGCCACTGTTGCAAAAACAGCTGGCCGTCGGCGTTCGGCGCTTCATCGAAGCCGGTAATCCAGCCCCGGCAGTTGTACGAACCGCAGAGGCAGGCGAACTGGTGCAGCAGTTGGTCTTCCGTGGCAGCGTAATCCATCGACAGCCGGTCACCTTTCTGAATGTCTTTGAGCGCCCACAACCACAGCTCACTCATGTCGAGAAATACGTTCGGGTCGCAAGAGTGGCGCAGCAGCCCACAGAAATGCGGGTCATGGACATGAATATCGCGGGCCAGTTGTCGGGTATGTCGGCCACGACAGGGCAGCAGATGCCCCGATACCCGGCAGATCCGGCTTATGCGGGGGAACTCGCGCAACGCTGCCGCGGCCATGGGCGTGCCCTGGTCGTTCGAAAGAATCTCGAAATCGGCCTGGGATGGATATCCGAGGTGCAGGGGTAGCTCCACAAATGGGTAAATACCCTGCGGCGGTGACGCGAGAGACTTGCGCAGTGCATCGGCTTTCATAACGATCCCTGTCGGCTGGGTGCTGCGACATCCATCGGCTGACGGTCCAGTCAGCGCTGCAGCACATGGGTACAGCCCAAGCCTCTCGCAGATATCGCGGGCGGTCTACTGTCATAACTGACAGGTTGACTGCCGATAGTCGGTTTACAGCGGTGGCGCGGGCAGGGCGGTGGCCGGTGCGGGTGCCTTGAGCTGTTTGAGCTGCAACTGGATCGCTGCTGTCGAGCATTTGGCCGCCGCCTGTCCCGGCGTCAGGTTGCGAATCGAGGTGTAGAACAGCGCACAGGTTTTTTCCTTTTCGGCCACTTGCCAGGTTTGTGTGCAGGTTTTCAGCTCGATATCGGCATTGCTGTCCGGTTGGCGGCCCATGACGGCCTGCCAGCAGGCGGCACTCAAATCCTGACCCATGACTTTCAGTCCCGCCGCATCGGCCTTGGCCTTGGCATCGTTGCCGGAATAGTTTGCCGGATCGGCGGCATACCAGATGTAGCTTGGGTGGTTGGAACCCAGCACCCGCACTTTCACTCCGTCACTCGGGCTGATCATCGCCAGCCCCAGCACATTCACAGTCGCCCCGTATTGTTGCTTGATCCAGTCACGCACCGGTGAGCCGAAGGCGACCATCGGCAATGTCTCACCGCTGGCGTGCAGGCTGACGTTCCTGACCATGGTGGTCTGGTAGTCGTTGAAGTAGCTGTAGACGCCCTCCAGGTCCTTGCCGGCGTTGGAGGGGGCGGCGATAGGGGCGATGTCGATGATGGTTTGAAAGGCCGGCGTCTGCTCGGTCGGGATGCCATTAACGGTGAGCAGCGAGGCCCAGCGATCCGTGGTGGCGGACTTCAGGTAATCCTGGGCCTGGGTCAACGAATAGTCGGGCGGGAAGTGCAGCAGCTCGACACTTTTGCGGTTCTCCAGGGCCATGCCCAGCGGCAGGAACAGGTACCAGCTGTACGCCCACTTGCCGTCGGCATTCAGTTTGCTGGCGCCGTTATAGGCCAGGTCACCGGCATCGAGCAGTGCTGCCAAAGGTTTTTCATAGCTATTGGGCACGCCGATGATTTGCGCGTGGAGCTGACCGTTATCGGTTTTGACCAGAACCTTCGCGTCGCCGTAGCCATCGCGCTGCACGCTCTGGGTCAGGTAATGCTCGACGGTTTGCTCGAGCGTCCAGTTGCGAAAGCAGATCACGTTGCAATTGTTGGGGTAGGCGAAGAGGCGGGTAACGCGTTCGGTCGTGCCCAGCTTCAAATTGACATCGGCATGGGCGGTGGTGCTCAGGGTGAGGGCTGCGAGGGTGAGTGCCGCAAGTTTGAACATGCTCAGATCCTTTTCAGCGTATTAGACCAGCAGATACTGAAACCGACGGGCGGAACAACAAGGGGCCGATCAATACCGTAATGCTGTTCACTTAAGAGATAGAGCGAACAATAAGCAACCTGTGGCGAGGGAGCTTGCTCCCGCTGGACTGCGCAGCAGTCCCATTTTTAGGGCCGCTTCGCGCCCCAACGGGAGCAAGCTCCCTCGCCACGGATACAGTGTTCGTCCTTACGTGAGCAGCATTACGATCAATACCGGCCCTTTTTTTGGGTTACGGCATGACTGGCGGCAAATACGCCAGCGTCGTCCCCAGTGCCCATAACAACACTAGCACCAGTGGCGTGTGTACCAGCAACTGCACGAACGAGAAACCGATCAGGTCCCGCGCCTTCAGCCCCAACACGCCCAGCAATGGCAGCATGTAGAAGGGGTTGATCAGGTTCGGCAAGGCTTCGGCGGCGTTGTAGATCTGTACCGCCCATCCCAGGTGATAGTTCAGGTCATTGGCCACCTGCATCACGTACGGCGCTTCGATGATCCACTTGCCGCCACCGGACGGGATGAAGAAACCGAGGATCGCCGAGTACACGCCCATCAGCAGGGCATAGGTGTCGTGGGAGGCAATGCTGACGAAGAAGGTCGAGATGTGATGCGCCAGGGTCTGCGCATCGGCGCCCTTGACCGTGGTCATCAGTGCCGCGATCGAGCCATACAGCGGGAACTGGATCAACACCCCGGTGGTGGTCGGCACCGCACGGGACACGGCATCCAGAAAGCTGCGAGGGCGCCAGTGCAGCAGGGCACCGAGCATGATGAACAGGAAGTTGTAGGTGTTCAGCCCGGAAATCGCACTGATGGCCGGTTTGGTCGAAAACTCATGGAACAACCACCCGGCAGCCAGCAACACCAGCAGAATCGTCAGCAGCGGGCTGTGTTCCAGCCATTCGCCTGGGCGGGTGCGCGGTTGCAGCGGTGGCAGGTTGAAACTCGGGTCGACACCACAGGCCTTGGCGTCACGCGCCGAATTCGGGCCGGGGGCGGTGGCGTAGGCGATGATCAGCGAAATCACGATCAAGGCCAGCAACATCACGCCGGACTGCCAGAGAAAGATCGTCTGGGTAAATGGAATCACCCCGGTGATCGACAGAATCGAGGGTGGCAGGCTGGCCGGGTTGGCCTGCAATTGAGCGGCCGATGACGACAGGCCCAGGGCCCACACGGCACCGAGCCCCAGGTAGGCGGCGGCACCGGCGGCACGGTAATCCATTTTCAGATCTGTGCGGCGGGCGAGGGCGCGCACCAGCAATCCGCCGAACACCAGGGACAAGCCCCAGTTGAGCAACGAGGCGACCATCGAGATCAGCGCGACCCAGGCCACGGCAGAACGGCCGTTTTTCGGGATTTTCGCCAGGCGGTCGATCAGTTTTACCGCCGGCGGTGAACTGGCAACCACATAACCGCCGATCACCACGAAAGCCATCTGCATGGTGAAGGGGATCAGGCTCCAGAAGCCATCGCCGAACGCCATGGCAGCGTCGGTGGGCTTGGCGCCCATGGCCATGGTGGCCACCGCCACGATAATCACCGCCAGGGCAGCAAACACCCAGGAGTCGGGGAACCAGCGTTCGGCAAAACTTGAACAGCGCAGGGCGAAGCGGGCGGAGCGGCTATCTTCGATATCAGCGGCCACGGGAGTACCTCGGATTTTTATGTTTGTTGTGGTCTTCGGGGCAGTAACCGCCCGTCTGGACAGACGCCAACATTAATTCAAGCCGTGGATTTTTGCGGGGCTGATTTGTGGCTATGGGACTTTGGTCTAACGGGTTGTCCGCCAGCGCGTTTGCGTAGACCATGGGCGCCTTGGTTTTTGCCTGTGCCAGAGTTCTTTACATGACTGCCAACACCGATTCGCGCCCGGCGCCGTTCAGCCGTTCGGACTACAAGACCCTGGGGCTCGCCGCCCTCGGCGGGGCGCTGGAAATCTACGACTTCATCATTTTCGTGTTTTTCGCCCTGACCCTCAGCCAGCTGTTCTTCCCGCCGGAAATGCCCGAGTGGCTGCGCCTGCTGCAAAGCTTCGGGATTTTCGTCACCGGTTACCTGGCGCGACCGTTGGGCGGCATCCTGATGGCGCACTTCGCCGATCGCCTGGGGCGCAAGAAAGTCTTCAGCCTGAGCATCCTGATGATGGCGTTGCCCTGCCTGCTGATCGGGATCATGCCGACCTACGCGCAAATCGGATATTTCGCCCCCTTGTTGCTACTGGTCCTGCGCGTTCTCCAAGGCGCGGCGGTGGGCGGCGAAGTGCCGAGTGCCTGGGTTTTCGTCGCCGAGCATGCGCCGATCGGTCACCGGGGTTATGCCCTGGGGTTCCTGCAGGCGGGGCTGACGTTCGGCTATCTGATCGGTGCATTGACCGCGACCTTCCTGGCCCAGGCCTTCACTCCGGTGGAAATTCTCGATTACGCCTGGCGTTACCCGTTCCTGCTCGGCGGCGTGTTTGGTGTGATCGGCGTCTGGCTACGTCGCTGGCTCAGCGAAACCCCGGTGTTCATGGCCATGCAGGCGCAGCGCGAGGCAGCCGGCGAACTGCCTCTGCGCACGGTCCTGCGCGAGCATCGACTGGCCATTTTGCCGGCGATGATTCTCACCTGTGTGCTGACCTCGGCCGTGGTGGTTTTCGTGGTCATTACCCCGACCATGATGCAGAAAACCTTCGGCATGACCGCCAGCCATACCTTCGCCTTGAGCGCACTGGGCATCGTGTTCCTGAACATCGGCTGCGTGCTCGCGGGGCTGCTGGTCGACCGCATTGGCGCCTGGCGCACGGTGATGCTCTATAGCCTGCTGCTGCCGCTGGGCATCGGTGTGCTTTACGGCTGCCTGATCATGGGCGGTGACTGGATCGGCCTGGCTTACGCCGTGGCAGGGCTGGCCTGCGGAGTGGTCGGCGCGGTGCCATCGGTGATGGTCAGCCTGTTCCCGGCGCGGATTCGCGTCTCGGGCATCTCGTTCACCTACAACATTGCTTATGCCGCTTGGGCGAGCATCACACCGCTGTTGCTGATCGGCCTGATGCCGTGGAGTCCCTGGATCTGCGTGATGTTCAGTGCGGTGATGGGCGCGGTGGGCGTGGGCAGTGCGGCGTACTTCGGTGTGCGGATGCCAAGAATTGCTGGCTGTTCTGCCGCTGGTGCGCATTGATCGGGCCCGTTGTAACTATTTTTGTAGGACAAACCTGAAACACGCTTAAGTAAACGTTTCCAAGGCCGATGGTTAGGCTGCATATCGCTTTCCATCCCTGTCCATCGGTGCTTTCCCATGTTCAATAAACGCTTGAAGCAGGAGCTATTGGCTCTTCGTGAAGAACTCTCCAGCCTCCAGCAAGTGAAGGAAAGTCTGGAAAGCGAGATGCTGGTGCTGACCCTCGACAGTGATGGACTTGTTCAGTCGGTCAATCAAAACTTCCTTGCTGAAATGCATTACAAGAGCGCCGACCTGATCGGCCGGCACATCGACGACCTCGTCCCGGAACACGTGAAATTCGACGAATTCCAGCAGCGCTTCAAGAACGCGCTGACCCGTGGCGAGCACTTCGCCGGTGCGGTACGCCTGTTGCGCGGCACGGGGCAGGAAGCCTGGTTGCGTTCGATTCTGCAGCCAGTGCGCTCGGCGGACGGTCGGATCAAGTGTTTCTCGATCTTCTCCAGCGACCTGACCCGCACCATCGAGGCCTCCCGCGAACACGAGAACCTGATCGGTGCGCTGGTGCGCTCCACGGCGGTGATCGAATTCGACCTCAACGGCAACGTGCTGACCGCCAACGACCGCTTCCTCGCTGGCATGGGTTACAGCCTGGCGCAGATCAAGGGTAAGCATCACCGCACCTTCTGCCAGCCGGAGGAATACAACAGTGCCGAGTACCAGGACTTCTGGCGTCGGCTGAACGCGGGTGAGTACGTGGCCGGCCGTTTCAAGCGTGTCGACAGCCATGGTCGTACCGTCTGGCTTGAGGCGTCCTACAACCCGGTGACCGATGCCAACAATAATCTCTACAAAGTGGTGAAGTTCGCCACGGTGATTACCGATCAGGTCAATCAGGAACAGGCCGTCGCCGAGGCCGCCAACATTGCCTACAGCACCTCGCAGCAGACCGACCAAAGCGCCCAGCGCGGCAACGCCGTGGTGACCCAGGCCGTGGACGTGATGCGTGACCTGGCCAAACACATGCAAACCGCCGGCGACGGCATCGAAGCCTTGAACGAGCAGTCGCTGGTGATCGGTACCATCGTCAAAACCATCAGTGGCATTGCCGAACAGACCAACCTGCTGGCGCTCAACGCGGCCATCGAAGCGGCGCGTGCGGGCGAGCAGGGTCGCGGCTTCGCCGTGGTGGCGGATGAAGTCCGGCAACTGGCATCGCGCACCAGCCAGGCCACCGACGAAATCGTCCTCGTGGTGCGGCAGAACCAGGACATGGCGCGCAACGCCGTGGCCTTGATGACCGATGGCAAACTCCAGGCCGAACAGGGCCTGGCACTGGCGGCGGAAGCGGGCACGGTGATTGTCGAGATCCAGGACGGCGCACAGAAAGTGGTCAATGCGGTGGGGCAGTTTGCCAATCAGTTGTCCAACTAGATTCTGATTGCCAAGAGATCGCAGCGTGCACACCAATCCAATGTAGGAGCTGCCGCAGGCTGCGATCTTTTGATCTTTTGATCTTTTGATTTCTATTCGGGCGGATCAATCCGATACAGCGCCCGGTTCACCGCCAGTTCCCCCAGCATGATGACTTGGGCAATCCCCAACAGCGTATTTCGACTTGTCCCTTCCGTACGATCCGCCAGATCCATGGTCATGACATTGGCCGAGGCCAGCGACTCACAGGCATGGGCCAGCAGGGTTTCGGTGTCGAGTTCCGGGTCGACGATGAACATCGTGCTGAGTTTGCGCGGGGTGGCCATGATATTGGCGGCTGAGGGAATGGGGTCGGATGGGGGTGTGGGATCGATGCCTGGCGGATCCGGTGTCACTTTAACCATAAGCTGATTTCTCCTGAGTGGGGCCGCCAACTCTTCTCTACTAAAAGAAGGGTGGCGACTGTACGCAGGTTAGTAGACCGGGGAGATCAGCATTTACCGGCGCGCCGAAGCGCCCTGCGCACAGCCACCATCAAGTTCAGGGATGGGGATACCTGACTGACAGAGCCTATGCACTTTACTGATAACACCACGGGCTACTAAACCCGATCACTGACAATCAGTGACGCGAATCAAGTTACCGAGCGGCCCCAAGGCGCACAAGCCGGCGGATTCTGGCGTACCTGTAGGCAACGACGCAAGGCGCTGTGGCTTTCGCGAAGTAACTTGGCGAGCTTTTAAACACGCAAAAACCTGCACGCCAAAAAGCTCCTGAAAGAGATCGAAAAGCCCTCGACTTGTCCCCCTTCAAGTACGTCGAATTAGTCCTGCAGACCCCACACGCCAACATCCCGGATGCATCCTGCGCGCATACCAGAAGCCTCCTGTTCAGGGCCATAAAAGGCGCCAAGGTTCGGAGGGGCTGGGAGAAGCGGGTAGCGCTGGAAGTGTGCGCCGTGTTCGCGAGAGTATGAAGGTTGCCAACGTGTCCCCGTGCGATGGGCTCGGCATTGGGGAGCAGAACTGCTGCGGGTTCAAATTGCAGCGCCCAAGTTTCTTTGGCCCACTCTGTAGGAGCTGCCGCAGGCTGCGATCTTTTCATTTGGGATGTCGCTACAATCAGCTCCTTTCCCCTTGGAGCAGACATCCATGAGCGCTTCCCACCGCCGTCCGGTTCCCTTGTCCAAGGCTTATCGTCTGCTCAATCATGGCCCGACCGTGCTGGTCAGCGCCGCCCACGATGGCCGGCGCAATATCATGGCGGCAGGCTGGGCCATGCCGCTGGATTTCGAACCACCGAAAATTGCCGTGGTGCTGGACAAGTCGACCTGGACTCGCCAATTGCTGGAAGCCTCGGGCACGTTTGTGTTGAACGTTCCTTGCGCTGCCCAGGCCGACATCGTGCAGACCGTCGGTTCGACCTCCGGCCTGGAATTGACCCAGGGCCAGGGGCGCGACAAGTTCGCGACCTACGACTTGCAGACCTTCACCGGTGAATCGGTCGATGCGCCGCTGCTCGAGGGTTGCGTGGCCTGGCTGGAATGTCGCCTGTTGCCAGAACCGAACAACCACCAGCAATACGATCTGTTCCTGGCCGAAGTGATTGCCGCCCAAGCCGACGAGCGCGTGTTCAGCGAAGGGCGTTGGCACTTCGAAGGGCAAGACGCCTTGCGCACCTTGCACCATGTGGCGGGCGGGCACTTCCTGACCATTGGCGAGCCGGTGGACGGCAAGAGCTTGCAGCCGTAAGGTTTCGACTATTGAGGTTGTAAGCACATTCACCAGGAGGCCAGGCGATGAAAAAACTGCGTGTAGGGATAATCTTTGGCGGGCGCTCGGCAGAGCATGAAGTGTCGTTGCAATCGGCGAAGAATATCGTCGACGCCCTCGATCGCTCACGCTTCGAGCCGGTGCTGATCGGCATCGACAAACAAGGCCACTGGCACCTCAACGACCCTTCAAATTTTTTGCTGAATCAGGAAAACCCGGCGCTGATCGCCCTCAATCAGTCCAATCGCGAGCTGGCCGTGGTGCCCGGAAAAGCCAGCCAGCAACTGGTGGAAACCAGCAGTCAGGAAATGCTCGGCCACGTCGATGTGATTTTCCCGATCGTCCACGGCACCCTTGGTGAAGACGGTTGCCTGCAAGGTTTGCTGCGCATGGCCGATCTACCGTTTGTCGGCTCCGATGTGCTCGGCTCGGCCGTGTGCATGGACAAGGACATCAGCAAGCGTCTGCTGCGTGATGCCGGCCTGGCCGTGACGCCGTTCGTGACATTGACCCGCGCCTCGGCGGCGCGCACCGGGTTTGCCGAGGTTCAGTCCCTGCTCGGTTTGCCGCTGTTCGTCAAGCCGGCGAACCAGGGCTCTTCCGTGGGCGTGAGCAAGGTCACCGACGAGGCCGAATACAGCGCAGCGGTGGAGCTGGCGTTGAGTTTCGATACCAAGGTGTTGATCGAATCCGCCGTCAGCGGCCGCGAGATTGAATGCGCAGTGCTCGGCAATGAAGAGGCGATCGCCAGTGGTTGCGGCGAGATTGTGGTGCGCAGCGGGTTCTATTCCTACGACAGCAAATACATCGACGACACGGCCGCTGAAGTCGTGGTGCCGGCCAATATCAGCGTCGAGGCCAGCGAGCGTATTCGCGCCCTGGCTGTCGAGGCGTTCCAGGTGCTGGGCTGCTCCGGCTTGGCCCGTGTCGATGTGTTCCTGACCGACAGCGGCGAAGTGCTGATCAACGAAATCAACTCGCTGCCCGGTTTCACCCGCATCAGCATGTACCCGAAATTGTGGCAGGCCACCGGCATGACCTACAGCGAGCTGGTGACGCGGTTGATCGAACTGGCGCTGGAAAAACATCAGGTTCGGCAGGGGTTGAAGATCAGTCGTTAAGTGCGCTGCTGATTTTCGTCTGCTCATGAACAAAAGGGCCTACCCACCGGTAGGCCCTTTTTTGTTCTCGCGTGCGACTCAATCCCCCAGTGCCTGCCCCTCACGCCGCGGGTCGGCACCTCCCGTCAGTGATGCTTTGCCCTGGGCGTCCTTGACCCGAACAATCGCCTGGGTGCCGCTGGTCATGTCGATTTCGCTCACGCTGTGCCCTTTGTCTTTCAGCGCCTGAATCAGCGCGGGGCTGAACTGGCCCCTTTCCAGTTCTGTCGGGCCGTTGCGGCTGCCGAAGTTGGGCAGGTTGATGGCCGCTTGCGCATCGAGATTCCAGTCAAGCAGGCCGATGGTGGATTTGGCCACGTATTCGATGATTTGCGAGCCGCCGGGGGAGCCGACAGTGGCGAGGAATTCGCCGCTCTGGCGGTCGAAGATCAGAGTCGGCGCCATGGACGAGCGCGGGCGTTTGCCAGGTTCGACGCGGTTGGCGACTTTCTGCCCGTTTTCCTCGGGGATGAACGAGAAGTCGGTCATCTCGTTATTGAGCATGAAACCCTGAACCATGATGTGCGAGCCGAACGCCGATTCGATGGTGGTGGTCATCGACACGGCGCCGCCTGCGTCATCGACGGCCACCACTTGCGAGGTGGAAATCCGCAGCGGCGAACGGTCCGGCGCATAGGCCACCTGGATGCCCGGCGGCGTGCCGGGTTTGGCCGTGCCCATGCTGCGTTCGCCGATCAGGGCGGCGCGGCTGGCGAGGTAGGCCGGGTCGACCAGGCCTTTGACCGGCACGGGCACGAAGTCGGTATCGGCCAGGTACTGCGCGCGGTCAGCGTAGGCCAGGCGTTCGGCTTCCGAGATCAGGTGCACGGCTTGCGGGTCGGGTTCGCTGCCGGCCGGGGCTGTGGTCTTGACCGGTTTCAGCGGTGCCAGCGCCAGGCGCTTGTCGCGAGTTTCCAGGGCTTGCAGCGTACCGAGGATCTGCGCCACGGCGATCCCGCCCGACGACGGTGGCGACATGCCGCAGACCTGCCAGCGCTTGTAGTCGGTACACAGCGGTGCGCGTTCCTTGGCCTGATAGTTGGCGATATCGGCCAGGGACAGGCTGCCGGGGTTGGCGTGGCCCTGGACCTTGGCGGCGATTTCCTCGGCGACCGGGCCTTTGTACAGGGCATCCGGGCCTTCGTGGGCGATGCGTTTGAACACGGCCGCCAGTGCCGGGTTCTTCAGGTTGGTGCCGACGGCTTTCGGGCTGCCATCGGCATTACGGAAGTAAGCCATCATTTCCGGCGAGCGTGGCATGGACGAATCTGCAGCGATCAACTGGTGCAGGCGTGGCGAAATGGCAAAGCCTTGCTCGGCGAGCCGGATGGCCGGTTCAAACAGCTGCGCCCAGGGCAGGCGTCCGTGTTTTTTGTGGGCCAGTTCGAGGGCGCGCAATACGCCGGGCGTGCCCACCGAGCGGCCGCCAATCTGCGCCTGGGTAAAGCCCATCGGTTGTCCATTGGCTTGCAGGAAAAGCTTTTCGGTGGCACCGGCCGGGGCGGTTTCACGCCCGTCGTAGGTGCGCACGGCTTTGCCATCCCAAAGTACGATCAATGCGCCGCCACCGATGCCCGACGACTGTGGCTCGACCAGCGTCAACACCGCTTGCATCGCAATCGCGGCATCGATGGCCGAACCGCCCCGGCGCAGCATCTCCCGCCCGGCTTCGGCCGCCAGCGGGTTGGCCGCCGCTGCCATGTATTTCTCGGCGTGTTGAGTTTTCAGGTCGGTGCGGAAACCGGAAGCGCTTTCCGGGGCGAGCGGCAGCGTCGGCACCGAGGCGTTATTGCACGCGGCCAGGGTCAAGGCACTGACGACCAGTGCCAGGGCAGGCAGGCGATAGTGGCCTAAAGGGAAGATTGAGAACACGTGGGGCACTCCGTCCGTTGGATCTACGATCAGTGGACTTTATCGGCCGACCGGGAGGGACGCAAACCAGGGTCCCATGGCACTAACGTTTTTGTCCTTCATCAAAGGCAGGAATTTCTGTAGGGTCGTTGCCAACAGGCAGGCCAGAAAATCAACAAGAGGCAGACATGCACATCGAGTTCCCAACCCAGCCCGGCTACCGCATCCAGCGTGAACATTTCCTGGCCGCAGCGGCTGCCGCAGGCGCAACCTTGACTGAATATCCACACCCGCTCAAAGGTCCGTTCGGTGAGTCGCTGAGTACCGATGTGGCGGTGTTGGGTGATCCCGGCGCCAAGCGCCTCTTGATCGCGCTGAGCGGCACTCACGGGGTTGAGGGCTTCTATGGCTCGGGCTGCCAGATCAAATGGCTGCAGGAGTTGGGCAAGCGCTCCCTGCCAACGGATGTGGCCGTGGTCATGATCCATGCCATCAACCCCTGGGGCATGGCGTGGTTGCGTCGGGTCAACGAAGACAACATCGACCTGAACCGCAATCACCTGGATTTCCAGCGCCCGCTGCCGGACAACCTGGCCTACAACGCCCTGCATGAAATCTATGCCTGCCCGCAGTTGCAAGGCCCCGAGCGTGAGCGTGCCGATGCCTTGCTCGACGAGCAGATTCGCCTGCATGGCTGGCCAGCGGTGATGTCGATTGTCGAGGGCGGTCAGCATGCTCACCCCGATGGCCTGTTCTATGGCGGGCTGGCGCCGAGCTGGTCGAACCGCACGCTGCACCGGATCGTGCAACAGCACGTGGCCCATGCCGAAGTGGCCATGTGTTTCGACTTGCACACCGGTGCGGGTGAATACGGTCATCCGATGTTGCTGACCATCACCGAGTCCGCCTACCCGGCACTGCCGGATGCGCAGGCGATCTACGGGCCGTGGCTCTACAGCCTGCAAACCGGCGCCGACACTGTCAGCGAAACCGGTGTGGCGGCAACGGCCACTGGCTACACCTCGCAGGCATTGATCGATGCACTGCCGCAGGTACGATTGATGCCTTTTGTCATCGAGTGCGGGACGTATCCGGGGCCGGACGTTCACCGCCATTTGCGCGATGACCACTGGCTGCATCTGTATGGCAATCCGGGTGACGCAACAGGGCGCGGGATCAAGTTGAATCTGCTGGAGCAGTTCTATCCGGCCGATAGCGATTGGCAGTCGATGGTCTGGTTGCGCACCTGGCAGATCTGGGAGCGGGCGTTGTCGGCATTACCGACCGTGTAGGAGCGAGCTTGCTCGCGATGGACACAAGAGCGCCGCGTTTAACCAGTAAGCACGCGTTATCGTTAACGACCATCGCGAACGAGCTCGCTCCTACAGACAGGCATAAAAAACGCAGGCATAAAAAAACGGCCTACCTTTCGGTAAGCCGTTTTTAGTACTTGGTGGCTACACAGGGACTTGAACCCCGGACCCCAGCATTATGAATGCTATGCTCTAACCAACTGAGCTATGTAGCCAAGTGGCGCGCATTATTCACCGGTAACGGGGATGCGTCAAGCATAAATCTAAAATATTTCTCTGCGCTTTCAACCGTTTATCAAAATCTACCTTCCAGGCAGGGGGGAAGGGGAGCGCTGGAAACCTCCAACGACCTCGACATCCACCTCAATTCGGACATGCTCTACGTCAACAACGACCACGCACTCTCGGCGGATGTGGCGTGGTTTATCGACTGGCTCAAGACCGAGCTGGAGCGGGACTTTCCGGAAGCGGTGATCCGCGCCTGAGCAGGGCTGCCGGATTCAACTCAAGCGGAAACGCCCGGTGTTGTCGCTCAAGGCTTTGCTGCCCTGACTCAGGGTGTCCGCTGCCTGGTTCACCGCACGGGCACCTTCGAGCAATCGTAGCGCCGCCTGATCGACCTGCTGGATATTGCCGCTGACCTCGTCGGCGGTACTGGCCTGCTCTTCCACCGCCGTGGCGATGTGCGCCAGGGTATCGGTGACACTCTGCACCGCACTGGCGATTTCCCCGAGCCGTTCGCCAAGGCCGGTGACCGCTTGCGCATCACTCTCTGCCTGAGTGCACGCGGCCTCCATCAGGTTGACGGCCTCGTTCACGGTGTGACGCAGGCTGTCGACCGTGCCGGCAATCTGTGCGGTCGACGATTGAGTGCGCTGCGACAGGCTGCGTACTTCATCGGCCACTACCGCAAAGCCACGCCCTTGTTCGCCCGCCCGTGCCGCCTCGATGGCGGCGTTGAGTGCCAGCAGGTTGGTCTGCTCGGCGACGCCGCGAATGGTGTCGACCACCAGTTGAATCTGCTGTCCTTGCTCGCTGACCCGGCCCAGTGCTGCGGCGGTTTCGTTCAGGCGTTGATTGAGTTGCTGGATGCTCGCGGTGGTGCGCTGGCTGTCGCGGCTGCTGTCGGCGGCAATGCGCCGGGTGTGCTGGGCGCTGCCGGACGCCTGTTCGCAACTGTGGGCGACCCCTTGTGAGGTGGCGGCCAGTTGCGTCGCTGCCGCGGCAATCTGACTGATCTGCAATTGCTGGGCTTCGACTTCGCCCAAGGCGTCACTGGAGTGATGGTTGAGGGTTTGCACCGCGTGGCTCAGTTGCAGGGTTTCGTGATCCACCCCTTGCAGGCTGGTGCGCAGTTGCACCACGGCGACGTTCAGCGCGGTGCTGATGACCGCCAGTTCGTCCCGCCCCTGAACCGGTACTTGCAGGCTCAGATTGCCATCGCGCAAGGCCTCGGCCAGCACCGTGATGCCGCTGGCGCTGCGGCGGATCGAAGCCTGCAAGCAGATGAACAGATACAGCGCAGCCAACAGCAGGCAGCCGAACACGGCGGCCACCACAATGAACTGGCGGATCGCCGAGTCGTGGTAGTAATCCAGGCGTTGATCCAGCGACACCAGCGACTGCTGGCGCAACGAGGCGAGGTCAGAGAGCAGGGCGTCGAGACTGCGTTCGAAGTCCTCCGGCTTGAGGTTGATACTACCGCCGAATACGCCGTCATCCAGCACCTTCAGGCCCGCATCGAGGCGCTTGAGGCTGTCATGGTATTGCCCGGCCCAGGTTTGCAGGGCGCTGGGCAAGCGCGCTTCGAGCAGACCCGCCGTTTTCACAAGCTGCTCACGGGCATCGCCGATGCGGCTGCGCAAGTCGCGCAGTTGCAGGCGGCTTTGCAGGGTGAACTGCCCGGACACGACCGACGCCTGGCCCACCGCCGCCAGGCGACCGACTCGTTCGATCAGGTCTGGTGCATGTTGGGTGGAGATCTGCGTCAGCAGATAAGTCTCCAGCCACGGTGCCAGTGTCAGGCGATTGTCCATGGCGATCTGCTCGCGCAAGGCTTGCAGGGCGCTCAGGGCGTTGGTGAAGCGATCATAGCCATCCGGCCACCAGCCGACGCTGCTCAGGCTTTTCGAGTCGAGGCCATCGAGGGCGGTTTGCAGGGCCTGATAACGGCTCAGTGTTTCGCTCTCGGCAGCTTCCTTTTGCAGGGCATTGCCCAGTTCGGCAGTGGCCTGGCTGACGGCGGGTTGGACCGCATCGAAGGCGGCCATCGCGGCGAGTGTGGCCGGTGTCGGCTGGCGATTGGTTTCCGTGGCGCGCCAGCGGGCGGCGCGATCACGCTGGGCGGCGAGCAGGTCATCGAGTGCATCAAGGGCCAGCAGTTGCCGCACCCCGGCACGTTCGCCGGAGATCAGGCTGAGTTTGTCGCGATAGTCCTGGCCGATCATCCACAGGCTGCCGGCCAGCGGCAGGATAAACAGCAGAAACAACAGCTGGAATTTGCGCGCAAAGCCAAAACGCCCCAGCAACCCGATCCCCGGTGATAAAAAAGCCTGCATGCCCCAAGACTCCTCTGGACACCACGCACCATTGGCGTGCGTCGGAGGTTGTTGCACCGCCGACTCGTGCCCTCTAAAAAGGCCTCGAAAGTTCACCCTTGTCCGCTCTGTAGGCTGACTCTGTGGCGAAACTTCCCATTGTCGGTCTCCTTTGTAAGGAAGCCGCGTTCAAGCCGACAAAGAAGGCAAGATTCAGACCATGGCGTTGCGCCATCAATGTTGTGGTGATGAAAATCGAGGTCGTTAGCAGGCTAAGGGGATGGCGTTGCCGCACTAAAAAATGGCACATTGATGCACCTGCACGTTTGTATCTCCTGTTGTTTGGAAATTCCCATGGCTATCAGCAACGCCCAGACCGGCTCAGTGCCGGCGTCCGCTACGCCCCAAAGCAGTCCCTTGGTGATGCGCATCATCGGTGCGGTGGCGCTGGCGCATTTGATCAACGACCTGATCCAGTCGGTGCTGCCGTCGATCTACCCGATGCTCAAGGCCAGCTATGGCCTGACCTTCACCCAGGTCGGCCTGATCACCCTGACGTTCCAGTTGACGGCCTCGCTGTTGCAGCCGTGGGTGGGTTACTACACCGATCGCCACCCCAAGCCGTGGCTGCTGCCGGCGGGTACGGTCTGCACCCTGGTCGGCATTCTGATGATGTCGGTGGTTGGCAGCTTCCCGCTGATTTTGCTGGCGGCGGGCTTGATCGGCATCGGTTCTTCGACCTTCCACCCCGAAGCGTCCCGCGTGGCGCGCCTGGCTTCGGGCGGGCGCTTCGGGCTGGCGCAATCGACCTTCCAGGTCGGCGGTAACGCGGGCTCGGCGTTCGGCCCCTTGCTGGCGGCGGCGATCATCATCCCCTACGGTCAAGGGCACGTGGCCTGGTTCGGTCTGTTCGCGGTGTTTGCGTTGTTCGTGCTGTACCGGATCAGCCGCTGGTACGCCAACCACTTGAACCTGTTCAAGCTCAAGCAAGGTCAGGCGGCGACTCACGGCTTGTCCAAGGGCCGAGTGACCAGCGCGCTGGTGGTGCTCGGGTTGCTGGTGTTCTCCAAGTATTTCTACATGGCCAGCCTCACCAGCTATTTCACCTTCTACCTGATCGAGAAGTTCGACCTGTCGGTCGCCAGTTCGCAGCTGCACCTGTTCCTGTTCCTTGGCGCGGTAGCGGCGGGGACATTCTTTGGCGGGCCGATCGGCGACAGGATCGGGCGTAAGGCCGTGATCTGGTTCTCGATCCTCGGCGTTGCACCGTTCACCTTGTTGCTGCCCCATGTCGACCTGTTCTGGACCAGCATCCTGAGCGTCGTCATCGGCTTCATCCTCGCCTCGGCGTTCTCGGCCATCGTCGTGTACGCCCAGGAACTGGTGCCGGGCAATGTCGGGATGATCGCCGGGGTGTTCTTCGGTTTGATGTTCGGTTTCGGCGGGATAGGCGCAGCGTTGCTGGGGCACCTGGCGGATATTCACGGCATCGAATACGTGTATTACCTGTGTTCGTTCCTGCCGTTGTTCGGGGTGTTGGCGATTTTCCTGCCTCGGACTAAAAAGGCCTGACCCAACACCAATCCCTGTGGGAGCGAGCCTGCTCGCGAAGAGGGAGTGTCAGTCGACATGCATGTGGCTGATACACCGCCTTCGCGAGCAGGCTCGCTCCCACAATGGGGCGGAGGTGTGGCGGATGATTGTTTCAGGCACAAAAAAGCCGCGTATCAAACGCGGCTTTTTCTTGGGCGTATGGCTTACACGTTGAAGCGGAAGTGCATCACGTCGCCGTCCTTGACGATGTAGTCCTTGCCTTCCAGACGCCATTTACCGGCTTCCTTGGTACCGGCTTCGCCCTTGTACTGGATGAAGTCGTTGTAGGCGATCACTTCGGCGCGGATGAAGCCTTTCTCGAAGTCGGTGTGGATCACGCCAGCGGCTTGTGGTGCGGTGGCACCGACGCGCACGGTCCAGGCGCGGACTTCTTCGACGCCGGCGGTGAAGTAGGTCTGCAGGTGCAGCATTTCGTAGCCGGCGCGGATCACGCGGTTCAGGCCAGGCTCTTCGAGGCCCAGGGCTTCGAGGAACATGTCTTTCTCTTCACCGTCATCGAGCTCGGCGATTTCCGCTTCGATCTTGTTGCACACCGGTACAACCACGGCGCCCTCTTCTTCGGCGATGGCCTTGACCACGTCCAGGTGCGGGTTGTTCTCGAAACCGTCTTCAGCGACGTTGGCGATGTACATGACCGGCTTGGTGGTCAGCAGGTGGAAGCCCTTGATCACCGCTTTTTCGTCGGTGCCCATGTTCTTCATCAGGCTGCGCGCCGGCTTGCCTTCGGTGAAGTGAGCGATCAATTGCTCCAGCAGACCTTTCTGGACCACGGCGTCCTTGTCACCACCCTTGGCATTGCGCGCGACTTTCTGCAGTTGCTTCTCGCAGCTGTCGAGGTCGGCGAAGATCAGTTCCAGGTCGATGATTTCGATGTCGCGTTTCGGGTCGACGCTGTTGGAGACGTGAATCACGTTCTCGTCTTCGAAGCAGCGGACCACGTGGGCGATGGCATCGGTTTCACGGATGTTGGCCAAAAACTTGTTGCCCAGGCCTTCACCTTTCGACGCGCCGGCAACCAGGCCCGCGATGTCGACGAACTCCATGGTGGTCGGCAGGATGCGCTTTGGATTGACGATGGCCGCCAGGGCTTCCAGACGCGGATCCGGCATCGGCACGATACCGCTGTTCGGTTCGATGGTGCAGAAGGGGAAGTTCTCGGCCGCGATCCCGGATTTGGTCAGGGCGTTGAACAGGGTGGACTTGCCGACGTTAGGCAGACCGACGATGCCGCAATTGAATCCCATGGTGTTTTCCCCGAGGAGTGAGTCAGGCCTTCTGGCTGTGCAGGTTTTTCATCGCGCGGTTCCATTCCCCGGCGAGGATATCCGGCAGCACGCCGAGGGCAAAGTCGATGCTGGCATCGAGTTTTTCCTGTTCGGCGCGTGGCGCACGACTCAGGACGAAATTTGAAACCATACTGGCAACGCCCGGGTGGCCAATGCCAAGCCGCAAGCGGTGAAAGGTATTCTGATTGCCCAGTTGCGCAATGATGTCGCGCAACCCGTTGTGACCGCCGTGGCCGCCGCCTACTTTGAGCTTGGCAACGCCCGGAGGCAGGTCGAGTTCGTCGTGCGCCACGAGGATTTCTTCGGGCTTGATGCGGAAGAAACCGGCGAGTGCCGCCACGGCCTGGCCGCTGCGGTTCATGTACGTGGTGGGAATCAGCAGACGAACATCCTGACCCTGATGCGAATAGCGCCCGGTCAGGCCGAAATATTTGCGGTCCGCTACAAGGTTCACGCCTTGTGCGTTCGCGATGCGCTCAACAAAAAGGGCCCCTGCGTTATGCCGGGTCTGTTCGTATTCAGCGCCTGGATTTCCCAGGCCAACGATCAGTTTGATGGCAGTCACGATAGGGGCCCTTCATTGGAGTGGTGGATAACATCGCCGCAATCAGGGAAAGCGGCGAAAGTGGACGAAAATTGCTCATTTACCATGATGTAAACTCCGCGTTCTCGCCCGCTTTCTCGCTATGCTCTAGTCCGCGATGTTTCCGGTCACTCCGGCAGCGCAGAGTAAATTACTCTGCAGCGCCTTCAGCAGCTTCTGGAGCAACACGTGGAGCGTGGACGTTGGCAACAGCCTTGTCATCGCCGTGTGCCAGGGCCACGAACTCAACGCCTTTAGGCGCCTTGAGGTCCGACAGGTGAATGATCGAACCGATTTCAGCGTTAGCCAGGTCGACTTCGATGAACTCAGGCAGATCTTTCGGCAGGCAGGAAACTTCGATCTCGGCAACAACGTGCGAGATTTCGCCGCCTTTCTTGGTCGGTGCTTCTTCGTTGATGAAGTGCACTGGAACGATCGCGGTCAGTTTCTGGCCAGCGACTACGCGTACGAAGTCAGCGTGCATCACGTGGCCTTTGGCCGGGTGACGCTGCAGGGCTTTGATCACGACGTTCTGCTTGGTGCCACCAACGTTCAGCTCGATGATGTGGCTGTAAGCCGCTTCGTTTTCGAGCAGTTTGGCAACTTCTTTGGCCAGCATGCTGATGGATTCAGGGGCTTTGTCGCCACCGTAAACTACAGCTGGAACCAGGCTTGCGAGACGACGCAGGCGGCGGCTCGCACCTTTCCCCAGGTCGGAACGCACTTCAGCATTCAGAGTAAAATCGTTCATGTTGTATCTCCAAAATAACCACACTCGCCCCAGCGTTTGCGACCAGCGCTAAAGGCGATATGGGCAAAAAAGCCCCGCCCCGACAGGAATGCCGGGGCGGGGCGCTTTTCGTCAACGAGACATTTCGAGAAGGGCAGGGCCCTTAGCGGAACATCGCACTGATCGATTCTTCATTGCTGATGCGGCGGACCGCCTCGGCAACTACCGGTGCGATATCCAGTTGGCGGATACGCGCACAGGCTTGTGCTGCAGCGGACAGCGGAATGGTGTTGGTCACCACCAGCTCGTCCAGCACGGAATTTTCAATGTTCTCGATTGCCCGACCCGACAGCACAGGGTGCGTGCAGTAGGCGAAAACCTTGGCAGCGCCATGCTCTTTCAGGGCCTTGGCCGCGTGGCACAGGGTGCCGGCGGTATCGACCATGTCATCGACCAGAATACAGGTACGCCCTTCGACATCACCGATGATATGCATCACTTCAGAGTGATTGGCTTTCTCACGGCGTTTGTCGATGATCCCGAGATCCACGCCCAGGGATTTGGCCACGGCACGTGCACGCACGACGCCGCCAATGTCCGGGGACACGATCATCAGGTTTTCGAAGCGCTGATCTTCGATGTCATCCACCAGAACCGGGGAGCCGTAGATGTTATCTACCGGAATATCGAAGAAACCCTGGATTTGGTCAGCATGCAGATCAACCGTGAGAACACGGTCGATGCCGACTACGGTAAGCATGTCAGCCACGACTTTCGCGCTGATAGCCACACGTGCGGAACGCGGACGGCGATCCTGACGGGCATAACCAAAGTAAGGAATAACAGCAGTGATACGAGTAGCCGAGGAGCGGCGGAAGGCATCAGCCATCACTACCAGTTCCATCAGGTTATCGTTGGTCGGAGCGCAAGTCGGCTGAATAATGAAGACGTCTTTACCGCGGACGTTTTCATTGATCTCGGCTGTAATTTCGCCGTCGGAGAATTTACCGACAGAGATGTCACCGAGAGGGATATGCAGCTGACGTACGACACGCCGAGCCAGATCGGGGTTAGCGTTCCCCGTAAAGACCATCATCTTGGACACGCGCAGTACCTGAAGGCTGAGGGTAACCTGGATGAGTATAGGAAAATGGCAGGGGCGGCTGGATTCGAACCAACGCATGGCAGGATCAAAACCTGCTGCCTTACCGCTTGGCGACGCCCCTGTATCTGTTGCAACGATTACCCGGTAATCGGTTCCTTTAGAGCAGACTTTGAAGCTTGCGATGCAACATCGAAACGTTGCTTCCTTTTGCTACAAAACCTGTAAGGGTCTCTGTCAGAAGGGCCGAGACTTTATCAGCTTCAGCTTTGCTTGGGAAGCCCCCAAACACACAACTTCCAGTTCCGGTGAGTTTTGCTTCGGTAAATTTACCTAGCAAATTCAAAGCGTTACGTACCTCAGGATAACGCCTTGTTACCACCGGCAAGCAGTCATTTCGACTGTTTCCCTTGGGAACGGGGCGCACTTTAATGGGAGGAGTGTTACGTGTCAACAACGGATCTGAAAAAATTTCTGCCGTACTTACAGAGACTTGCGGTACCAGCACCAGATACCACGGTTCTTCGGGGTCGACAGGGGTCAGTTTCTCCCCCACGCCCTCGGCGAAAGCCGCATGACCACGAACGAAAACCGGGACGTCGGCGCCCAGCGTCAATCCCAGGCCAGCCAGGCGATCTTCATCCCAGCCCAATTGCCACAGATGATTGAGGCCGAGCAAAGTCGTGGCGGCATTCGAACTGCCGCCGCCGATCCCGCCGCCCATGGGCAGGATCTTGTCGATCCAGATATCGACGCCCAGCGAACAACCGGATTGCTCCTGGAGTTTTTTTGCGGCCTTGACGATCAGGTTGCTGTCGTGGGGCACGCCGGCGAATTCGGTGTGCAGTTGAATGACACCGTCATCGCGCAGGGCGTAGGTGATTTCGTCGCCGTAATCGAGAAACTGAAACATCGTTTGCAGTTCGTGGTAGCCGTCTTCGCGGCGACCGAGAATGTGCAGCATCAAATTGAGTTTGGCCGGAGACGGCAGAGTCAGGCGATTGACTGGCATGTCATGACCCCAGTTTGCGTGGTTGCCAGGCCTTGATCACCAGGGTGACGTCAAGGTCGGTGCCATGCAGCTTGATGCGCTCGGGCAGCCAGTAACCGTTTTGTTGGGTGTAGTCGGTGTATTCGACCTGCCAGCCATCCTGCTCTAGGTTGGCCAGGCGACTGTCGGCATCCAGGGTCAGGTGACTTTTGCTGTCCGGAGACGGGAGCCCGCGCACCCACCAGGCTAGATTGGACACCGGCAGCTTCCAGCCCAGCTGTTCTTCGAGCAGCACTTCCGGATTCGGCGCGTCGTAGCGTCCCTGGTTGGCGACTTCCAGCGACACCTTGCCCGGACGTCCGGTCAGGCGAGCCGCACCACGGCCCAGTGGCCCGGACAGGCGAATGTCGTAGTAATCCTGGCGCTGCAACCAGAACAGCGTGCCGCTGCCCGAGTCTTTGGGCGCACGGATGCCGATCTTGCCGTCGATCTGCCAGCCGTCGAGGCCGGTCAGTTGCTGTTTGTGCTCGCGCCATTGGGTGGCGTTGCCATGACCCTCGACCGATTCGCGGGGACCAAGGCCTGCGCAACCGGCGAGCAGGGCGATAAAGCTGAAAACGATGAAATGGCGCAAAAACATAATCTTAAAGAGTCTCTGATCCGGTCAGGCGTTTGATGGTGCCACGCAGGGTCGGGCTGTCAGGCTGTTCCTTGAGGAATTTGCCCCAGACTTGTCTGGCTTCGCGCTGTTTGCCGTTGGCCCACAGGACTTCGCCCAGGTGCGCGGCGACTTCCTGGTCGGGGAAGCGTTCCAGGGCCTGGCGCAGCAGGCGCTCGGCTTCGTCGAGATTGCCCAGGCGGTAATTCACCCAGCCAAGGCTGTCGAGTACCGCCGGGTCTTCCGGACTGATCTGGTGCGCCTGTTCGATCAGGGCCTTGGCTTCGGCGTAGCGCGTGGTGCGGTCGGACAGGGTGTAGCCGAGGGCGTTCAATGCCATGGCATTGTCCGGGTCGCGCTTGATGATGGTGCGCAGGTCTTTTTCCATTTGCGCCAGGTCATTGCGTTTTTCCGCCTGCATGGCACGGGTGTAGAGCAGGTTCAAATCGTCCGGGTATTGCTGCAAGGCTTGATGCAGAACGCTCCAGGCCTTGTCGCCCTGATTGTTGGCGGACAGGGTTTCGGCTTCGATCAGATACAGCTGGATCGCGTAATCCGGCTGCTCGTCGCGCTCTGCTGCCAGCTTTCTCTGCGCTTCGGCGGTCCTGCCGTTGTCTATCAGGATGTCGGCCTGACGCAATTGCGCCGGCAGGAAATCGTTGCCCGGGCCCACCTTGGCGTACTCGATCAATGCGCCTTGCGGGTCGTTTTGTTCTTCGGCGATGCGGCCGAGGTTCAGGTGCGCCGAGTCGACGTGGCTGTCCCGGGCGATCAGGTCTTCAAGATAACCCTTGGCCTCGTTCCAGGCCTTGGCTTCCAGGCAGACCAGTGCCAGGGAGTATCGCAGATCGTCGTCTTCCGGGTATTGCTGGACCAGGCTGGAGAATTCGGCCTTGGCGTCGTCCATGCGGTCCTGTTCAACCAGCATCCGCGCATAGGTCAGGCGCAGGCGCTTGTCGTCCGGGTATTTCTTGATGCTTTTTTGCAGCAGCGGCAAGGCCTCGTCACCGCGATCGAGGGTTTGCAGCAGGCGTGCGTGCAGCAGAATCGGAGCAATTTCGCCGTCGTCCGGCGGATTGTCTTCCAGCAGTTTCAGTGCGCCTTTGGCGTCGCCATCCTGTTGCATCAGCAGTGCCTTGCCGAAAATCAGCTGGCTGTTGTTCGGATGGCGTTGCAGCAAGCGGTCGAAGCTTTTCATCAGGCCGTTGCGTGTGTCCTGGTCGGTGTCGGCCGCCGACAGCGCCAGGAAGTCGAAATGAGTGTCGCCTTTGCCTTGCAGGACTTTCTCCATATAGACCATGGAGTCGTCATAACGCCCGGCGCGGGCCAGTTGCACGGCGGCGGCGCGTTGCGCTTCGAGGTCGTCGGGGGCGTTTTTGGCCCAGATCAGCGCGGTGTCCAGGGCAGCCTGATCGGCGCCCAGGTATTCGGCGATACGGAATGCCCGCTCCGAGATGCCCGGATCCTGGGTGTTGATGGCCTGGGTCACATAGTTGTCCAGGGCAATGTCGAAACGATTGCGCTGGCCAGCCAGTTCGGCGCTCAACAGGCTGAAGACGGTTTCCTCGCTGAAGGAGCTGTAGACCTTCGGCTTTTCAGGGGCCGGGGTGCTGTCTTCAACCGGCGGCGTACCGTCCGACGAAACGGGTGCCAAGGCCTGGCAGCCGCTGAGGAAGACAAAAGCGAGGAGCAACGCGGAAGATCTATTCATATAGGAAGAGGACGACTAACCTGCGGTCGGATCATCATGACACAAGCTTTAGGCCAAACATAACCGGCCCGCCAATTTACCCAATCCCCGGACTTGCGCGATGCCCCTGTAGGAGCTGCCGCAGGCTGCGATCTTTTGATCTTGAAAAACAAAGTCAAAAGATCGCAGCCTGCGGCAGCTCCTACCGGTCGGGAACGAGAATGGCTCGCAAGCCGGGGCGTCCCATCGGCGCGTTAGATATCGAGTAGTTGTTCTGATTCCGTCGAAGTAGGACAATTGCCGGCTTCACGTCACCATCAGCGACTTTGAATGGCCTTCCTTGCACTCGGTATTAACCACAAGACTGCTTCAGTAGACGTCCGCGAGCGCGTGGCTTTTACCCCTGAGCAGCTGGTTGAGGCCTTGCAGCAGCTCTGCCGACTCACCGACAGCCGCGAAGCTGCGATCCTCTCCACCTGCAATCGCAGTGAACTCTATATAGAACAGGATCACCTGTCGGCGGACGTCGTGCTGCGCTGGCTGGCCGAATATCATCATTTGAGCTACGACGAGCTGCGCGAAAGCGCCTATGTGCATGAAGATGATGCGGCAGTTCGTCACATGATGCGGGTGGCTTCCGGGCTCGACTCGCTGGTGTTGGGCGAGCCGCAGATTCTTGGCCAGATGAAGTCGGCCTATGCCGTGGCTCGCGAGGCGGGCACGATCGGGCCATTGCTGGGGCGGCTGTTCCAGGCCACGTTCAACGCGGCCAAGCAGGTGCGCACCGACACGGCCATCGGCGAGAACCCGGTGTCGGTGGCATTTGCCGCGGTGAGCCTGGCCAAGCAGATTTTCAGCGACCTGCAGCGCAGCCAGGCCTTGTTGATCGGCGCCGGCGAGACCATCACCCTGGTCGCCCGCCATCTGCATGACCTGGGGGTAAAGCGCATCGTGGTCGCCAACCGTACCCTGGAGCGCGCGAGCATCCTGGCCGAGCAGTTCGGCGCGCATGCGGTGTTGTTGTCGGATATTCCGGCAGAGCTGGTGCGCAGCGATATCGTCATCAGTTCCACCGCCAGCCAGTTGCCGATCCTGGGCAAGGGTGCAGTGGAAAGCGCCTTGAAACTGCGCAAGCACAAACCCATTTTCATGGTGGATATCGCCGTTCCCCGCGATATCGAACCCGAAGTCGGCGAGTTGGACGACGTTTACCTCTATAGCGTCGACGATCTTCACGAAGTGGTCGCCGAGAACCTCAAGAGCCGCCAGGGCGCTGCCCAGGCCGCCGAAGAGATGGTCTCGGTCGGCGCCGAAGACTTCATGGTCCGCCTGCGTGAATTGGCGGCGGTGGACGTGCTCAAGGCCTATCGTCAACAGAGCGAACGCCTGCGCGACGAAGAATTGCAAAAGGCCCAGCGCATGCTGGCCAACGGCAGCAGCGCCGAAGAGGTGCTGGTGCAACTGGCTCGCGGGCTGACCAACAAACTCTTGCACGCACCGAGCGTGCAGTTGAAAAAGCTCTCTGCCGAAGGTCGCCTGGACGCGCTGGCGATGGCCCAGGAACTCTTTGCCCTCGGTGAGGGCTCATCGGATAGCTTTTCGGATAAAAAACCGCAATGAAAGCGTCACTGCTCAATAAGCTGGATATTCTCCAGGACCGTTTCGAGGAATTGACTGCCCTGCTGGGCGACGGCGAGGTCATTTCCGATCAGAACAAGTTCCGTACCTATTCCAAGGAGTACGCGGAAGTTGAACCGATCGTGGGCACCTATAAAGAACTGCTGAAAGTGCAGGATGACCTTGAGGGCGCCCAGGCTCTGCTCAAGGACAGCGACCCGGACATGCGTGAAATGGCCGTGGAAGAAGTCCGCGAGGCCAAGGAGCGCCTGGTCACGCTCGAAGCCGACCTGCAGCGCATGCTGCTGCCCAAGGACCCGAACGACGGGCGCAACGTGTTCCTCGAAATCCGTGCCGGCACCGGCGGCGACGAGGCGGCGATTTTCTCCGGCGACCTGTTCCGCATGTATTCGCGTTACGCCGAGCGTCGTGGCTGGCGGGTGGAGATCCTCTCGGAAAACGAGGGTGAACACGGCGGCTATAAAGAGGTGATTGCCCGGGTCGAGGGCGACAACGTCTACGGCAAACTCAAGTTCGAATCCGGTGCGCACCGCGTGCAGCGGGTTCCGGCGACCGAATCCCAGGGGCGCATCCATACGTCGGCCTGCACCGTGGCGGTATTGCCCGAGCCGGACGAACAGGAAGCCATCGAGATCAACCCGGCCGACCTGCGCATCGATACCTATCGCTCCTCCGGCGCCGGTGGCCAGCACGTCAACAAGACCGATTCGGCGATCCGCATCACTCACTTGCCGTCCGGCATCGTGGTCGAGTGCCAGGAAGAGCGTTCGCAGCACAAGAACCGCGCCCGGGCGATGTCCTGGTTGTCGGCCAAGCTGAACGATCAGCAGACCTCCGCTGCGGCCAACGCCATCGCCAGCGAACGCAAGCTGCTGGTGGGTTCCGGTGATCGCTCCGAGCGCATCCGCACCTACAATTTTGCCCAGGGCCGGGTCACCGACCACCGGGTCAACCTGACCTTGTATTCCCTCGACGAGATCCTCGCCGGCGGCGTCGAGGCGGTGATCGAGCCGTTGCTGGCCGAGTACCAGGCCGATCAACTGGCAGCGATAGGTGAGTAAATGACGATCATCGCCAGTTTGTTGCGTGCCGCCGATCTGCCCGACTCGCCGACGGCGCGTCTGGATGCCGAATTGCTGCTGGCGGCGGCGTTGGGCAAGTCCCGCAGTTTCCTGCACACCTGGCCAGAACGCATCGTGCCGAGCGAAGCGGCGCTGACGTTCGCCGAGTATTTGCAGCGCCGCCGCAGCGGCGAGCCGGTGGCCTACATCCTCGGCCAGCAAGGTTTCTGGAAGCTGGACCTGGAAGTGGCACCGCACACGCTGATCCCGCGCCCGGACACCGAACTGCTGGTGGAAACTGCGCTGGAACTGTTGCCGGCCACACCGGCCAAAGTGCTCGACCTCGGTACCGGCAGCGGCGCGATTGCCCTGGCGTTGGCCAGCGAGCGTCCGGCCTGGAGCGTCACGGCCGTGGATCGCGTGCTGGAAGCCGTCGCCCTGGCCGAACGCAATCGCCAGCGTCTGCACCTGAACAACGCCAAGGTGTTGAGCAGCCATTGGTTCAGCGCCCTGGAAGGTCAGCGTTTTCAGCTGATCATCAGCAATCCGCCCTACATTGCAGCGACCGATCCGCATCTGGTCGAGGGCGATGTGCGCTTTGAACCGGCCAGTGCCCTGGTGGCCGGTGTCGACGGGCTCGACGATCTGCGTCTGATCGTCGCCCAGGCGCCGGATCATCTCGACGCTGGCGGCTGGCTGATGCTCGAACATGGTTACGATCAGGCCGAGGCGGTCCGCGACCTGCTGCTGACCCGCGGTTTTGAAGAAGTCCACAGCCGCACCGATCTGGGCGGTCATCAACGCATCAGTCTGGGGCGCCTGCCGTGCTGAATGATCAGGAGTTGCTGCGTTACAGTCGGCAGATTCTGCTGCAACACATCGATATCGACGGCCAGTTGCTGCTCAAGGACAGCCGCGTATTGATCGTCGGACTGGGCGGCCTTGGCGCGCCAGTGGCGCTGTATCTGGCGGCCGCCGGCATTGGCGAGATGCACCTGGCGGACTTCGACACGGTCGACCTGACCAACCTGCAACGCCAGATCATCCACGACACCGACAGCATCGGCATGGGCAAGGTCGATTCAGCGATCAAGCGCCTGACGGCGATCAATCCCGAGATTCGGTTGATCGCCCATCGCGCGGCGCTGGACGAAGATTCCCTGGCCGCCGTGGTGGCGGGGGTGGATCTGGTCCTCGATTGCTCGGACAATTTCTCTACCCGTGAAGCGGTCAATGCCGCGTGCGTGGCCGCCGGCAAACCGCTGGTCAGTGGTGCGGCGATTCGCCTCGAAGGCCAGCTGTCGGTGTTCGATCCGCGTCGGCCAGAGAGTCCGTGCTACCACTGTTTGTACGGGCACGGCAGCGAAGCCGAACTGACCTGCAGCGAAGCCGGCGTGGTCGGTCCACTGGTGGGACTGGTCGGCAGCCTGCAAGCGCTTGAAGCGCTGAAGTTACTGGCCGGATTCGGTGAGCCACTGGTGGGGCGCCTGTTGCTGATCGATGCCTTGGGCACGCGCTTTCGCGAATTGCGGGTCAAGCGTGATCCGGGCTGTAGCGTCTGTGGGTCGAAACATGCGTGAAGCGCCGATTGGCGTGTTCGACTCCGGTGTCGGTGGACTCTCGGTGCTGGCCGAGATCCAGCGCTTGCTGCCCAACGAGACGCTGATGTACGTCGCCGATTGCGGCAATGTTCCCTATGGTGAGAAAACGCCGGAATTTATCCAGCAGCGTTGCAGCGTAATGGCCGACTTCTTTCAGCAGCAGGGCGCCAAGGCCCTGGTGCTGGCCTGCAACACGGCAACGGTGGCCGGCGTCGCCGACTTGCGTCGCGACTATCCCGAATGGCCCATCGTCGGCATGGAGCCGGCCGTCAAGCCGGCCGCCGCCGCAACCCGCTCCGGCGTGGTCGGGGTGCTGGCCACCACCGGCACCTTGCAGAGCGCCAAGTTCGCCGCATTGCTCGATCGCTTCGCCACGGACGTGAAAGTGATCACCCAGCCCTGTCCCGGGCTGGTGGAACTGATTGAAAACGGCGACCTGCATAGCGCCGAGCTGCGTGAGCTGTTGGCCGGGTATGTCGAGCCACTGCTGGCGGCTGGCGCGGACACCCTGATTCTCGGCTGCACCCATTACCCCTTTCTCAAGCCGATGCTCCGGCAGATGATCCCCGCGGACATCAGCCTGATCGATACCGGTGCTGCCGTCGCGCGGCAACTCCAGCGGCTTTTGGCCGAACGCGAACTGCTCGCCGCCGGGCCTGCCCGTGAAGCGCAGTTCTGGACCAGCGCCGATCCGCTTCATTTCAGAAATATCTTGCCGATACTGTGGAATACCTCTGGCGTTGTGCGAAGCTTCAACCGGTAGAAGGCTGTCTGGGGGGACGAAAAATCGGGGTGAACTTCTGATAAATCGCTGACTTCTATAGTTTTGCTGGGCCAGGCAACAAAAAATCATACGAAATCGTTCGGAAAAGGAAGTTTCTAGTGAAGCGACTATTCTGCTTGGCCGCGATTGCGGCCGCATTAATGGGGCACACCTTTACTGCGCAGGCGGCAGGTGTGGAGTTCGCGGTTGGTCAGACCAGCGATTCGACCATGACGTATCGACTGGGCATGCAATTCGATTGGGACCAGAGTTGGTGGCAGAGCGACGTGGGTCGCCTGACCGGTTACTGGAGCGGCGCGTACACCTATTGGGAAGGTGACAAAACCTCCAGCAATAACAGCCTGTCGTTCTCCCCGGTATTCGTTTACGAATTTGCTGGCCAGAACGTCAAACCGTACGTTGAAGCGGGCATTGGCGTGGCGTTGTTCTCCAATACCCGACTCGAAGACAACAACATCGGCAGCGCTTTCCAGTTTGAAGACCGCTTCGGTTTTGGCCTGCGCTTCAATGGCGGTCATGAAGTCGGGGTGCGTGCGACGCACTATTCAAACGCCGGGCTTGCCAGCTCCAATGACGGCGTAGAAAGCTACTCGCTGCACTACACGTTGCCGTTGTAAGACGCAACGCTGTACTAAATGTGGGAGCGAGCCTGCTCGCGAAAGCGGTTTAACATTCACCATTTATAGTGATTGTCAGACTGCATTCGCGAGCAGGCTCGCTCCCACATTTGTATTCGGGTGACTTCAAAGCTCAGCGATACGCCGTCGAAATCCCCAGGCGTTCGTCGATGCACTCCGGTGCGCCCATCTCGAACTCCCGGCAGATCAGCGGACGTTTTTCGTAGATGGTGCACATCATCGTGTTGCGATCCAGGGCGGCACACCAGCCGTCGTCCAGGCGCAGCATGACTTCCCCGCCCCAGTCATCGGTATCGATGAACCGTTCAGGCACACCCGTGTCGGTGATCAGCATGACTTCGAGCTGGCAGCAACAGGCTGCGCAGGTCGAGCACGTGACTGCGGGTTCCGCAATTTGCGTATGGGGGATGGTTTTCATGCCGCGCAGTGTAAGGCAGTCACCCGGTACTGTGTGAAAGGTCTGACGGACGCCCAGGTATCGGCGCGTCCGGGATGCCGCTGCCGATGATGGCGATTTTCAGGGTTGGTCCTTGATTGGTGGCTGGCTGCGCACCATGCGCTTGCCGATCTCCAGTTTCACTTGGTCCGGCCGTTTGGACAGCGGCCAGAGGGCGGCCATGAACGCAGCCGGGAAAGCGATTTCCAGCGGGCGGTCCTTGAGCTTTTCGAAGATGTGTCGCGCAGCTTTCTCCACCGGCCAGCTCAAGGGCATGGGAAAGTCGTTTTTCGCCCTCAGCGGCGTTTCGATAGGCCCAGGGTTGATCACCGTGAGTTCTATGCCTTCAGGGGCCAGGTCGATGCGCAGGGATTCGAACAGGTAACGCAGCCCGGCTTTTGAGGTGCCATACGCTTCTGCCTCGGGCAGCGGCAGGTAAGTGACCGTACTGGCCATGGCCACCAAATGGGGTGCGGTACCGGCACGCAGCAAAGGCAGGGCGGCATCGATGCAATAACTACTGGCCAACAGGTTGGTACGCAACACATGCTCGACAATGGACGCATCGAACTGCTTGGCATCCACGTACTCGCTGGTGCCGGCATTGAGTATCACGGTGTCCAGCGAGCCCCAGTCCTCGGCAATCTGCTCACCGATCTCGCGCACGGTCTGGCTGTTGGTCAGGTCACCGGCCACCACCAGCACTTGCCCCGGATAGCGTTGCGACAAGACTTTCAACTGCGCTACCGAGCGCGAACTGACGGCCAGGTGCGCACCGGTTTTCAGGATTTCTTCGGCCAGGGCCGCACCAATGCCGCTACTGGCACCGGTCAGCCAGTATCGTCGTGCGAGTGTACGACTCATCCCAATCTCCTTTTCAGCCAGGCCATTGCCCGGCCCAATATGGGTAAACATTTATGAAGCAGAGCCCCGGTATCGAGGTAACCCTGGTGGCGGTCATTCATGATCCAACGCCGGCGTATTGGCGTGACGGCAGATTTTTGAACGCCGTCAACGCACGCGTACGGGATGTGCTCAAGTCGACGATCGGTGAAGGGTAATCCACCCCACCAAAAAGGCCGCCGAGATTGGCGGGGTTGTGCACGTCTTTTTTATTCAGCCCTGCCAGCTCCGGCAGCCATTGCTTGATGAATACACCTTCGGGATCGAATTTTTCCGACTGGCTCAGCGGGTTGAAAATCCGGAAGTAAGGCGCCGAGTCGGTACCGGTGGAAGAGCTCCATTGCCAGCCACCATTGTTCGCCGCGAGGTCGCCATCGATCAGGTGATGCATGAAAAAGCGTTCGCCTTCGCGCCAGTCGATCAACAGGTTCTTGGTCAGGAACATCGCCACCACCATGCGCAGGCGGTTGTGCATCCAGCCGGTGGCCAACAGTTGGCGCATGGCGGCGTCGATGATCGGCAAGCCGGTGCGCGCCTGTTGCCAGGCAGCCAGTTCATCGGGAGCGTTGCGCCAGGCCAGCGCTTCGGTTTCCGGGCGAAACGCGCGATGCCGGGACACTCGCGGGTAGCCCACCAGGATGTGTTTGTAGAATTCGCGCCACAGCAGTTCGTTGATCCAGGTGACGGCGCCTGTGTTGCCGCTTTCGAACTCGCCCTGATTGCTGTTCAACGCGGCGTGCAGGCATTGGCGTGGAGAAATCACCCCGGCGGCAAGATAGGCCGAGAGCTGACTGGTGCCGGGTTTTGCCGGGAAGTCGCGTTCGTTCTGGTAGTGGTCGATCTGCGCTTCGCTAAAGCTGTCGAGGCGGCGCCTGGCTTCGGTTTCGCCGGCTGGCCACAGGCTGCGCAGAGGATCACCGGGCGTTGCGAAACCCTCGACGCTCAAGGGGATCGCATCGCTGGCAATGTTCAGCGGCGCTTGTTTGTGCGGCGCGCGGACCAGGCTGGGCAGCGAGTGGTGCAGTCGTTCGTAGCAGACTTTGCGGAACTGGCTGAAGACCTGAAAGTAAGTGCCGGTCCGGGTCAGCACGCTCCCGGGCTTGAACAGCAATTGATCGAGGTGGCGGTGAACTTCGATGCCTTCGGCCTGTAGCGTTCGGACGACCGCTGCATCGCGACGGGACTCGTGAATGCCGTACTCATCGTTGAGGTGCAGCGCGTTGACCTGCCACTGTCGGCACAGGTTCAGCAATACGCTGGGCGCGTCATCCCAGCGGGGAGCCTGGCGGACCAGCAGGGGAATGTTCAGTTGAGCCAGTTCACGGCTCAACTCGCGCAGGTTACGCAGCCAGAAGTCCACTTTGCAGGGCGCGTCGTCGTGCTCCAGCCATTGTTCCGGACTCAGCAGATACACCGCCACGCACGGGCCACGAGCCGCGGCAGCCGAGAGGGCGGTGTTGTCATGTAGACGCAAGTCGCTGCGCAGCCAGATCAATTGCATAGAGGAATCCACGCGATTCATTTAAATCAGCCCGCACTGAACGAGTGCCTGATGTGCCGACAGTGGATCTTCGGCCAGGTACAAGTCAGTGATCTCGTTGGTACTGGCGGACAACTCGGCGTGGTGTATGCACACCGTTGGTCCGGCAATCATTTTTGGGCAACCGACACCTTTGAAAAGTTTCGGCAGTTGCGCCAGGTTCATGGCCTTGCTTGAGTACAGCAGAACCCCGCGGGGTTGCAGCAGTTCGACCGCCAATGCCAGTTCGCTGACAGGCAGCGGCCCGTCGAAGACCTCCACCGGGCAATCCGCACTGCTGATCAGCCAGGCCGTGAGCCACAGCTGAGGTTCCAGGGGTAGGTCCGAGTGGTTGATCAACAGCAGTGGCGCGGTGCGCAACTGACGATTGTTATGGTAGATGCGTGCGCCGAATTTGCTGCGCAGCCAGGCAGAAAAAAACACACGCTCCATCTGCGCACCGAACTGGCCTTGCCAGCGTTGCTCCAGAGCGGCCAGCAAAGGCATCAGCAATTGCTCGCACAGGGTTCGCGGCGGATACAGCGCTATCGCCTGATTGACGTTGTCATCCAGGGCGCGTTCCTGCAATTCGCTGACTGCCTGCAGCAGCGTTAGCAGCAAGGTGTGCCAGTCGTTGTCGACGGACTCGCTGAATACTTGCGGCGTGTCGAGCAATTCCTTGACCTGGCTGACGGCGACGCCACGGTTGAGCCAGGTGAGGATGGCCTGGACACGTTGTACGTGATCGGGCGAGAACAGCCGATGCCCCTTGGGGGTGCGTTGCGGCACGATCAGACCGTAGCGCCGCTCCCAGGCGCGCAGGGTCACGGCATTGACGCCGGTCAGGCGCGCCACCTCGCGGATCGGCAGCCAGCCCTCGTCCAGTGCCTTTTTAAAGTCATCGCCGAGGTCTTCGCGGGCGCTGGTGTCGAGTGTCTTTTTCATCAGATGGCGTTTCGCAGGCTGAGGTTTTCCGGGTGCGGTTGCAGATAGACCTGCTGTGCGATGTACGGATCGGGGTGTTGGCGAAAGTGATGTTTGAGCAGCGTCAGCGGCACCACCAACGGCACGATGCCTTGGTGGTACTGGCTGATCAGCTGTTGCACTTCCTGCTTGTCTTCGCGGCTGATGGCCTGTTTCAGGTAGCCACTGAGGTGTTGCAGGACGTTGGTATGGGTGCGGCGGGTGGCGCACTTTTTCAGCGCTGCCATCAATTCGCTGAAATATCGGGGGCCCAGTTCCTGCGGATCGTTTTTGCCCATGCTGCCCAGCAGGTGGCCCAGGGCTTTGTATTGCACCGGATTGTGGGCCATCAGCAGGTATTTGTAGCGTGAGTGAAAGTCCGTGAGGCCGCGCCGGGTCAGGCCTTCCTGGCGTAGCTGCTGCCAGGCGCTGTAGGCGAATACGCGGGTGAGGAAGTTTTCCCGAAGCACCGGATCGTTGAGCCGGCCGTCTTCCTCCACCGGCAAGTCCGGGTGCAGCAGGCAGAAGGCCCGGGCGTAGATCCCGCGACCGCCACTGTCCGCTCGTGTGCCGTTGGTGTGGTAGACCTTGACCCGCTCCAGGCCGCAGGACGGGGAATTTTGCATGAAGATATAACCGCAAATATCCCCCAGCTGCGCTGCCATGTCCCGGCCGTAGTTGGCCAGCGGTTGTGTCACGTTCAGGTTGTGATCCAGGGTTCCCACGGCTTCGGGTTGATCGGCACCACTCACCAGTCGAATCGGTTGGCGGGGTACGCCGAGACCGATGGCCACTTCCGGGCAGACCGGGATGAAATCGAAATAATCAGTGAGGGTACGGCTGCACAGCCGCGATTCCTTGTGCCCGCCGTTGAAGCGCACATCGAGCCCCATCAGGCAGGCGCTGATGGCTATTTTCGGTTTGACAGGGGCGTGGGACATCGGAACACCTCGAATCTGAACCTGTACAAACATTTGTGTCTGTACAAGATAACCTCATCATAGATTCGAAATTATACAAGTCAAATTTTCTGTATAAGTTTTTCGATGTTATACCCCTGTAGGAGCTGCCGAAGGCTGCGATCTTTTGATCTTGAAAAACAAAATCAAAAGATCGCAGCCTTCGGCAGCTCCTACGCATCATTGCAGGTGTTCATGCAAGCGGCGGGCAGCTTCCTGACCGCTCAGCCAGGCGCCTTCGACGCGTCCGGACAGGCACCAGTCGCCACAGGCGTACAGCCCCAGGTCGGCATCGGCCAGAGTGCCCCATTCGTGATTGCTGGCAGGGCGGGCGTAGAGCCAGCGGTGGGCGAGGCTGAAGCTCGGCGCTGGCATGGAATCGTGCAGCAGTTCGGCAAACGCGCCGTGCAACTGCTCGATCACCGCTTCCTTGGGCAGGTCGATGTGTTGCCGGCTCCAGGCACTCGTGGCGTGCAGCACCCAAGTGTCGAGGGTGTTGTCGCGCCCGGGTTTGCTGCGGTTGCGGGCCAGCCAGTCGAGTGGACTGTCCTGTACGAAGCAGCCTTCCATGGGCGTTTCCAGTGGCGTTTCGAAGGCCAGGGCGATGGCCCAGGTCGGGTCCATTTTCACCCCGGCGGCGGCCCCTGCGAGTTTCGGCGCCGATGCCAGCAAAGCCGTGGCCTGCGGCGCCGGCGTGGCGATGACGACGTGGCTGAACGGTCCGTGGGTGAAGCCCTCGGCGTCCTGCAGATGCCAGTGTTCTTCCCCGCGGTAGACCTCGGTGATCCGGCAGGCGAAATGAACTTCAAGATCACCGAGCAGGGCGCGGGTGATGGCACTCATGCGCGGCGTGCCGACCCAGCGGGTCTGCTCGTCCGGCGACAGGTTGAGCTGACCGCCATGGTAGGTGTACAGCTGCGGCGTCCACTCGGCGACCCAGCCTCTGGCCTGCCAGCGCTGGACTTCCGTGACAAAGCGGCGGTCGCGGGCGGTGAAATACTGCGCGCCCATGTCCAGAGCACCCGCATCGCTGCGCTTGCTCGACATGCGCCCGCCGCTACCGCGGCTTTTATCGAAAAGTTGAACCACATACCCGAGGTCCGTAAGGGCCTGGGCGGCGGAGAGTCCGGCAATGCCGGTGCCAATGATTGCGATAGGTACAGTCATAGGGGCCTCGTTTACCTTTCTGTACAGACTACGCCGGGGTTCAAACCTGTACAATATTGTTTTTTGGTATAACTTTTAGCGTTCTCGTTCTGACAGCTTGGCCTATTGTTAACCATAGAGCCTGCTCGATACCAAAGATCCCTGCTTATAAAAATAGACTAGTGGACAGGGTAAAACGCCACGCGAGGAAGAAGTCATGCACATATTGCTGACCGGCGGTACTGGTTTGATAGGACGTCAGCTCTGCCGGCACTGGTCGGGACAGGGCCATCGCCTGACAGTCTGGAGTCGCAAGCCTGAAAAAGTCGCGAAAACATGTGGTGCCCAAGTGCGTGGAATTGCCCGGTTGGAGGATCTGGGGCAGGAACCGGTGGACGCGATCGTCAATCTTGCCGGAGCGCCGATTGCCGACCGACCCTGGACGCACAAGCGTAAAGCCTTGTTGTGGAGCAGCCGGATCACGCTGACAGAAACCCTGCTGGCGTGGCTTGAGCGTCGCGAGCAGAAACCCCGAGTGTTGATTTCCGGTTCGGCCGTCGGCTGGTATGGCGACGGTGGCGAGCGCGAACTGACCGAGGACTCGGGGCCGGTCAGCGAAGACTTCGCCAGCCAGTTATGCATCGCCTGGGAAGAAACCGCGCAACGGGCTGAAGCGCTGGGCATTCGCGTCATCCTCATTCGAACCGGGTTGGTGCTGTCGGCCGAGGGCGGCTTTTTGTCGCGGCTGTTACTGCCCTTCAAGTTGGGGCTGGGAGGGCCGATCGGCAACGGCCGGCAATGGATGCCATGGATTCATATCGACGATCAAATCGCTCTGATTGATTTTCTTCTGCATCGCAACGAGGCCAGCGGTCCCTATAATGCGTGCGCACCCAAACCGGTGCGCAACCGCGAGTTTGCCAAGACGTTGGGCAGCGTGCTGCATCGCCCGGCATTCATGCCGATGCCGGCCTTCGCCTTGAAGGTCGGGCTGGGCGAGTTGTCCTTGCTGTTGCTGGGCGGCCAACGGGCCACGCCGGTTCGCTTGTTACAGTCGGGTTTCACTTTTCAGTTCACGGATTTGCGTGCGGCACTGGATGATCTGTCCGCTCGCCTTTGAAATAGGATGTTGCATGACCGATCACGCGTTGCTTCTGGTCAACCTGGGTTCACCTGCCTCCACCTCGGTGGCGGATGTGCGCAGCTACCTCAATCAATTTCTGATGGACCCGTACGTGATCGACCTGCCATGGCCG
The DNA here is from genome assembly GCF_019219225.1 of Pseudomonas sp. PDM32. Classification (NCBI taxonomy): domain Bacteria; kingdom Pseudomonadati; phylum Pseudomonadota; class Gammaproteobacteria; order Pseudomonadales; family Pseudomonadaceae; genus Pseudomonas; species Pseudomonas sp. PDM32. The sequence continues at coordinate 48,420 of NZ_JAHUWE010000004.1, forward strand.
GTGCGGCGCCTGCTGGTGTCGCTGATCCTGATCAAGCGTCCCGAGCAGTCGGCCCATGCCTATGCCTCGATCTGGTGGGACGAGGGCTCGCCGTTGGTGGTGCTCAGCCGTCGCCTGCAACAGGCCATGACTGCCCAGTGGCAACACGGCCCGGTCGAGCTGGCGATGCGCTACGGTGAGCCGTCGATCGAGTCGACGCTGGTGCGCATGGCTGCGGCGGGGCACAAGCGAATAACCCTGGCGCCGCTTTATCCACAGTTCGCCGACAGCACCACCACCACGGTGATTGCAGAAGCCAAGCGTGTGCTGCGCGAAAAAGGACTCGATCTGCAATTGTCGATTCTTCAGCCGTTTTATGACCAACCGGAATACATCGACGCATTGGTCGCCAGCGCGAGGCCACATTTGCAGCAGGATTACGATCACTTGCTGCTGAGCTTTCACGGATTGCCGGAGCGGCACCTGACCAAGCTCGATCCGACGGGGAAGCATTGCTTCAAGAATGAGGATTGCTGCAAGAACGCGTCGCCAGCGGTATTGGCCACCTGCTATCGCGCGCAATGCCTGCGGACAGCATCGGAGTTTGCCAAGCGCATGGGTTTGCCGGACGGCAAGTGGTCGGTGTCATTCCAGTCGCGCCTGGGACGCGCCAAATGGATCGAACCCTACACCGAGGCGCGCCTCGATGAGTTGGCTAAAAGCGGCGTGAAAAAGATTCTGGTGATGTGCCCGGCGTTCGTTGCCGATTGCATCGAGACCCTGGAAGAGATCGGTGATCGCGGCAAGGAGCAGTTCCGCGCGGCGGGGGGGGAGGAGTTGGTGCTGGTGCCGTGCCTCAACGATGACCCGCATTGGGCGCGGGCGTTGAGTGCGTTGTGCGAAAGGGCGCCGTTGGCGCTTTAAAAGCTTCGCGAGCAGGCTCGCTCCCACAGGGGAATGCATTCCAGACTGTGGGAGCGAGCCTGCTCGCGAAAGCTATTTCATTAACAACAAAGCTCTTGAAACACTACAGCAGCGGCTCATTCGCCTTCTTGTGCTTCCAGCTGTCATTGCCCGGCAGGATCAGGTTCAAACCAATCGCCACCACCGCGCACAGCGCGATGCCTTTGAGGCCGAAGTCGTCCGGTCCGGTGCCGGTGCCGATCAGCACGCCGCCGATCCCGAACACCAGGGTCACCGACACAATCACCAGGTTGCGCGCCTCGCCCAGATCAATCTTGTGGCGGATCAGTGTGTTCATCCCCACCGCGGCAATCGAGCCGAACAACAGGCACAGAATCCCGCCCATCACCGGTACCGGAATGCTTTGCAGCAGTGCGCCGAACTTGCCGATGAACGCCAGGCTGATGGCGAAGATCGCCGCCCAGGTCATGATTTTCGGGTTGTAGTTCTTGGTCAGCATGACCGCGCCGGTCACTTCGGCGTAGGTGGTGTTGGGCGGGCCGCCAAACAGACCGGCCGCCGTGGTGGCAATGCCGTCGCCGAGCAGGGTGCGGTGCAGGCCGGGCTTCTTCAGGTAATCGCGACCGGTCACGCTACCCACGGCAATCACGCCGCCGATGTGTTCGATGGCCGGGGCCAAAGCCACCGGAACGATGAACAGGATCGCCTGCCAGTTGAATTCCGGCGCAGTGAAGTGAGGAATGGCGAACCAGGGGGCCGCAGCGATCTTCGCGGTATCGACCACGCCGAAGTAGAACGACATGCCGAAACCGACCAGCACGCCGGAAATGATCGGCACCAGGCGGAAGATGCCCTTGCCGAAAACCGCAACGATCAGCGTGGTCAGCAGCGCAGGCATCGAGATCATCATCGCAGTCTGGTAATGAATCAATTCACTGCCGTCACCGGCCTTGCCCATGGCCATGTTGGCGGCAATCGGTGCCATTGCCAGGCCAATCGAAATGATCACCGGCCCGATCACCACGGGCGGCAGCAGGCGGTCGATGAAACCGGTGCCTTTGATTTTCACCGCGAGGCCGAGGAAGGTATAGACGAAACCTGCTGCCATTACGCCGCCCATGGTCGCGGCCAGGCCGAACTGGCCCTTGGCGAGAATGATCGGGGTAATGAAGGCAAAGCTCGATGCCAGGAACACCGGCACCTGACGCCCGGTGACGATCTGGAACAGGATCGTCCCCAGGCCGGCCGTGAACAGCGCCACGTTCGGGTCGAGACCGGTGATCAGCGGCATCAACACCAGGGCGCCGAAGGCCACGAACAGCATCTGTGCACCCGACAGCACCGTGCGCCAGAGCGGATCGTTGAACTCTTGCTGCATGGTCACGCGTCCTTCTGCTTGGTGCCGAAGATCTTGTCACCGGCATCGCCCAGCCCCGGGATGATGTAGCCATGTTCGTTCAGTTTTTGATCAATGGACGCGGTATAGATGATCACGTCCGGGTGAGCCTTCTCGACCACGGCAATACCTTCTGGCGCAGCGACCAGCACCATGGCGCGGATGTCCTTGCAGCCGGCTTTTTTCAGCAGGTCGATGGTTGCAACCATCGAGCCGCCGGTGGCGAGCATCGGGTCGATGATCATGGCCAGGCGTTCGTCGATTTCCGGCACCAGCTTCTCGAGGTAGGTGTGGGCTTCGAGGGTTTCCTCGTTGCGGGCCACGCCCACGGCGCTGACTTTGGCGCCCGGGATCAGGCTGAGCACACCTTCGAGCATGCCGATGCCGGCACGCAGGATCGGCACCACGGTAATTTTCTTGCCGGCGATTTTCTCGACCGACACAGTGCCGCACCAGCCATCGATATCGTAGGATTCCAGCGGCAGGTCTTTGGTGGCTTCATAGGTCAACAGGGCGCCGACTTCCTGAGCGAGCTCACGGAAATTCTTGGTGCTGATGTCTGCGCGGCGCATAAGGCCAAGTTTATGACGGATCAGCGGGTGGCGGATCTCATGGATGGGCATGGGGAAAGGCTCCGGCGGCGGGCAAAAAAACCGGCCTAGATTAATCTATCCGAGGGTGTTGTCCTATAGACATACAGTACGTTAGTCCACAAACGCTTGATCTGGCCTCGCTTGATGCGTACCTTTGCCCGCTTTTCCCGAATCCGCCATCCCCTGGAGAGCACCATGTCCGCTGATCTCGAGCATATCCGTCAAATCATGCGAGAGGCTGACTGCCTGTACACCGAAGCTGAAGTCGAGGCGGCCATCGCCCGCGTCGGTGCACAAATCAACGATCAACTGGCGGATTCCAACCCGGTGGTGTTCTGCGTGATGAACGGCGGGCTGATTTTCTCCGGCAAGCTGCTGACCTATCTGCACTTCCCGCTGGAAGCGTCCTACCTGCACGCTACCCGCTATCGCAACGAAACCAGCGGCGGCGACCTGTTCTGGAAGGCCAAGCCGGAAGTCTCCTTCATCGACCGTGATGTCTTGATCATCGACGACATCCTCGACGAAGGGCACACCCTGGGTGCGATCATCGACTTCTGTAAACACGCTGGCGCACGTAAAGTGCACACCGCCGTGCTGATTGATAAAGACCACGACCGCAAGGCCCGTCCGGACCTCAAGGCCGATTTCGTCGGTCTGCCGTGCGTCGACCGCTACATCTTCGGTTACGGTATGGACTACAAAGGCTACTGGCGTAACGCCAACGGGATTTTCGCCGTTAAAGGAATGTAAGACATGGATACGCCGCGTTTTCTGGATCAGACCTTGTTCGCCGAGCTGGCCGGGAAAGCCGCGGCCAATCCTCGCGGGCGCCAGCATCACAATTTCCATCAGATGGAAGACGCTTGCCATCGCATGGCGGTGGGGCTGCAACCGTCCACGTATATCCCGCCTCACCGGCACTTGGGCGACAACAAGGCCGAAACCCTGTTGGTCCTCAAGGGGCGATTGGGCGTGTTGATCTTTGACGAGACCGGCATGGTGCTGAGCAAGACCGTGCTCGAGGCCGGTGGCGACTGTGTTGGCGTGGACCTGCCAACCGGTGTGTTCCACGGACTGGTGGTGCTGGAGGCCGACAGTCTGATGTTCGAATGCAAGGCCGGTCCTTACCGTCCGGTCGGTGAGGGTGAGCTGGCGCATTGGGCGCCGCGCGAAGGCGAGCCTGGTGTTGCCGAGTATCAGGCCTGGATGCACGCGCAATTCGATTAGGATCAAAAGATCGCAGCCTTCGGCAGCTCCTACAGGGGCTGCGATCTTTTGCTTTTACACCCGTGGTAAAGTGCCCGGCCCCGCCCTCCGGAGCCCGTCATGAGTGTTTTGATCCGCTGTTGCGCCGCTCTGGCGCTGACCCTCAGCCTGCCCTTGGCCGCCGCCCCGGCGCCCATGCACAGTCAATTCCTGCCGCCGGACGATCTCACTTTGCGCGCTGCTGATCCCGAGCAGCAGCAACTGATGCAGGTCACCGATTATTCGGTGGTGGTCGGCGCTCAGCGTCAATCCACTCAACAGCCGATTCCGGTCACTTCGCCGTTGCTGATTCGTCTCAAGGGCAAATCCCTGAACAAGGGCGCTAACATCAGTCAGGTGCTGGTCAACTTCGATGGTGAAAGCAAGAGCCTGAAGAAGCCGATTTACGATGAGTCGAGCAAGACCCTGACCCTTTATTACCCGCTGGCGCAATACCGGGTGGTGATCGACTTGCTGCGCAATGAGACGGTGTATTGCCAGTTTCTCAGCTACGCCAACGGCCATGTCTGGGCCGATCTGCATACCGGCAGCACTCGTGCGCGTTGAGCCCTGTGCCTGCGCGGGGGTAAACTGCCCGCCCCGTGAAATGTCTGCGAGCTGGAGTCGGCAATGCGTAAAGATAAAAAACAAGTGATTGGTGACGAGATCGGCGATGAGCAGATCAAGTTGTTCCTCGATTTCGAACCGGTCGACGCGACTTCTCCGTCCCTGCACAAACTGGTCAAGGCCTACCGTGGCCTGCGCATCGACGATTTCGAACGTTTCCTGACGTTTTTCGTCGAAGCCGGTTACGACGTGAATGGCAAGGATGAGCACGGCAATGACTTCGTTGCCCTGATCAAGGATCAGCGCAACGCGCCGGACTACATCGAGCTGATCGAGAAGGCCTGCGGCTAAGAGTGTTAAAGTTCTTTAGGAGATTGGAAGGAAATATCCAATCACCTAATAAAACCTGTTTTGTTTTTGTGATCCTTAGTTAGTTGGTTACTATCGAGTGCGCACTGGTGTGCACTCGGGGTAACTCGATAATTAAAGAAAAATCGAAACAGGTGTTGAAATGATCAAGGATGATCTCATGGGAACAATCATGTGCCGGCTTATAGTCGTGGCTGCCACTTTGGCAAGTTCGTACTCGATAGCGGCCGACGAAGTGGTCAATGTGGAAATTTTCAATGCAGGTTCGGCAGTCATACTGCCGGGTGAAGATTTCAAATGGGGGCAGAATCCGGACAACCGGGATCATGACTTCTCGATCAAGCCTGCGGAAAACCAAGAGCTAACCTACTATCTGCCAGAGTCGCGCGCCAAGCGTGAGGCGTTCAGTTATGTCCAGGGTAACAAACGCTGCTTGTTCAGTTTTGGTCATGTAGAGCAAGTGCCCATGGATGAATGGGCGACCATGCATTATACCCGCTGGGTGAAAGCGGAACCTGATCAATATTGCAGCGCTTCATTGATCGATGTTGCGGATGATGATCCATATGTTCGCAATGGTGGCACGCGAATCAAGTTCATCATGAACTAATAAATGTTCATGCTGTAACGCAAAAAGCCCCTGATCTTTCGATCTGGGGCTTTTTAGTGCAGCGAGTTTTTATTCCTCAAGCGTAGCTTTCGGTCTCGCTGCTGGCTTCAACCAGTTCCAGGGCAACGTTGTTCTGCGTGTTGATCTTGCGATACAACGCAGCGTCGGTTTCCAGAACCTTCTCCCGGGCCGGGAAGATTTCTGCCAGTTTGCCAGCCCATTCGCCCTTGGCTTTGCTCGGGAAGCATTTCTCGATGAGCTCGAGCATGATCGAAACAGTCACCGATGCACCTGGCGAAGCGCCGAGCAGTGCCGCCAGAGAACCGTCCTTGGCTGCGACCAGTTCGGTGCCGAATTGCAGGATGCCGCCTTTTTTCGGGTCTTTCTTGATGATCTGCACCCGTTGGCCGGCCACTTCCAGGCGCCAGTCTTCGGCTTTCGCCTCCGGGTAGAAGCGACGCAGGGATTCCAGGCGCTGCTCCATGGACTGCATCACTTCGCTGACCAGGTACTTGGTCAGGTCCATGTTGTTTTTTGCCACGGCCAGCATCGGGCCGATGTTGCCGGCGCGAACCGACAGCGGCAGGTCCATGAAGGAGCCGTGCTTGAGGAACTTGGTGGTGAAGCCAGCGTACGGTCCGAACAGCAGGGACTTCTTGCCATCGACCACGCGGGTGTCCAGGTGCGGCACGGACATTGGCGGTGAGCCTACGGCGGCCTGGCTGTAGACCTTGGCCTGGTGGTGCTTGACCACTTCCGGGTTGTCGCAGCGCAGCCACTGGCCGCTGATCGGGAAGCCGCCGAAGCCTTTGCTCTCTTCGATGCCCGAGGCTTGCAGCAGCGGCAGTGCCGCGCCACCAGCGCCGAGGAAGACGAATTTGGCGTCGACTTCACGGGTGTTGCCGCTGTTGACGTCCTTGATGCTGACGGTCCAGCCGCCGTTGCTGCGCTTAAGGCCGGTCACGCGCTTGCAGTACTTGACCTGGGCATCGGGTGCGCAGGTCAGGTGCTTGAGCAACTGGTTGGTCAGGGCGCCGAAGTTGACGTCGGTACCATTGATCACGCGGGTGGCGGCAAGGGTTTCGCCGGGGTCGCGCCCAGGCATCATCAATGGCATCCACTCTGCCATTGTCGCCTTGTCTTCGGTGTATTCCATGTCGGCGAAGGCGTGGTGCTTGCTCAGCACCTTGAAGCGTTCCTTGAGGAAGGACACGCCGCTGTCGCCCTGCACGAAACTCAGGTGTGGCACCGGGCTGATAAACGATTTGCACGAGCCGAAAGTGCCTTTTTTGGTCAGGTACGACCAGAACTGCTTCGACACCTCGAACTGGGTGTTGATGTGCACGGCTTTCTTGATGTCGACGGCGCCATCGGCTGCCTGCGGCGTGTAGTTGAGCTCACACAGCCCGGCGTGACCGGTACCGGCGTTGTTCCACGGGTTGGAACTCTCCGCGGCACCGGAATCCATCAGCTCGACGACTTCCAGCTTGATCGCGGGGTCGAGCTCTTTGAGCAGGACTGCAAGGGTGGCACTCATGATGCCGGCCCCAACCAGTACTACGTCGACTGCTTCGTTATGCGCCATTTAACGCGTCTCCAAAATCTGCAGCACCAAATTGTCGGCATGGCTGCCAGGTGTTCCGGGGCGTGTCAGTGTGGCCCCAAGGTATCCATGGCAGTATCGCCATGTCCGAATCTTCGCAATTTATCGCAACTTCGACGGACGCTACCTGCCGGGTCTAATAAGAGCCCTATGGACTCATTTCAACGTGCGACTGGCAATTCGACTTATGGTCGATACATCCGTTTGTGCAACCAAATCCGTAGCGGACAGGCTTCAGGCTCCGGTGTTCGAGGAATACTCGGTCCTGTGTCGTTGGGCTGTTGTAGACGCTAATGGTGCATGTTCAGACGCAAAACTATTCATTTGCTCGCCACACTCTTGTGAAGTTGTGAAAACCCGTTTTTTTCACGCTCTTTTGAAGACGTGAACCTCAAAAAGGGCTGTCCCAGCCTGGCACCGTGCCCGGGTGGATTGCCGCCATGGGATACAGGGCAGGCAAAAACGGGCAAACAGCTCAGTGACCGAGCGTAATGACAGCTCTGCAGATTCGCGAAAAGTGGAGGTTTTGCTCAACAAAACAGCAAGCGCGCCAGCTTCACTCGATCTGTGTGGGCGGCTCTCTGTGGGCGGAGCGGGGTGTCAACACAAGTGCATTGACGGTGCTGCGAGGCCCGATCAGGAGACGTCCTTATAATCGGGGGGAGATTGTATCTAAGAAACGCAGGGAAATGGTCGTGTTTTATGACTTTTATTAGGTGTTTGGTCAGATCGTCAGCAGTTGCTGTGCACGCGAGCGTGGCTGACGCGGTTGCGAAGCGACGCGGGCGCCGGCCGGCAGTGGCTGATTGAGCCAGTTCAGGCGGATTTCCTCGATTTCAACCCAGCCATCTCCCATGGGCTGCAAGCTGCACTGCTTGAAGGCCTGGCAGTGGCCGTTGCGGTCGAGCAGGGCGAAGCAGCGGTGCAACGGGCGTGGCGCGAACAGAGAGATCAGATGGCGCATGGTGAAGTACCGTGTGGGTGCTTGCCGGGAAGATTGCCTGTAGGCCATTACGTGCAAGTGTAGGAGTGGTGACATCTGTGTGACATGAACTGCAATCCGCAGGGGTTGTCAGAGATTTCATCAAACACTGTGAGGTGCTGGTTCCCCGCAGTGGCGCACCGCTATACTGCCGGCCTGTTTGTGCCTGATTCTGGAGAGAAGAGCATGTTGCAACGCCTGTTGTTCGGTTTGATCACTGTGACCAGTTTGACCCTGGTTGGATGCGCCCACAGCCCGCAACAACTGAGCCCGGAACCCAAGCTGACCGCGCAGTTGGCCCCGGTCGGCCATGGCCAGCCCGTCGTGGTGCGTGTCGTGGACGGTCGCCCGTCGCCGACGCTGGGCACGCGTGGTGGCCTGTACCCGGAAACCAGCGCGATCACCGTGCAGGGCGCGCAGATCCTGCCGAAGCTGCAGGCCCAGGCTGAAGCCGCCGTGCGTCTGTTGGGCTTTACCCCGACGAACAACGCCATGAATGCGCCGCAACTGACCGTGACCCTGGCGGAACTGAAGTACCAGTCGCCCAAGGAAGGCATGTACGTGACCGAAGCCACCATCGGCGCGACGTTCCGCTCGGATGTGCAGAACGCCAACCGTCGCTACAGCGGCCGTTATGGTTCGTCTCTGGACCAGCGCTTCGGCATGGCGCCGAACCAGGAAACCAACACCAAGCTGGTCAGCGATGTGCTGAGCGATGCGTTGACCCGCCTGTTCAAGGACCCGACCGTAGGTCAGATTCTCGGCGAGTAATGCGAGCCCCTGTAGGAGCGAGCCTGCTCGCGATGGTCGTTAACGATTACGCGGGGAATCGATACCCCGCGGCGTCCTCAAGTCCATCGCGAGCAAGCTCGCTCCTACAGATTGGTATCAGGCAGCTTGCGAGTAAAAATCCAGCACACTCACGCCCGTCAGCAAATCCGTTTCCGGCAAATCCGCATGTTGATGCCCACCCAAGGCGCAATACACCAGCCAATGGCGATCCTGAACGTTGAAGGCGAGGCTGCCGACGAGGGTTTGTTGTTCTTCGCTGGGGGTGATGAGGTAGAGACGATCCTGGTTTTCGGCGTGGAGCATGACGTGATCCGTGTCGGTTTCGGGATGCGCATGTTCGCCGATACAGATGACGAAGCCGTGACTCAGGACAGTCATTGATCAAAAGCTTCGTTATTTGTCGGAAACAGAGGGCAGGGGCGCAGGCTTTCGGTAGAATCCGCGCCGCGGTCGCCCGTCCGGCACCTGCTACCTGTTTGACTTGAGGTTCGTGATGTCGCTGCACTTGATGACGCTGTTTACCGCCCATCCTGCCAAACTGATCAATCTGCTGGCCTTGCTCTTTGCCTTCCCGGGCGGCTGGTTGCTGCACGCCACCCGTCGCCGCGAACTGCGTGCGATGGCCAGTTTGCAGGCGCAGCGCCAGAGCAGCCCGAACGCAGAACCCACGCTGGATTGGGCGACCTTGCGCATGAACCGGTTTTTCTACATCTTCGGTTTTGCCTGCATGGGGATGGCGCTGCTGGTGTCCTGGATCAGCACTCAGGTCTGAACCTTTTCAAGCAAAAGATCGCAGCCTTCGGCAGCTCCTACAGGTGTACATCAATCCCGCGTAGGAGCTGCCGAAGGCTGCGATCTTTAAAACAAACGTCGCCCGAAGGCGCCGTTCTCGTATCCAGCCGAAACCGCTTACAGCGGCAACCCTGCCTTCACCCGGTACTGATTGCGCACCGGTGTCGCATATTGCAGCACCAGGTAAGGACGATGTTCTGGCGGGCAAGCGTCCAGGCGGCGTTGCCATTCTTCCTGGGCCTTGGCCAGTTCTTCGGCCGGGAACACCTCGGCGGCCTTCGGCACTTGCAACTGCGGATCAGCGTCTTTCCACTGCGCGTAAGCCAGGTAGTGCACCGGGAACAAGCGATAGCCGCTGAGGATTTGCTTGTCCATCTCGACTGCCAATTGCTTGGTGTCTTCGAACAGTTCGGTGATCGGCGCGGCAAAGTTCACATGCACCCGGCCCTTGTAGCCGGTGATGCCCTTGGCGATGCTCACATCATCCTCGCCCGGCACCTTGGTGTAGCTGCCGGTGGTGGCGCGGATGTAAAGCTCGCGGGCCTTGGCCTGATCGCAGGGGTCGTATTCGTAGCTGATCGACACCGGGGTCAGGTTCAGCGACTGAATGACTTCGCCGAACGGCTCGTCCTTGCGGCTCATGTGGAACATCTTGAGGATCGCCGATTCGGTACGGTCGTCACCGTCCTTGGCGCGGCCCTCGGCCTGGGCGATCCAGATCGAGGCGCAATCGTTGCGGATCGAATGGTTGATATACGCCGATAGCAATTGATAGGCCGCCATTTTCTCCCGGCGACCGCTGATCGAGCGGTGCACGATGAAGCTCTTGTTCAGGCGCATCAGGTCGCTGACGAAAGGCTTTTGCAGCAGGTTGTCACCAATGGCAATGCGCGGGGTCGGCAGGCCGGCGTGGTACACGGCGTAGTTGACGAAGGCCGGGTCCATCACGATATCGCGGTGGTTGGCGATAAACAGATAGGCGCTGCCGGACTTGAATTGCTCCACCCCGGTATAAGTGACACCGTCGGTGGCGCGCTCGATGGTGTGGTCGACGTAAACCTCGACTTTGTCCTGTAACGTGGCCACACAGGTCACGCCGGCAAACTCACGGCGCAGCCGATGGGCTATAAGAGGTTTGAGCGCCCAGCCTAAAGCGCCGGCAAAACGCGGGAAGCGGAAGTGGGTGAGGATATCTAGAAACGCCTTGTCGCCGAGCAGCCGGTCCAGCACCGCTGGGACTTCGCTGTCGTCGTAAGGTCGGATGGCATCGAATTCGCCCATCATGCTCTCTTGTTAGAAACGGCTAGGGTAAGTAAAGGTTTTGTTCGAAAACCGGCGGGGCACGGTCTGAAAAAGTAGCCAGACAAAAATAGCCCTGCAAATAGACCGGCGATTATACGCACAAGTCACCTGGGAGACCGCGATGCTGGAAAACGCAGTGTATGAATGTCCGTATTGTGGTGAGGAGGTAGAGACTACTCTGGATTTGTCCGGTGGCGATCAGACCTACATCGAGGACTGTCAGGTGTGCTGCCGGCCGATAACCTTCGTGTTGCAGGTTCATGAAGATGAATGGCATCTCGAAGTGTTCAGTGAAAACGAATGAGGGGCGTGTATGCAGCGCATCTACGATCCGGAAAACCTGATGGAAGGCGAGTTGCTGCAAGGCATGCTCGCCAGCGAGGGTATCGAGGCGCATCTGGTGGGGCGTGATTTGCTCGGCGGCTCCGGGGAGTTGCCGATCTATGGCCTGCTCGGGCTGTCGGTCGAGAACGACCAGGCCGAATACGCCCGCGAGCTGATCACCGCGTACAATGCTGCGCTGCCGCTGTCCGGCGATGAACCGGACAGCATTCCCGGCACGCTGGTCTGTTAGGCTGGCGTTCGTTTGATCAAGAGCCGTGTTGCCCCATGTGTGGACGTTATGCCCTGTTTCGCTGGAACCCTGCATTTGCGGCGCTGCCCGGTTTTCCCGCCGATCAGAAGGCGCAGTGGAACATTTCCCCCAACGATTCGGTGTTGATGTTGCGGGCCGAGCCTGACGGTCAGCGCTCGCTTGCCCGCGCCCGCTGGGGCCTGACGCCACCCTGGCTGACCGATCTGTCCCGCACCCCGGCCCACGCCCGCGCCGAAACTGTTGCCGAGCAGCCAATGTTTCGCCAGGCCTTGCGCGAGCGCCGCTGCCTGTTGCCGGCCAATGGTTTCTACGAGTGGCGCGGCACGACGCGCAAGCGCCCGTACTGGCTGACACCGGGGGAGGGTTCGTCATTGTTTTTTGCGGCGATCTGGGAGGCGTATCCGGTACAGGAGCAGGTGTGGCTGAGTACCGCCGTGATTACCCAGCCGGCGGCGAACCAGCGGCGGCCGTTGATTCTGGATGAGGCGGGGCAGGCCGCGTGGCTCGATCCCGAGACGCCGTTGCATGCGTTACAGGCCTTGCTGGCCAGTGAGCCTGCCGCGTTGCGCGAACGGGTGTTGGCCAATATGGTGAATGATCCGAAGCTCAATGGACCGGAGTGTCTCACTCCGGGTTGAGTGGGGCTTCTGAAAAGATCGCAGCCTGCGGCAGCTCCTACAAGGGATCGGTGTGCATCCTGTAGGAGCTGCCGCAGGCTGCGATCTTTCAATCCTAAACCCTGAACTGATTGATCAACCGCCGCTGCTGTTCCGCCAGCTTGGTCAAATCCGCACTGGCCGCACTCGACTCATCCGCACCGCCGGCCACTTCATTGGCCACCTGGCCGATGTTGATCACGTTGCGGTTGATGTCGTCCGCCACCGCACTTTGCTCCTCGGCCGCGCTGGCGATCTGGGTGTTCATGTCGTTGATCACCGACACCGCCTGAGTAATGGTCTCCAGTGCTTCGGCAGCCTTCGATGCGTGCAGTACGCTTTCGTCCGTACGGTTCTGGCTGTCTTCCATGACTCGCACCACATCCCGCGTGCCTTGCTGCAGTTGCTGGATCATGGCCTGGATTTCTTCGGTGGCCTTTTGCGTCTTCTGCGCCAGGTTGCGCACTTCGTCGGCTACCACGGCAAAACCCCGGCCCTGTTCACCGGCGCGGGCCGCTTCGATGGCTGCGTTCAGGGCCAGCAGGTTGGTCTGCTCGGCGATCCCGCGAATGGCGGTGAGGATGGCGTTGATGTTTTCGCTGTCCTTGGCCAGGGTCTGCACCACGCCGACGGCCCGACCGATCTCCACGGCGAGGGCGCCAATCGAGTTCGAGGTGTCGCGCACGATCTGCATGCCTTGGCTGGCAGCTTGATCGGCATGGCTGGCGGCCTGTGCGGCCTGGGTCGCATTGCGTGCCACGTCCTGGGCGGTGGCGGTCATTTCCTGCACGGCGGTGGCCACCTGATCGATCTCGGCCATTTGCTTGTGTACGCCGGTGTTGGTGCGGATGGCGATGTCGGCGGTGTGTTCCGATGAATCGCTGACGCTCTGCACTGACGTCACCACCTGGGTGATCATCGCCTGCAACTTGGCCAGGAAGGTGTTGAAGCCTTTGGCGATCGAACCCAACTCATCGGCGCGGTCGCTGGTCAGGCGCCGGGTCAGGTCGCCTTCGCCCTGGGCGATATCGTCGAGCATGGCCACCATCTGCTTGAGCGGACGGGCGATGCCGTGGCCCACCAGCCAGATCACCAGCAAACCGATACCGGCAATCACCAAGCCGACCATCGCCATACCGAAGGTATCGGATTTACGCTGCGCATCCAGGTCGGCCTGGAGTTTTTGCAGGTCGGCCATGACCGCGTTCAGCGGCAATTGCAGCATCAGGGTCCAGCGCGCATCGGTCTGGCCGATGCCGAACGGCAGGTACAACTCGATCCGGCCCTGGGCCTTGTCGACGGTGTAGGTGACTTCGCCGCGCTTGAGATTGGCCATGTTGGCAATCTGCTTGCTGTCGAGGATATCGCTGACTTTTTCGCCGAATTTGCTCGGATCCCTGGTGTAGGCAACGATGCGGCCATTGCCGCCGATCAGGGCCATTTCCCCGGCGCCGCTGTAGAGTTTCTGATTGGCACCCAGGAGCATTTCCTGAATGAAGTTCACCGACAGGTCGGCGCCAACGATGCCCTGGAAAGCACCGTTGAGCATGATCGGCTCAATAAAGGAGGCGAGCATGACGATTTTGTCGCCCACCTTATAAGGCGCCGGATCGATCACGCAGGATTTTTTGGTTTCTTTCGAGCACAGGTAGTACTCGCTGGCGCGCACGCCGGTGGACAGGGTTTTCTGGTCATCGACGTCCACCAGTTTGTCCTGGCCCAGGGTGCCGTCGTCGTTGCGGAACCACCAGGGCAGGAAGCGCCCGTTGCTGGCGTCGATCCCGACCACCTGGGTGCCGACGTAGGCCGCATCGTTGTGGTCCAGCGCGTCTTTTTCCCAACCGATGTAGGTGCCGAGGATCTTCGGGTTCTTGACTACGTTTTCCTTGATCAGGCCGATCAGTTGCTCACGGCTGAGGCTCAGGGCGGGCTGGCCATCGGCACCGGGCGTGCCGATCAGGGCGTTGACTCGCACCAATCCGCCGGCGATCAGCAGCGGTGCTTCGAGTTCTCGCTGGATCTGGCTGACCTGGGTCTGCGCCAGGGACGTCAGGCGTTGTTCGATGACTTGCTCGAACTGGGCCTGGGTCCGTTCCTGGACCATGTCCTGCGTCCGGGCCCCGGAAAACAGCGCATACACCACCAGCGCTGCCACGACACTAAGGACAATGGCGCCGGCAAGGGCCGCCACGGAAAACTGGATCGACTTGAATTTCATGGGGGCTCCGCACGCGAAAGGACGTCTGCCCGGGTGTATCGGCAGGGTGTCGGGCGGGCATGAGCGCGAGCTGTTGAAACGGCTGTTTTTGCCTGGCGGATGTCGCAAATGAATCAATGCGCGGCGTGACGGGCTGCGGCTCGCTCCGGAATGTGAATTTTTTTCTGCATTGATGAGAGCTTTGGCTGAATTGCGCGTCTTATGTCTATTGTATCTGGCGTCGATACCATTCCACGCCTAGGATACCCGGCATGTTTTCAGGGAGTTTTTCGATGAACAAGACATTGGCTCTATGTGCGCTGAGCGCAGGCCTGCTGCTTGCTGGCTGCCAGTCGGTCAATACCACCAGTGGCGGTGCTGTGGGCGTTGAGCGCAAGCAGTACATGTTCAGCATGTTGTCCTCGCAAGAGGTCGACCAGATGTACGCCCAGTCCTATACAAAGACTGTGAGTGAGGCGAGCAGCAAGGGCGTGCTGGACAAGACCAGCAGCGATGCCAAGCGTGTTCGGATCATTGCTGACCGGCTGATTGCCCAGGCGCCGAACTTTCGTCCGGATGCGGCCCAGTGGAAGTGGGAAGTGAACCTGATCAAGAGCGACGAACTCAATGCCAACTGTGGTCCTGGCGGCAAGATCTTTGTCTACACCGGGCTGATTGACAGTCTTCAACTCACTGACGATGAACTTGCCGCGGTCATTGGTCATGAAATCGCCCACGCCTTGCGCGAGCACAGTCGTGAGGCGATGTCCAAGGCATACGGTATCGAAATGGCCAAGCAGGGCGCCGGTGCGTTGCTCGGGTTGGGCCAGGACAGCCTGGCCCTGGCGGACGCTGTAGCCAACTATGGCATGACCTTGCCCAACAGCCGTGGCAATGAAAACGAGGCGGACCTGATCGGCCTGGAACTGGCCGCCCGCGCCGGCTACAACCCGAACGCCGCGATCACCCTGTGGAACAAGATGAGCAAGGCCAGCGAAGGTGCCCCGCCGGAGTTCCTCAGTACGCATCCGTCTTCGAGCAGTCGGACTGCGGCGTTGCAGGCGGCGATTCCGAAAGTCATGCCGTTGTACGAGCAGGCCAAGAAGTCCTGATAGTCATGCGGTAAGGCTGCTGGCCTCTTCGCGAGCAAGCCCGCTCCCACACTGGATATCGGTCGTACACAAAATTTGTATTCACCGAAGATCAATTGTGGGAGCGGGCTTGCTCGCGAAGAACGATAACGCGGTCTAACGACCTATCGGGTCAAACCCACCCGCTGCTCTGCATCGCCTTGTACACCGCGACAATCGCCAGGATGAAGAACGCCGACGCCGCCAGTCGACGGATCAGGGTCAATGGCAGCTTGTCTGCGGCAAAGTTACCCGCCAGAACCACCGGTACGTTGGCAATCAGCATGCCGGCGGTGGTGCCGATGATCACCAGCCACAACTCCGGATATTGCGCAGCCAGCATCACGGTCGCGATCTGCGTCTTGTCGCCGATTTCCGCCAGGAAGAATGCGATCAGCGTGGTCAGGAACGGACCGAACTTGCGGGCGGTGCTGGCCTCGTCGTCATCCATCTTGTCCGGCACCAGGGTCCACAGGGCGGTCGCGGCAAAGCTCGCGGCGAGGATCCAGTGCAGCATCGTATCCGAGAAGAAACTGCCGACCCAGGCACCGACTGCACCGGCGGCCGCGTGGTTGGCCAGGGTCGCGGCAACAATACCGGCGATGATCGGCCAGGGCTTGCGGAAGCGAGCGGCGAGAATGAGCGCGAGCAGTTGCGTCTTGTCGCCGATTTCGGCCAAGGCAACGATTGCGGTGGGTACGAGTAGTGAATCCAGCATCAGGGGTTTTCCTAAGGGGCGGGTCGACACGGCTATGACACGTACAGCCTTCCCGCCCCGGGTAAGGTGTGCGTGTCATAGGTCTTGTCAAACCCTGCGATCCATCTGGTGTGGATGCTTGGGTCGCATGCGCCATGGTCTGAGGACCAAGTATGTTGACGCATGCCGGACGAGCGTGGCGCTCGTGGGAGACTACTCCCCTAGGACGGAGCGGATTCTGCCTTCGCAGAACCCATTCGGCAAGCCCTCTTTTTCAAAAAGGTTTCAGCCGCGTTTTGCCCGGTAAATTCGAAAGCCCTGTCCTTCGGCCTTGATCGCACACACGCCAAGATGCTCTTCGATCAGCGGTTGATACTTCAGGAAGCTGTTCGCTACCAGGCGAAGTTCGCCTCCGTTTTTCAGATGTTTGGCTGCTTTTCGCAGCAAGTTTTCTGTTGCGAAATAGTCGGTGTGCACGCCGACATGAAACGGTGGATTGCTCAGGATCGCACTCAAACCCATAGGCGCGGCGTCGATGCCGTCACCGGTAATCACCTCGGCTTCCAGACCATTGGCCGCCAGGGTCAGGCGACTGCTGGCAGCGGCAAAGGCGTCCACATCCAGCATCGTGACCTGGTTGTGCGGGTAACGACGTTTCACTGCCGCGCCCAGGACTCCTGCGCCGCAACCGAAATCGAGTAAATGACCGCTGGGCAGTTTGTCCAGGTGTTCCAGCAGCAGCGCGCTGCCGCGATCGAGGCGACCATGGCTGAATACCCCCGGCAGGCTGATGACCTTCAGCGATCCTTCGGCCAGCGGCAGCTCGTAGGTCTGCGCCAGGCTTTCCAGCGGCTTGGCTTCAGGTGCATTGGCCACGGTCACCTGCCAAAGCTGGCAGTGGCGCGCACTGTCGAGTTTGCGTGGCTTGCCGAACGGGTTGAGTTGTTTGGCGGCACCTTCGATGCCGCTTTTTTTCTCGCCGACCAGATACAGTTCGCGGCCGGCCAGCCGCGAGGCGAGGGCGTTGAGGATGTAGTCGGTCAGGTCCTTAGCCTTGGGCAGAAACACCACGGCGCTATCGAACCCGCGCTCCGGTGCGTTCACGCCAAAGTGGCTGCGCTCGGGGAAGCGGGCGTCCAGCGCGGCCTGATCGCCGGCGTGCCAGCACCAGCCATGGGCATCGGGCAGGCGGCCCAGCAGGTCGTCGGCGGGCAAACCGGCCAACAACACCGAACCCTGGAATAACTCGGCCTGGCGAAGCAGTACTTCACTGCGCGGATCCATAACTGCTCCCATGAAAAAAAGTGCCGCAGTTTATCAACTGACGACCCGCAGCGCCTTACCGCTGAAGTATCCCAGTGCGTTTTCGGTCACTTGGCCAACGATCCGCTGGCGCGCTTCACGGCTGCCCCAGGCGTTGTGCGGGGTCACGATCAGGCGCGGGATGTCGTGGGCCAGCAGTGGATTGCCGTTGACGGGAGGCTCGACGCTCAGCACGTCAGTGGCGGCGCCGCCCAGATGACCGTTGCGCAAGGCATCGGCCAGCGCCTGTTCGTCGATCAGGCCGCCGCGGGCGGTGTTGACCAGGAACGCTTCGGGTTTCATCGAGGCCAGTTCGCGGGCACCGATGAAGTGACGGGTGTGTTCGTTGAGCGGGCAGTGCAGGGTCAGGGCATCGACTTGCGGCAGCAGTTCATCCAGTGGCAGGCGGTCCGGCCGGGCAGGGCGTCCGGGAATCTGCCCCAACAGCACGCGCATGCCGAAGGCTTCAGCCAGCCGTGCGACCGCGCTGCCCAATTCGCCGTGACCCAGCAGGCCAAGGGTTTTGCCTTCGAGTTCGACAATCGGGTAGTCCAGCAAGCAGAACTGTTTGGCCTGTTGCCAGCGGCCTGCACCGACGGCCTTCTGATAGTCGGCCAGGCGCGTGGCCAGGTTGAGCAGCAGCATGATCGTGTGCTGCGCCACCGACGGCGTGCCGTAACCCTGGCAGTTGCACACGGTGATCCCGTGGGCGCGGGCGGCAGCGAGGTCGACGTTGTTGGTGCCGGTGGCGGTGATCAGGATCAGTTTGAGGTCAGGGCTGGCGGCCATGGCGGCGGCGTCGATCGGGATCTTGTTGCTGATGGCGACGGTGGCGCCCTTGAGGTGTTCGATGACTTGATCGGGCAAGGTCTGGGCGAACAGCTGCAATTTGCTGAAACAACTGCGCAGCGGGTTGAGGTCAAGGTCGCCGAGGTCCAGGGACGGGTGGTCGAGGAAAACGGCGCGGCGAGTGTTCGTCATCAACTGTACCTTTTGTGCATTGAACTGAAGGCGTAATCTGCCGAGCCTACCAGATGAAATAAATAGTTACGCTTGGCCTGAAGGAGCCCCACATGTACTGGACAGAGTTCTTGACCGTTGCCCTGATTCACTTGCTGGCCGTAGCCAGCCCCGGCCCGGACTTTGCCGTGGTGGTACGTGAAAGTGTTACCCACGGTCGCCGTGCGGGCACCTGGACCGCGCTGGGTGTGGGGACGGCGATTTTCCTGCATGTGGGTTATTCACTGTTGGGTATCGGCCTGATCGTGTCCCAGTCGATCGTGCTGTTCAATGCCTTGAAATGGGCCGCCGCCGCTTACCTGCTGTACATCGGTTACAAGGCGCTGCGCGCGCAACCGGCCAAGCCTGTGGCGGACGATCTACACAAGGAAGCCGGCGAGCGCACGGCCCGTGGCGCCTTCACCTCGGGTTTTGTCACCAACGGTCTCAATCCGAAAGCCACGCTGTTCTTCCTCTCGCTGTTCACTGTGGTGATCAACCCGCACACGCCACTGGCCGTGCAGGCCGGTTACGGGGTTTATCTGGCAGCCGCGACAGCGACCTGGTTCTGCCTGGTGGCGATGTTGTTCAGCCAGCAGCGCGTACGCGCCGGTTTCGCGCGCATGGGGCACTGGTTCGACCGGACCATGGGCGCGGTGCTGATTGCAATTGGCGTGAAGCTCGCTTTTACCGAGATGCATTGATCAAAGGGGTTCCCTGTAGGAGCTGCCGCAGGCTGCGATCTTTTGATCTTGTTCTTCAGTAACTCCAGAACTGTCAAAGATCAAAAGATCGCAGCCTGCGGCAGCTCCTACAGTGCGTAGTAAATGGCCAATGCTGGCGCAATGACAGTATTTGCAGGGCTCTGCAAATCATTCCTTTGGCTGATTTGGCTGACGATCAGGGGCACTACAGTGCGTACTTTCAGTCACGTCCGTGCAGTCAGAAAAAGGGATTCTTATGTTGCAGACTCGCGTTATCCCCCCGGCCGAAGGCGCTTACCAATACCCGCTGCTGATCAAACGGCTGCTGATGTCCGGTGCCCGTTATGAGAAAACCCGCGAGATCATCTACCGCGACAAGTTGCGCTACAGCTACCCGACCCTGATCGAACGGGTGGCCCGCCTGGCCAACGTGCTGACAGCGGCCGGGGTCAAGCCCGGGGATGCCGTGGGTGTGATGGACTGGGACAGCCATCGTTACCTGGAATGCATGTTCGCCATCCCGATGATTGGTGCGGTGATCCACACCATCAACGTGCGCCTGTCGCCGGAACAGATCCTCTACACCATGAACCACGCCGAGGACCGCTTTGTGCTGGTCAACAGCGAGTTCGTCGGCCTCTACAAGGCCATCGAAGGGCATCTGACCACGGTCGACAAAACCCTGTTGCTGACTGACCTGCCGGAAAAAACCGCGGACCTGCCGAACCTCGTCGGCGAATACGAACAACTGTTGGCCGCGGCGAGCCCGCAGTACGACTTCCAGGATTTCGACGAAAACTCGGTCGCGACCACGTTCTACACCACCGGCACCACCGGCAATCCCAAGGGCGTGTACTTCACCCATCGGCAACTGGTGCTGCACACCATGGGCGTGTCGACCATCATGGGCGCGATCGACAGCGTGCGCCTGCTGGGTACCAGCGACGTGTACATGCCGATCACCCCGATGTTCCACGTCCACGCCTGGGGCTTGCCGTATGTGGCGACCATGCTCGGACTCAAGCAGGTGTACCCCGGCCGCTATGACCCGGAGTATCTGGTGGAGTTGTGGCGCAAGGAGAAGGTCACGTTCTCCCATTGCGTACCGACCATTTTGCAGATGGTCCTCAATGCCAAGGCCGCGCAGAACGTCGACTTCGGCGGCTGGAAAATCGTCATCGGCGGCAGCGCCCTGAACCGCACGCTATACGAGGCGGCCAAGGCCAAGGGCATTCAGTTGACCGCCGCCTACGGCATGTCGGAAACCGGGCCACTGGTCTCGTGCGCGCACTTGAACGATGAGTTGATGGCCGGCACCGAAGACGAACGCACCACCTACCGGATCAAGGCCGGCGTGCCCGGGCCGCTGGTGGAGGCGGCGATCGTCGACACCGAGGGCAACTTCCTGCCCGCCGACGGCGAGACCCAGGGTGAGCTGGTGCTGCGCGCACCCTGGCTGACCGAGGGTTATTTCAACGAGCCGCAGAAGGGCGCCGAGCTCTGGGCCGGAGGCTGGCTGCACACCGGCGACGTGGCGACCCTGGACAGCATGGGGGTGATCGACATTCGGGACCGCATCAAGGACGTGATCAAGACCGGTGGCGAGTGGATCTCCTCTCTGGACCTGGAAGACCTGATCAGTCGTCATGTGGCGGTACGTGAAGTAGCAGTGGTGGGGATCCCTGACCCGCAGTGGGGAGAGCGGCCGTTTGCCCTGCTCGTAGTCCGTGAAGGTCACGTCATCGGGGCGAGGGAGCTCAAGGAACACCTCAAGCCTTTTGTGGAACTGGGGCACCTGAGCAAGTGGGCGATTCCGAGCCAGATCGCCCTTGTTACTGAAATTCCCAAGACCAGCGTCGGCAAACTCGACAAGAAGCGCATTCGTGTCGACATCAGCGAATGGCAGGCCACCAACAGCACCTTCCTCTCGACGCTTTAAGCACCTCCCGGCGTGCCCGAAAGGGCACGCCAGCCCCACCAAGCAAGCGCTTGGCTTGTCAAATTGAAATTTTCAGCCATCCTTGCCGTGCCGACGGGTGTCGGACTGGCGAAAGGACTGTTCCAGAGTGGCTGGCAACTGCAAATCACACTTTAGAGGGATCAAGCACTACTACCTGCTGGCTATAGTCCGCTCAAGGATTTTTAAGAACGGGGCAACCGCACGAACCGGGGCGATGCAACTTTGGAATGACTTTGGGATGCCATGGCTCCCGGTTATCCACAGCGTTTTTAGAAGTGCTCAATGCCATAAAAATAAAATGCACATGGAGTAGCGTCGATGACATCAGTAAACCAGTTCTGGCGCCGGGCGAAGCTGCCCCTGGCTGTCAGTCTTGCCTCTACGCTCGCCGGGCCAGCATTCGGCGTCAGTTTCAACGTCGGTGAAATCGAAGGTCAGTTCGACTCATCCCTGTCGCTCGGTGCCAGTTGGTCTACCGAAAGTGCCAACAAGAACCTCATCGGTGTGAACAACGGCGGCAAGGGTCTGTCCCAGACTTCTGATGACGGTCACCTGAACTTCAAGAGCGGGGAAACCTTCTCGAAGATCTTCAAGGGCATCCATGACCTTGAACTGAAATACGGCGATACCGGTGTTTTCGTCCGTGGTAAATACTGGTACGACTTTGAACTGAAGGACGAAAGCCGTCCGTTCAAGGACATCAGCGACGCGGGCCGCAAGGAAGGCGCCAAGTCCGCCGGCGGCCAGATCCTCGACGCCTTCGTCTACCACAACTACTCCATTGCCGATCAACCAGGCTCCGTGCGTCTGGGCAAGCAGGTGGTGAGCTGGGGTGAAAGTACCTTCATCGGTGGCGGGATCAACTCGATCAACCCGATCGACGTGTCCGCGTTCCGTCGTCCGGGTGCCGAGATCAAGGAAGGCCTGATCCCGGTCAACATGTTCTATGTGTCCCAGAGCCTGACCGAAAACCTCTCGGCCGAAGCGTTCTATCAAATTGAATGGGACCAGACCGTCGTCGACAACTGCGGCACCTTCTTCTCCCAGCCGGACATCGTTGCCGACGGCTGCGACAACAACCTGCGCGTGCTGAACAAGCGCTCGCAAATTCCGGCCATTGCCCTGGGGCCATTGGCCAACGCGGGTGTCGACGTCAACGAGGAAGGTGTTCTGGTTCGTCGCGGCCCGGATCGCGATGCCCGCGACGGCGGTCAGTGGGGCGCGTCCTTCAAGTACATGTTCGATCCGCTGGACACCGAGTTTGGCGCCTATTTCATGAACTACCACAGCCGTGCGCCGATCTTCAGTGCCACCGGTGCGCCGCAGTCGGTTTACAACTCGGCATTGGGACTTCCAGCTGCGTTCGCCCGGCTGGCGCCATTGCTGGTGGCGGGTAATTCGCAATACTTCATCGAATACCCGGAAGACATCCGCCTCTACGGCCTGAGCTTCTCCACTACATTGCCTACCGGTACAGCGTGGAGCGGTGAGATCAGCTACCGTCCGAATGCTCCGGTTCAGCTCAACTCAACCGACATCCTGTTCTCCGGTGTGCGTCCTTTGGGCAATAACGATCCGAAGAATCTGTTGACCAATGCATCGCTGCTTACCGGTGTGCCGGGTCAAGACCTGCACGGGTATCGTCGCAAGGAAATCACCCAGTTCCAGACCACCCTGACGCACTTCTTCGATCAGGTCATGGGCGCCAGCCGTCTGACCCTGGTGGGCGAAGTGGGCGTGACCCATGTCGGCGGCCTGGAAAGCACTTCCGATGTTCGTTATGGCCGCGATCCGGTGTACGGTCCAGGTGATTTGCCAGATACCAACGGCCAGAGTACCTGCGTGGGGCTCAATTCCCTCACCATCAGCGGGGCCGGTCCGGGCACTCCGACCAACAACCTCAGCCGCAACTGCACCGACGAAGGCTTCACCACCGCGACTTCGTGGGGCTACCGCGGTCGTGCCATCTGGGAATACAACGACGTGTTTGCCGGTGTGAACCTCAAGCCGAACGTTGCCTGGTCCCATGACGTGAGCGGTTACTCGCCAGGCCCTGGCGGCAACTTCGAGGAAGGCCGCAAGGCGGTGAGCCTCGGTGTCGATGCCGAGTACCAGAACACCTACACCGCGAGCCTGGCCTACACCAACTTCTTCGACGGTAAGTACACCACCGTGGATGACCGCGACTTCGTTGCGCTCAGCGTCGGCGTGAACTTCTAAGCACTGAATTTTCAGGACGAACAAACATATGAAAATAACAAAGAGTCTGTTCCACGCCGGTGTTCTGGGTCTTTCGCTGCTGGCGACCAGCGTCATCGCAGCGGTTCCCCAGGCCGAGGCCGACAAGCTGGGCAAGAGCCTGACCCCGATGGGCGCCGAAATGGCGGGTAACGCCGACGGTTCGATCCCGGCCTGGAAACCGATGGCGAAAAACGCCGGTACGGTCGACAGCAAAGGTTTCCTGTCCAATCCGTTCGCCAGCGAAAAACCGCTGTTCACCATCACGGCGCAGAACGTCGACCAGTACAAGGACAAGCTCGCACCGGGCCAGTACGCGATGTTCAAGCGCTACCCGGAAACCTTCAAGATGCCGGTCTATCCATCCCATCGCGGTGCTACCGTGCCGGATGATGTATTCGCCGCCATCAAACGCAACGCCACCAACACCAACCTGGTGTCGGGCGGCAACGGCCTGGAAAACTTTGAAACCGCCATTCCGTTCCCGATTCCGAAAAGCGGCGTTGAAGTCATCTGGAACCACATCACCCGTTATCGCGGTGGTAGCGTGACCCGCCTGGTAACCCAGGCCACGCCTCAGCCGAACGGCTCGTTCAGCCTGGTGTACTTCCAGGACCAGTTCGTGTTCCGCGACAAGATGAAGGATTACGACCCGAAAAACCCGGGCAACATCCTGTTCTACTTCAAGCAGAAAGTGACCGCCCCGGCGCGTCTGGCCGGTGGTGTACTGCTGGTTCACGAAACCCTCGACCAGGTCAAGGAACCGCGCTCGGCTTGGGTCTACAACGCCGGCCAGCGTCGTGTGCGTCGTGCGCCACAAGTGTCCTATGACGGCCCGGGCACCGCGGCTGACGGCCTGCGTACTTCCGACAACCTGGACATGTACAACGGTGCGCCGGATCGTTACGACTGGAAGCTCGAAGGCAAGAAAGAGATGTACATCGCCTCCGACAGCTACAAGCTCGACGACCCGAGCCTCAAGTACACCGACATCATCAAGGCCGGTCACATCAACCAGGATCTGGCGCGTTACGAGCTGCGTCGGGTGTGGCATGTGGTTGCCACCTTGAAGGAAGGCCAGCGTCACATCTACGCCAAGCGTGACTTCTACATCGACGAAGATACCTGGCAGGCAGCGGTCATCGACCATTACGACGGTCGTGGCCAGCTGTGGCGTGTAGGTGAGGCCCATGCCGAGAACTACTACGACAAGCAAGTGCCGTGGTACGCCCTCGAGGCCCTGTATGACCTGCAGTCGGGTCGTTACCTGGCGCTGGGCATGAAGAACGAAGAGAAGTCGGCTTACGACTTCGGCTTCACTGCCACCACCAGCGACTTCACCCCGGCCGCCTTGCGTCAGGACGGTGTTCGCTAAGGTGAACTGAGTAGAGGCCGCACCCTCTGAAACGCCCCGACTGGTTCGGGGCGTTTTTTTTGCTTGTAGACTTTTTGTAGCCATTTGTAGCAATTACCTTCATTCCCTATCCGTTTACGGCTAGTCTGCGGACATCTGCAACGCCGCCACCCGCAATTCAAACAAGAGCCGGCTATGACTGATTTGTCCACATCCCCAGGTTCTGCACCGGTTGCCGTCGCGACACTCGACGGGCGGTTTTTCCGTCCGCCATTGCCCGACGGCCATGTGCTGCGTCCACGTTTGTGCGAGCGTCTGAGTGCCGGGCTTGCAGGCAGGTTATTGCTGGTCAGTGCCCCGGCAGGGTTCGGCAAGAGTTCGCTGGCGGTGGAGTTTTGTCAGGGTTTGCCGGGGCACTGGCAAAGCCTCTGGCTGGGGTTGAGCCCGCGAGACAGTGACCCGGGGCGCTTTCTCGAACGGCTGCTGGAAGGCCTTCAGGACTATTTCCCGCACCTGGGCAGGCAATCCCTCGGGCTGTTGAAAATGCGCCAGCGCCATCAGCCGTTCGCATTCGAAGAATGGCTCGACGGCTTGCTCGACGAACTGGCCGTACACCTGTCCACGGCGAAGCCCTTGCTGCTGGTGCTGGATGATTACCATCTGGCTCAGGGGCCAGTGCTGGACCGTTGCCTGCAGTTTTTTCTCAATCATCTTCCTGATGGTTTGCTGGTGATGGTCACCAGTCGCCAACGTCCCGACTGGCACCTGGCGCGGCTACGGCTGTCGCGGCAATTGCTGGAGTTACATGAACAGGATCTGCGCCTGACCCACGACGAGGCCTTGAGCCTGCTCGACCGGCACAGCAGCTCCTTACGCGGTGAGGCACTGGAA
The DNA here is from genome assembly GCF_019219225.1 of Pseudomonas sp. PDM32. NCBI lineage: Bacteria > Pseudomonadati > Pseudomonadota > Gammaproteobacteria > Pseudomonadales > Pseudomonadaceae > Pseudomonas > Pseudomonas sp. PDM32. The sequence continues at coordinate 74,300 of NZ_JAHUWE010000004.1, forward strand.
AACCTGATCCAGCGCAGCGAAGGCTGGGTTGCGGGTTTGCGTTTCTGGCTGCTGGCGGCTTCGGAGGCGGGCACCGATGGCACGCTCCCGCAATCGTTGCATGGCGGGGAGGGGTTGATCCGCGATTACCTGCTCGAAGAAGTCATCGATTGCCTGCCCGCCGAGGTCCAGTCGTTCCTTTATGACACGGCGCCCCAGGAGCGTTTTTGCAGCGAACTGTGCGATGCCGTTCGCGACGCCCATGACAGCGGAGAGATCCTGCGCTTCCTGCTTGCCCATCAAGTGTTCCTGGTGCCGCTGGACGAACATGGTCATTGGTACCGTTATCACCATCTGTTTTCCGATCTGTTGCGCACGCGGCCGACGTCCCAGTCGATAGTGCCGGCCGCGAGCCTGCACCTGCGTGCCTGCCGCTGGTTCAATGCCCAGGGACTGCTCGATGAGGCGGTGGAGCAAGCTTTGCGTGCCGGTCACCTGGACGTCGCGGCGAACCTGGTGCAGAACCTCTCCGAAGAGCAGCTGCTGGCCGAGCAGAATGTCGGCATGTTGCTGCGCTGGAAAATGGACTTGCCCGACAGCTTGCTGATCAGCACGCCGCGCCTGATTGTGCTGTATAGCTGGGCGCTGGGCCTGGCTTGCCAGCTGGATGCTGCCGAAGAGCTGGCCAGCCATTTGAGCCGCTTCCTGCCCGCGCCGTCGGCCACCGCCCAGAAGTCCATGCTGGCTCAATGGCTGGCGTTGAGCGGCATCATTGCCCGTGGGCGCGGCAATCGCGAACTCACGCTGCAGTACTGCCGTGAGGCTTTGGAAAGTCTTCCGGCCAAGCGTTACGGCCAGCGCCTGATGTGCCTCTCGACCTTGTCCAACCTGGCCATTGCCGACGGTGATTTGTGGCGCGCACGGGGACTGAACCGCGAATCGCTGGAGCTGGCGCAACGTGTCGGCAACCCGTTATTCGAAGCGCTGGCGCACTACGACCGCGCACGGGTGCTGCAAGCCCGCGGAGAAATCTGTCGGGCACTGGAAGAGGTCCGTCAGGGCATGCAACGCCTGCAGAGCTTGTCTGCACAACGGCTGTATGCGGTTCGCGCCCGGCTGACCTTGTACGAAGGCTTTTTGTTGGCCCTGCGCATGCAGCCGCAATTGGCGCGGGTGCGATTGCAGGCAGGTCTGAGCGAGGCGCGCGCCTGCCGTGACATCAGCGTGCTTATTGGCCACTGCGTGATTGCCAGGCTGGAAGGCAGCAGCGGCGAGTTCGCCAAGGCCTTTGCCGAATTGGCCGAAGCCGAGCGGCTCATGCACATCTGGGACGTGCCGCCGATCTACTACCTGGCCATGATCACCCTGGTCAAATGTGAGCTCTGGCTGGCTCAGGGGCGTACCGATCTGGCCGAAGCCTGGTTGGCGCGCCTGGGGCAGACCTATAACGGCGAGAACGGGGCGGCACCACCGGAGTTCCATCCGCAATTGCCGCTGCATATCGAATTGCAGCAAGCTTTGCTGGACGTCATCCAAGGCCAGCCGATGCTGGCCGAAGGGAGATTGAATGCGCTGCTCGAACATGGCCAGCAAAGTGGTCGGCAGATGCTCAGTGCCATGGCGCTGACCCAGAAAGTGGCGTTATTGCTGGGAAGCGGACGGGAGCCGGAAGCACGCAAGGCACTGGCTCAGGCGCTGGACGCCGCTGGTGGGGGCGTGCTGCAACCCTTCGAGGGCTTGCTGGCCGAGCACCCGGACTGGCTGCGTGGGCAGCTTCAACAGTGTTCGCCAACCCCTGTTTCCCTGAGCCTCAGTGAAAAGCTGCCGGCGCTGACAGCCCGCCCCGGAGCGGAATCCGGCGCGGCTGCGGAGCAACTCAGCACGCGGGAACTGGCGGTTCTGCGATTGATCGCTCAGGGCTGTTCGAACCAGGAAATCAGCGATCAGCTGTTTATTTCCTTACACACGGTCAAGACCCACGCCAGCCACATCAACAGCAAGCTCGGGGTCGAGCGGCGTACGCAGGCCGTGGCGCGGGCGAAGGAATTGGGGGTACTGGGTTAAGGATTTTTCACGTTACACATCGCGACCATTGGCTGGATACTCAATTGTGCGAAAATCGCCCGTTCCCGTTTATCGAGCAGGCCCCCGATGTCCCAGCATCCCACCCTCATCCGCGAAACCTTCCCCGTCGGCCCTTTGCAGTGCAACTGCACGATCATCGGCGACCCGGTGACGAAAAAGGCCATCGTCGTCGATCCGGGTGGCAATCATGAGCTGATCCTGGCGCGTCTCGATGCCCTGGGGCTGAAAGTGGTCAGCATCATTCACACCCACGCGCACCTCGATCACTTCCTGGCTTCCGGTCAACTCAAGGAGAAAACCGGCGCGACCCTGCATCTGCACAAGGAAGACCAGTTCCTCTGGGACAACCTGGAAATGCAGTGCCAGATGTTCGGTGTCCCTTACACTCCGGTGCCGTCCCCGGACCGCTGGCTGGCCGATGATGAAGAGCTGGCCTGCGGCTGTGGCGTGGCGCTTCACACGCCTGGGCACACACCGGGGTCGATGAGTTTCTGGTTTGCCGATGCCAAGCTGCTGATTGCCGGTGACACGTTGTTCAAGCGTGGGGTAGGACGCACGGATTTGTGGGGTGGCGACCAGGCTACCATCGTGCGTTCGATCAAGCAGCGTTTGTACACCCTCGACGAAGAGGCGACGGTGGTCGCCGGGCATGGTCCGGACACCCGTCTGGGCGATGAAATGCGCGAAAACCCCTTTGTACGGGCCTGATTTGTAACGAGTGGAATTTTTGTTCCCGGAAGTGATCTAACACCCGCAATGGCTATGCCTTGGTCCGTTGCACCACAGAATGCAAAAAAGTAGGAGCTATACATGTTCACCACGCGTCGTTTGATTATTGTCGCTACGGCTGTGGCCGTTTTGTCCGGTTGTGCCTCGCCCAATCCTTACGGCGGTCAAGGCCAGGCTCAGGGGCAGGCGGACAGCGGCTCCGAAGGCATGAGCAAGACCGCGAAGTATGGTGGTCTCGGCGCTCTGGCCGGTGCGCTGGCCGGTGCTGCGATCAACCACGATAACCGTGGCAAGGGCGCGCTGATCGGTGCGGCAGTGGTCGGTGCTTCGGCCGCCGGTTACGGTTATTACGCCGACCAGCAAGAGAAAAAGTTGCGCGCCAGCATGGCCAACACCGGTGTTGAAGTGCAGCGCCAGGGCGACCAGATCAAGCTGATCATGCCGGGCAACATCACGTTTGCTACCGACTCGGCAAACATTGCCCCAAGTTTCTATCAGCCGCTGAACAACCTGGCGGGCTCGCTGAAAGAGTTCAACCAGAACCAGATCGAAATCGTGGGCTATACCGACAGCACTGGCAGCCGCCAGCACAACATGGACCTGTCCCAGCGTCGTGCACAAAGCGTGGCCACCTACCTGACCTCGCAAGGTGTCAGCGGTGCCAACCTGAGCGCTCGTGGCGCGGGGCCGGACAGTCCGGTTGCCAGCAACGGCGACGCCAATGGCCGGGCGCAGAACCGCCGTGTAGAGGTCAACCTCAAGGCGATTCCGGGCCAGCAGTATGGTGGTCAGCAACAGGGTCAGGTTCAGCAGTACCCTTGATCGCCTGAAAAAATAAACCGCCCGATCCTCAACAGATCGGGCGGTTTTTTTTGTGCGCGCGCTTATCTGTAGGAGCTGTCGAGTGCAACGAGGCTGCGATCTTTTGATTTTCAGAAGCAAGATCAAAAGATCGCAGCCTGCGGCAGCTCCTACAAGAAACAATCCGCAACAATGAAGAGCCCAGAAACAAAAAGCCCCCGGACAATCAATCGTCAGGGGGCTTTTTCACACCTGAAACCTGCTTACTTCTTCAGGCCGTAATGCTCATCGAGCATGCCGGGCGCGTTCGGAGCTTTTGGTGCGTAGTCGCGAGGCGGCTCCTGATCGCGCGGTGGCGTCAGGCGTTCACGGGGGGCCTGCGCCGCATCGGCGTGCAGGGAGGCCAGCAGGCGTTGGCGAGTCTGCTCATCCAGGGCCAGGCGGTTGGCGCCCTCGGCGAGATGGTCCTGCACTTCCTGATAGCTCGCAGTCAGTTTCTTGACCAATGTTGCAGTGCTGTTGAAGTGGGTCACCACTTCGTTCTGATAACTGTCGAAACGTTCCTGAATATCGTCCAGCTGACGTTGCGTGCTGCTAGGCGCGGCATTCGGCGCAAGGCGAGCGATCAGGAACCCAATGGCGACACCCACAACCAGGGCAAGAGTCGGTAGCAACCAAACTAAGAGCGAGTGTTCCACGAGTCCTTCCTCTATAAACGGCTTTGCTTTACGTTAACGGCTCGAACCTGCGCTGTATACCGCGATTCACTCGCAATAGACAGCCACAGACAATTTGCTAGACGAGTCGACCCGATTCGAGGTCACGGAGTTCCTTCCTTGCTTATGCGCGAAACCCCTGTAGTGATTGATGGCCCGGTGGGTCAACTGGAAGCCCTTTACCTGGACAACGAGCAGCCTCGCGGCCTGGCGCTGATCTGCCATCCGAACCCGGTACAGGGCGGCACCATGCTCAACAAAGTGGTTTCGACCCTGCAGCGCACTGCGCGTGACGCCGGGCTGGTCACCCTGCGCTTCAACTATCGTGGCGTCGGTGCCAGCGAGGGTTCCCACGACATGGGCACCGGTGAAGTTGATGATGCCCAGGCTGTCGCCGAATGGTTTCGCAGCAAACACCCGGAGTTGCCGCTGACCCTGTTCGGTTTCTCCTTCGGCGGTTTTGTTGCAGCAAGTCTCGGCGGACGCCTTGAGGCCAAGGGCGAGCAACTCAAGCATCTGTTCATGGTCGCGCCGGCGGTCATGCGCCTGGGGGATCAGGATCAACTGCCGCAGCACGGCGAGTTGACCTTGATCCAGCCGGAAACCGACGAAGTGATCGATCCACAAGTCGTTTATCAATGGTCCGACAAGCTCGAACGTCCCCATGAGCTGCTGAAAGTGGCAGAATGCGGACACTTTTTTCATGGCAAGCTGACCGATCTCAAGGATCTGATCCTGCCGCGTCTCTCGAATTGATTGCAGTCTGACAAGCGATTACCCATGACGACCCGTACTCGTATCCTCACCGGCATCACCACCACCGGCACGCCGCACCTGGGCAACTACGCTGGCGCCATCCGCCCGGCGATCGTCGCCAGCCGTGACAGCAATGCCGATTCGTTCTACTTCCTGGCCGACTACCACGCCCTGATCAAGTGCGATGACCCGCTGCGCATCCAGCGCTCGCGTCTGGAAATCGCCGCGACCTGGCTGGCCGGTGGCCTGGATGTCGATCGCGTGACCTTCTACCGCCAGTCCGACATCCCGGAAATCCCCGAGCTGACCTGGCTGCTGACCTGCGTCGCCGCCAAGGGCCTGCTCAATCGCGCCCACGCCTACAAGGCTTCCGTGGACAAAAACGTCGAGACCGGCGAAGACCCGGACGCCGGCATTACCATGGGCCTGTACAGCTACCCGGTGCTGATGGCGGCGGACATCCTGATGTTCAACGCGCATAAGGTGCCGGTCGGTCGCGACCAGATCCAGCACGTGGAAATGGCGCGGGACATCGGCCAGCGCTTCAACCACCTGTTTGGCCAGGGCAAAGAGTTCTTCACCATGCCCGAGGCGTTGATCGAAGAGAGCGTCGCAACGTTGCCGGGCCTGGATGGCCGCAAGATGTCGAAGAGCTACGACAACACCATTCCGCTGTTCTCAAGCGCCAAGGAAATGAAGGACGCGATTTCGCGGATCGTCACCGACTCCCGCGCGCCGGGTGAAGCCAAGGATCCTGATAACTCGCACCTGTTCACCCTGTTCCAGGCATTCGCCACCCCGACGCAGGCCGACGAGTTCCGCAGCGAACTGTTGCAGGGCCTGGGTTGGGGCGAGGCGAAGAATCGTCTGTTCCAGCTGCTCGACAACGAATTGGGTGAATCCCGAGAGCGCTACAACCAGTTGATCGAGCGCCCGGCGGATCTGGAAGACATCCTGCAACACGGTGCGAAAAAGGCCCGTGCGGTCGCGACCCCCTTCCTCAATGAACTGCGTGAAGCGGTGGGCCTGCGCTCCTTCGTTGCCCAGACCCAAGTCGCGGCGACCACCAAGAAGAAGGCTGCGAAAGCCGCACGTTTTGTCAGCTTCCGCGAAGACGACGGCAGCTTCCGTTTCCGTCTGCTGGCCGCCGATGGCGAGCAACTGCTGCTGTCGCGCAACTTCGCCGACGGCAAGACCGCCGGTCAGGTGACCAAGCAACTGCAATCGGGTCAGCCACTGGACGTGCGCAGTGAAGAGCTGAACTTCAGCGTCTGGCTTGAAGGCGAGTGCGTTGCCGACAGTCCGGCCTTCGCTGACAGTGCTGCGCGTGACGCTGCTATCGAAGCATTGCTGATCGCCCTGACGCCGGTTCAGGAATAAACAACGGTCCGGCCCGACCAAGGGCCGATTGCCATTCCTCCGGGCCGTCGCTACAGTGTCGGCCCGTTTTTGTTGCCTTGCTAACGAATTATGACGCCCTTAGAACGATATCAAGCTGATCTGAAACGCCCGGAATTCTTCCATGACGCCGCGCAGGAAACTGCCGTGCGTCATTTGCAGCGCCTGTACGACGATTTGGTCGCGGCCGAGCAAAACAAGCCGGGCCTGCTGGGCAAGTTGTTTGGCAAGAAGGATCAGACCCCGGTCAAGGGCCTGTATTTCTGGGGTGGCGTAGGTCGCGGCAAGACTTACCTGGTGGACACCTTCTTCGAAGCGCTCCCTTTCAAGGAAAAGTCCCGTACGCACTTCCACCGCTTCATGAAGCGCGTGCACGAAGAGATGAAAACCCTGGGCGGCGAGAAGAACCCGCTGACCATCATCGCCAAGCGCTTCGCCACCGAAGCCCGGGTCATCTGCTTCGATGAATTCTTCGTTTCCGACATCACCGACGCCATGATCCTCGGCACCCTGATGGAAGAACTGTTCAAGAACGGCGTGACCCTGGTCGCGACGTCGAACATCGTGCCGGACGGCCTGTACAAGGACGGCCTGCAACGCGCGCGCTTCCTGCCGGCCATTGCGCTGATCAAGCAGAATACCGAGATCGTCAACGTCGACAGCGGCGTCGACTATCGTCTGCGTCACCTCGAACAAGCCGAGCTGTTCCACTATCCGCTCGACGAAGCCGCCAACGAAAGCCTGCGCAAGAGCTTCCGTGCGCTGACACCGGAATGCACGGCAGCGGTCGAAAATGACGTGCTGATGATCGAAAATCGTGAGATTCGTGCTCTGCGCACCTGCGATGACGTGGCCTGGTTCAACTTCCGTGAACTGTGCGACGGCCCGCGCAGCCAGAACGACTACATCGAACTGGGCAAGATCTTCCACGCCGTGTTGCTCAGCGATGTCGAGCAGATGAGCGTCACCACCGACGACATCGCCCGGCGCTTCATCAACATGGTCGACGAGTTCTACGACCGTAACGTGAAGCTGATCATTTCTGCCGAAGTCGAACTCAAGGATCTGTACACCGGCGGGCGCTTGAACTTCGAGTTCCAGCGTACCCTGAGTCGTCTGCTGGAAATGCAATCCCACGAATTCCTGTCCCGGGCACACAAGCCGTAAGAGGATTCGTAAAATAAAAGGGCCTGCATTTGCAGGCCCTTTTTTATGCGCTGAAGATCCACCCTGTAGGAGCTGCCGCAGGCTGCGATCTTTTGATTTTGATTTTTCAAGATCAAAAGATCGCAGCCTGCGGCAGCTCCTACAGTGTTTTGCGAAAGCCTTGAGGCTCAGGCAGCTTGCTGGAACTGCTGCCGATACTGGTTCGGCGACAGCTCCGTGTGCTGGCGGAACAGCCGCGCAAAGAAGCTCGCATCGTCATAGCCCACCTCATAGCTGATGGTCTTGATGCTTTTGCGGCTGCCGGACAACAAGCCCTTGGCGGTTTCGATGCGCAGGCGTTGCAGGTAATGCAGTGGTTTGTCGCCGGTGGCGGTCTGGAAGCGGCGCATGAAGTTGCGGATGCTCATGCCGTGTTCGCGGGCGACGTCTTCGAAACGGAACTTGTCGGCGAAGTGTTCTTCGAGCCAGTGCTGGATCTGCAGGATGATGACGTCCTGGTGCAGCTTCTGGCCGCCAAAACCGATGCGTCCCGGCGAGTAGCTGCGCTGGACCTCGTACAGAATGTCCCGTGCGACGGCCTGGGACACATTGGCGCCACAGAAGCGCTCGATCAGGTAAATGTACAGGTCGCACGCCGAGGTGGTGCCGCCGGCGCAGTACAGGTTATCGGCGTCGGTCAGGTGTTTGTCCTGATTGAGCTGGACCTGTGGGAAGCGTTCGGCGAAGGCATTGAAGAAGCGCCAGTAGGTGGTCGCTTCCTTGCCGTTGAGTAGCCCGGCTTCGGCCAGCCAGAATACACCGGTGGCCTCGCCGCACAGCACGGCGCCACGCGCATGCTGGTGACGCAACCAGGGCAGGACTTGCGGGTAACGTTTGCAAAGGCTTTCAAAATCGTCCCAGAACGCGGGAAGAATGATGATGTCGGCGTTTTCCAGCCCGCCGTCCACCGGAATCATCACATCGCTGAAAGTGTTGACCGGTTTGCCATCGGGGCTGACCAGGCGGGTTTCGAACGCCGGTGTCAGGCCCTGGCCCAGCTGTTTGCCGTAGCGCAGGCTGGCGAGGTGGAAGAAATCCTTGGCTTGCATGAGGGTGGAAGCGAAAACCCGGTCGATGGCCAGGATGCTGACGCGCCGCAGGGGCGTGGAGGCTTGGTTAGACATAATTCAACTTTATTTTTATAGGGGGAAGTGGTCACCAGACGGCTGGATCGTCTTATTTTTTGTCGGATGTGTCCAGTGTCCTGTATCGGAAGCGAGGCATAGTCTCTGAAGGTCAACTCCTTCTAAAAACAAAGAAAAGGTGCCGCATGATCCCCAGAACCTTGTTCAGTTCCGAGCACGAGCTTTTCCGCGACAGCGTGCGGACGTTTCTCGAAAAGGAGGCGGTGCCCTTCCATGGGCAATGGGAAAAACAAGGCTATATCGACCGCAAGCTGTGGAACAAGGCAGGGGAGGCGGGGATGCTCTGTTCACACCTGCCGGAAGAGTACGGCGGCCTGGGGGCGGACTTTCTCTACAGTGCGGTGGTGATTGAAGAAGTAGGCCGGCTTGGCCTGACCGGCATCGGTTTTTCCCTGCACTCGGACATCGTGGCACCGTACATCCTGCATTACGGCAGTGAGGCACTGAAGCAGAAGTACCTGCCGAAACTGGTGTCCGGCGAAATGGTGACCGCGATCGCCATGACCGAACCGGGCGCCGGTTCCGATCTGCAGGGAGTGAAAACCACGGCCGTGCTCGATGGCGACGAGTATGTGATCAACGGCTCCAAGACCTTCATCACCAATGGCTACCTGGCCGATCTGGTGATCGTCGTCGCCAAGACTGATCCGAAGGCCGGCGCAAAAGGCACCAGCCTGTTTCTGGTGGAAGCCGATACGCCGGGCTTCGACAAGGGCAAGCGCCTGGAGAAGGTCGGGATGAAAGCCCAGGACACCTCGGAGCTGTTCTTCCAGGACGTGCGTGTACCCAAGGAAAACCTGCTGGGCCAGGCCGGGATGGGCTTTGCCTACCTGATGCAGGAGTTGCCTCAGGAGCGCCTCACGGTGGCCATTGGCGGGCTGGCTTCGGCCGAAGCGGCGCTGCAATGGACGCTGGACTACACCCGCGAGCGCAAGGCGTTCGGCAAGTCGATCGCAGACTTCCAGAATACCCGGTTCAAACTGGCGGAGATGGCCACGGAAATCCAGATCGGCCGTGTCTTCGTCGACCGCTGTCTGGAACTGCACCTGCAAGGCAAGCTCGACGTGCCGACGGCGGCGATGGCCAAGTACTGGGGCACCGACCTGCAGTGCAAGGTGCTGGATGAGTGTGTGCAGTTGCACGGTGGCTACGGGTTCATGTGGGAATACCCGATCGCGCGGGCATGGGCGGATGCGCGCGTGCAGCGGATCTATGCCGGGACGAACGAGATCATGAAGGAGATCATTGCGCGGTCGCTTTGATTTATTTTTGATGGCTGAAAAGATCGCAGCCTGCGGCAGCTCCTACAGGGTTTACGCCAATCCCATGTAGGAGCTGCCGCAGGCTGCGATCTTTTTAAATTATGGCGCAGGATTCGGATGATCCTTGTGAATCGCCTCGATCCCTTCCAGCACTTCCTCCGACAGCTTCAAGTCAAAACTGGCGATGTTGCTCTCCAGTTGCTCCATGGTGGTCGCGCCAATGATGTTGCTGGTCACGAACGGCTGCTGCGTCACGAACGCCAGGGCCATTTGCGCCGGGTCCAGGCCGTGTTCGCGAGCCAGGGCCACATACCGGCTGCAGGCCGCTTCCGACTGTGGGTTGAAATAGCGGCTGAAGCGGCTGTAGAGGCTCAGGCGAGCTTTTGGCGGGCGGGCGCCACCTTCGTACTTGCCTGACAGGAAACCGAACGCCAGCGGCGAATAGGCGAGCAGGCCGCACTGCTCGCGGATGGCGATTTCCGCCAGGCCGACTTCGAAGCTGCGATTGAGCAGGTTGTACGGGTTCTGGATCGATACGGCGCGCGGCCAGCCACGGGCTTCGGCCAGGGCCAGGAAGCGCATGGTGCCCCACGGCGTCTCGTTGGATAGGCCGATGTGGCGGATCTTGCCGGCGCGGACCTGTTCATCCAGCGCTTCAAGGGTGTCCTCCAGTGGGGTCAGGTTGGCCTCGATCTTGTGCTTGTAGCCGAGCTGGCCGAAGAAGTTGGTGCTGCGCTCCGGCCAGTGCAACTGGTACAGGTCGATGTAGTCGGTTTGCAGGCGCTTGAGGCTGGCGTCCACGGCTTCGGTGATGTGCTGCCGATTGTGCCGAAGGTTCTTGTCGCGGATGTAATCGATGGTATTGCCGGGGCCGGCGATCTTGCTGGCCAGGATCCAGTCGGCGCGGTCGCCGCGGCTTTTGAAGTAATTGCCGATGTAGCGTTCGGTGGTGGCGTAGGTTTCGGCCTTGGGCGGCACCGGGTACATCTCGGCGGTGTCGATGAAGTTGATCCCGGCGCTCTTGGCCCGTTCAATCTGGGCGAAGGCGTCTGCCTCGCTGTTTTGCTCGCCCCAGGTCATGGTTCCGAGGCAGAGGGCACTCACGTTCAGATTGGTTCGGCCTAGCTGGCGATAGTCCATCGGGGTGCTCCTTGGGCAAAACAATCATAAAAGCAGGTTGAATTATTTTTCGCAATCTGCATAATTGCGCACCTCTTTCTGCAGTGGAAGTGATGCGCCGCCGCCGAAGAATCTTGCCGTTGAACGGACGCGCCGACCCGAGCCCCCGAAAGCGTCTGTATCCGGCTGCCTTTGACTTGTCAAAGTACGCACTATTCAGTAAGATCCGCCGTCTAATTTACAGGGCGGCCCCTGAGGCTATAAAGAATGAAAACTTTTACTGCTAAACCGGAAACAGTAAAGCGCGACTGGTTTGTCGTCGACGCTGCAGGTCAGACCCTGGGTCGTCTGGCCACCGAAATCGCGAGCCGTCTGCGTGGCAAGCACAAGCCTGAGTACACTCCTCACGTTGACACCGGCGACTACATCGTCGTAATCAACGCTGAGCAGATCCGTGTTACCGGTGCTAAAACCACTGACAAAATGTACTACTCCCACTCCGGTTTCCCGGGCGGCATCAAGTCGATCAACTTTGAAAAGCTGATCGCCAAGGCCCCTGAGCGCGTGATCGAGACCGCGGTCAAAGGCATGCTGCCTAAGAACCCGCTGGGTCGCGACATGTACCGTAAGCTGAAAGTCTATGCGGGCGCTGCACACCCTCATACTGCTCAGCAGCCCCAAGAACTGAAGATTTAACGGAATAGTTCATTATGTCGGCGACTCAAAATTACGGCACTGGCCGTCGCAAGACCGCAACCGCACGCGTTTTCCTGCGTCCGGGTACTGGTAACATCTCCATCAACAACCGTTCGCTGGATAATTTCTTCGGTCGCGAAACTGCCCGCATGGTAGTTCGTCAGCCGCTGGAATTGACTGAGACTGTCGAGAAGTTCGACATCTACGTCACCGTGATCGGCGGTGGTGTGAGTGGTCAAGCTGGCGCAATCCGCCACGGCATCACCCGCGCTCTGATGGATTACGACGAGACTCTGCGCAGCGCACTGCGTAAAGCCGGCTTCGTAACCCGCGATGCTCGTGAAGTTGAACGTAAGAAAGTCGGTCTGCGTAAAGCGCGTAAGCGTCCGCAGTACTCGAAGCGTTAATTCGCTTTCACGTTCAAAAAAGAACGCCCAGTTTCCTCACGGAGCTGGGCGTTTTTTTATGCCTGCGATTTATCAAAGAATTGCGCTGTGACAACTTGCCACATCCGTAGACGCCCTATACTCCAAGGCTTGAGGGTGGTGGGCTCCGGTAATTACCTTGTCAGAATTGGGGCTTTTCATTACCATTCGGCAAAATTTTTATAAGTACATAGTTTTACTTAGTAGATGCCTGATTTAACAGGCCACAAAGCTGATGGGAGAGGACTGAATGAGCAATGACGGCGTGAATACAGGCCGGCGTCGCTTCTTGGTAGCAGCCACATCCGTGGTGGGTGCTGCAGGAGCGGTGGGGGCTGCGGTCCCGTTCGTGGGGTCATGGTTTCCCAGTGCCAAGGCGAAAGCCGCTGGTGCACCGGTGAAAGTGAATGTCAGCAAAATCGAGCCAGGCCAGCAGATGATTGCTGAGTGGCGCGGTCAGCCGGTGTTCATCGTCCGCCGTACGCCGGAAATCCTGGGGAATCTGAAAAAGATCGAAGGCGATCTCGCCGATCCTGATTCCAAGCAATCGACGCAACCGGCCTATGTCAACCCAGAAACACGTTCGATCAAGCCAGAGGTTCTGCTGCTGATCGGCATTTGCACACACTTGGGTTGTTCGCCTACTTTCCGTCCGGAAGTGGCACCTGCGGATCTTGGTCCGAAATGGGTAGGTGGATATTTCTGCCCGTGCCACGGCTCCCATTACGATCTGGCTGGCCGCGTCTACAAGTCGCAACCTGCGCCTTTGAACCTGCCAGTTCCCCCGCATTCCTATGAGACCGATGAGATCATTGTCATTGGCGTCGATACGGAGAAAGCGTGATGAGCAAGTTCATGGATTGGGTTGATGCGCGCTTTCCCGCGACCAAGATGTGGGAAGACCATCTCAGCAAATATTACGCTCCGAAAAACTTCAACTTCTTCTACTTCTTTGGCTCCCTGGCATTGCTCGTTCTGGTCAACCAGATCGTTACCGGTGTCTGGCTGACCATGAGCTACACCCCGTCGGCGGAAGAAGCGTTCGCTTCCGTCGAGTACATCATGCGCGATGTCGAGTACGGCTCGATCCTGCGTCTGCTGCACTCCACCGGCGCCTCGGCGTTCTTCATCGTCGTCTATCTGCATATGTTCCGTGGCCTGCTCTACGGTTCGTACCAGAAGCCGCGCGAGCTGGTGTGGGTCTTCGGCATGCTGATCTACCTGGCACTGATGGCCGAAGCCTTTATGGGTTACCTGCTGCCGTGGGGTCAGATGTCCTACTGGGGTGCCCAGGTGATCATCTCGCTGTTCGGTGCGATCCCGGTCATCGGCAACGACCTGACCCAGTGGATTCGTGGTGACTACCTGATTTCCGGCATTACCCTGAATCGCTTTTTCGCCTTGCACGTGGTTGCCCTGCCGATCGTCATCCTCGGTCTGGTGGTGCTGCACATCCTGGCGTTGCACGAAGTCGGTTCGAACAACCCGGACGGCGTGGACATCAAGAAGCACAAGGACGAAAACGGCATACCGCTGGATGGCATCGCCTTCCATCCGTACTACACCGTGAAAGATATCGTCGGCGTGGTGGTGTTCCTGTTCATCTTCTGCTCGATCGTGTTCTTCTTCCCGGAAATGGGTGGCTACTTCCTCGAGAAGCCGAACTTTGAAGTGGCGAACGCCTTCAAGACCCCAGAGCACATCGCTCCGGTCTGGTACTTCACCCCGTTCTACGCCATTTTGCGTGCGGTTCCAGACAAGCTCTTTGGTGTCATCGCCATGGGCGCGGCCATTGCCGTGCTGTTCGTCCTGCCGTGGCTGGACCGCAGCCCGGTCAAGTCGATGCGCTACAAAGGCTGGCTGAGCAAGATCTGGCTCTGGGTGTTCTGCATCTCGTTCGTGATCCTGGGCGTGCTGGGTGTTCTGGCCCCAACCCCTGAGCGTACGTTGCTGTCGCAGGTATGTACCTTCCTGTACTTCGCCTACTTCATTCTGATGCCGTTCTACACAAGGCTCGAGAAGACCAAACCGGTTCCGGAAAGGGTGACTGGCTGATGAAAAAACTATTTGCTGTATTGATGCTTGCTGCGCTGCCGGTTTTTGCTTTCGCAGCCGAACACGGTGGTCCTGAGCTGGAAAAAGTCGACATTGACGTTTCCGACAAGGCAGCCATGCAGGACGGCGCGCGTACGTTCGCCAACTATTGCATGGGTTGCCACAGTGCCAAGTTCCAGCGCTATGAGCGTGTTGCCGACGACCTGGGCATTCCCCATGAGTTGATGCTGGAGAAGCTGGTCTTCACGGGTGCCAAGATCGGCGACCACATGAGCATTGGCATGCAGCCTGCGGATGCCAAGGCCTGGTTTGGTGCCGCACCTCCGGACCTGACCCTGGTTGCCCGTGTTCGCGGCACCGACTGGCTCTACAGTTACCTGAAGTCGTTCTACGAAGATCCTGCGCGCCCATGGGGTGTGAACAACAAGGTCTTCCCGAACGTGGGCATGCCTAACGTCCTGGCCGGCCTGCAAGGTCGCCAGGTCGTGGGATGCAAGCAGGTTCCGACCGTCGAAGGCGGCAAGAGGCAATATGATCCGCTGACCACCAATCCGTTGACTCATGAAGCGTGCGATCAGTTGACCATTGTGCCGAAAAGCGGTGCTCTGACTGAAGAGCAGTTCGATGAGAAGGTCAAGAATCTGGTAACCTTCCTGGCTTACTCGGCTAACCCGGTTAAGCTGCAACATCAGCGCATCGGTACGTACGTATTGTTGTACCTGGCGTTCTTCTTCGTATTCGCTTACCTGCTCAAGCGCGAATACTGGAAAGACGTGCACTGATAAAGCTTCAAGCTATTGCTGTTAATCGCGCGCGCCCAAGGGCGCCTCTGAATAGGTAGCGAACTGGTGACCCAGTCGTTACGGGAGGCGCCCTCTGGGCGCGCTCGTTTTTCCGCTTTCGATAATTTCTACAAGCGAGGAGGATCGCCATGGGCGTGACCAATCGGTTGGCCTGTTACTCCGACCCCGCCGACCACTATTCCCACCGAGTGCGCATCGTACTGGCAGAGAAGGGTGTCAGCGCCGAGATCATTTACGTGGAAGCTGGACGCCAGCCACCTAAACTGATTGAAGTGAACCCTTATGGCAGCTTGCCCACCCTGGTCGATCGCGACCTGGCGTTGTGGGAGTCGACTGTGGTGATGGAATATCTGGATGAGCGTTACCCGCACCCGCCGCTACTGCCGGTTTATCCCGTGGCGCGTGCCAACAGTCGCCTGCTGATACACCGCATTCAGCGAGACTGGTGTGGTCTGGTGGACCTGATTCTGGATTCGCGGACCAAGGAGGCGGCCCGTGCTGTGGCTCGCAAAGAGTTGCGCGAAAGCCTGACGGGTGTGTCGCCACTGTTTGCCGACAAGCCGTTTTTCCTCAGTGAGGAACAAAGCCTGGTCGACTGCTGCCTATTGCCAATACTCTGGCGATTGCCGATTCTGGGTATAGAACTGCCGCGGCCGGCCAAGCCGCTGCTTGATTATATGGAGCGCCAGTTTGCGCGTGAGGCTTTCCAGGCGAGTCTGTCTGGTGTCGAACGCGACATGCGCTAAGGCTTAAGGAGCCGCTATGAACTCCAGTCGACCTTATCTGGTCCGCGCGCTCTATGAGTGGATTGTGGACAACGATTGCACCCCGCATATGCTGGTCAATTCCGAGTATCCGTCGGTGCAGGTGCCTCAAGGCTTTGCCAGTGACGGGCAGATCGTCCTGAACGTATCGCCACAAGCCGTGCGCCACTTGCACATGGACAACGAGGCGGTCAGTTTCGAGGGGCGCTTCGGTGGCGTGCCGCACACCTTGTACGTGCCTATCGCATCGATCCTGGGTATCTACGCCCGGGAGAACGGCCAGGGCATGGTGTTTGATCTGGAATCGCCGATGGGCGAGGACGACGACATCGAACCGGATGACGACCTTCCGCCACCGGACAGCGAGCCGCCGCGTCCAAGCGGTCGCCCCAGTTTGAAGGTGGTGAAGTAATAAAAAAGGCGATCCGGATGGATCGCCTTTTTTATTACTTCACCACCTTCAAACGTAGAAGCTGCCGAAGGCTGCGATCTTTTGATCTTGTTTTTTGGAAGATCAAGATCAAAAGATCGCAGCCTGCGGCAGCTCCTACAACATCCCGTGCAGGTCAGTCGATGTACTCGAACAGCTTCACAATCTTCTGCACGCCGGAAACGCCTTGCACCAGGTTGGTCGCCTGCGCAGCTTCCTGTTTGGTCAGCAGACCCAGCAAGTAGACGATGCCGTTTTCAGTGACGACCTTGATACGCGAGCCAGGGATGTTCGCGTCAGCGAGCATCTGGGTCTTGATCTTGGTGGTCAGCCAGGTGTCATTCTGGCGCGCCAGCAGCGAGGAGGGGGCCATGACTTGCAGCTCGTTGTGCACCTGCTTCACGCGCTGGACCGCGGCGGCAGCCTGTTCGGCCTTGGCCTTGAGGTCTGCGCGTGGCGTTTGCCCGGCGAGCAGCACGACGCCGTTGTAGCTGGTGACGACGATGTGCGAGTCCTTGTCCAGGGCCGGGTCGGCCTTGGCGATGTTCACGCCAACCTTGGTGTCGATCAGGGAGTCGTCGATCTTGCTGCCCAGTGTGCGAGTGCCGCGGTCATCTTCAATGGGGGCTTCACGGCTGGCGGTCACCACCGAGGTGCAACCGCTGATGCCGAGGCACAGAGTCAAGGCCAGTAGGCCAAGGCGATTAGGGGTCATTCTTCACTCCCGAACAATTGGCTGTCGATCAAGTCGCAAAGGCAATGGATCGCCAGCAGGTGGACTTCTTGAATACGAGCGGTGACGTTGGCCGGTACGCGAATCTCCACGTCCTCGGGCAACAGCAGCGACGCCATGCCGCCGCCGTCACGTCCCGTCAATGCTACGACAATCATTTCGCGATCATGTGCGGCCTGGATCGCTTGAATTATGTTGGCCGAGTTGCCGCTGGTGGAGATAGCCAGCAACACATCGCCCGGTTGGCCCAGTGCGCGGATCTGCTTGGAGAAGATTTCGTTGTAGCTGTAGTCGTTGGCGATCGAGGTGATCGTCGAGCTGTCGGTCGTCAAGGCAATGGCCGGCAGGCTCGGGCGCTCGCGCTCAAAGCGATTGAGCAACTCGGACGAAAAGTGCTGGGCGTCGCCGGCTGAGCCGCCGTTGCCACAGGAAAGCATTTTGCCTTCGTTGAGCAGGGCGTTGACCATGACCTGGCTGGCTTGCTCGATGTGCGGTGCAAGAACTTCCATCGCCTGTTGCTTGGTGTCGATACTGGCCTGAAAAAGCTGGCGAATTCGGGATTGCATGTCCATCTGTGTGACCTTAATTAGCGCGGCTGTTCGGCACGTGAATGTGCAGCCCGCAAAGCAAAGAGCAAAAGTGTGGGGTGATAGTGTCCGGTTCGTGATGCCGGTGATCAGCCGTCGAAGGCATTCTGTAGCCAGTTCAGCTGATCGAGGTGGCTGTCGATGGCAATCACGTCGAAGCGGCAAGGGGAATTGGCCCAGCGCGACTCGCGCTGAAGAAAATATTGCGCGGCGAAAATCAGTTTTTGCCGTTTGCGCTCATCGATGCTATCGAGCGCGCCACCCCATTGAGTGTCTTTTCGGTAGCGGACTTCAACGAATACTACTGTATCGCCATCTAGCATGACCAGATCAAGCTCGCCGCGTTTGCACAACCAGTTCTGCGCCAGCAGGCGCAGACCCTGTTGTTGAAGATGCTCGAGCGCGTGGCGCTCGGCATCCATACCGCTTTGCTGGCGTGACCTGTCAGGCATCAGCGCGCGGTGTCCGGCAGGCGCTGGATCTGGCCATTGGCGAACTGGGCCCATGGCAACTGGCGCACGACCCGCTGGCTTTGAGTCATGCCGAGGCTGCCCGACTCACCGTCGATGCGGCTGTCCGGCAGAGACTTCAGCTGGCCCAGGCGCGGCGCCAGTCGATAGGCGTCCACGCCCATGGCGTACAGACGCCCCAGGCTACCGGCGGCTTGTGGCCACTGGGCGGTGACCTGGCGGCGCAGTGGATCGTTGGCATCCAGCAGCCAGGGTGTTTCACAGAAACGAATGCCGTTCATGTCGTTGTACTGGTTGACGTCGCCGCTGGCGCTGAACACGTGAGAGGTGGCGTAGACCGGTACATCACCTGCGTACTGGAAGTTCAGGGTCGGTTTGATCTGTTGGGCCTGTTGCGGCGTTGCGGCGAGGAAGATGAATTCGATGTCCTGGCGGCGCGACGGCTGGGCCGCTACTTGCGAGCCGACAGTGCTTTGCAGGCTCTTGGCGCGACCTTCGCTCTGACGCAGCTGGAACATGTCGGCAATCTGCTGGGCCAGCTGGACCGGTTGGTCGACGCGTTCGGTGGCGACGATGGTGCCGCCATTGGCCTGCCAGTCCTGGCTGAACGCCTTGAGCACGCGATCGCCCCATTCGCCTTTCGGCACCATGATGGCTGCGCGATGCAGGCCGTCGGCGCGAGCACGGCGCGACACCTCACGGGCTTCGTCTTCAGCGGCAAGACCGAACTGGAACAACTGCGCCGGGCCTTGATCACCTTCGCTGTAGTTCAGCGCCAGGGTGGTGATCGGGAGTTGTGGGCGAGTGCTCAGCTGTTTGACTAGTGGTTTCTCCAGCGGGCCGACGACCAGTTGCACGCCATCGGCCTGGGCCTTGCGGTAGAACTCGTCCATGGATGTCAGGCGCGAGCTGTCATAAAACTCGATGGTGGGTGGTTTCTGCCCTGCCTGTTGTGCCTGGTAGTGGGCGGCCATGAAGCCGTCGCGCAATGCTTTGCCAACCGAGGCCAACTGGCCATCCTGAGGCAGCAGCAGGGCAATCTTGCTCAAGGGCTGGCTGGCCAGTTCCTTGAGTTGGGTCAGTGGCTGCGGTAATTGAAGGGCGGCCGGGTGTTTCGGGTTCTGCGCGCGCCAGTTATCGATAGCGGCCTGTTGCTGCTCCAGAGTGCCGGCAGATTTCACGGCCAGGGCCAGCGCCATCCAGCCGCTGAGATCGTCGTTGGAGCTCGGCTGTAACTGCTCGGTCGGCAGCGAGGCGATCAGGGTCCAGATCGCTTCGTGGTTTTTGCTCGCGGCTTCACCTTTAAGCATCGGGGCAATGAAGATGCGCTCGCGAGCGGCGGCGAGGGTCTGGCCATCGGCTTCCAGGGCGCGGGCGTGAACAGTGCCGGTGCGGACCTGTTGCTCGACGGGCAGTTCGCTCAAGTATTGCATGCTTGGGTGGCTCAAGGCGGCCAGCGCGGCCTTGGGCTGATTTCGGGTCATGGCCAGTTCAGCCGCCAGGGTGTTGGCGAAAATCTGTGGCCCCGGCTTGAGCTGCTCGACAGGGACCTGTTGCAGGATTTGCGCGGACTGGCCGGCATTGCCCTGGCGATAGGCCAGGTCGGCAGCGCTCAAACGCAAAAGGGCGGCATCTTCTGCAGATTTGCTTTGGGCGGCCTTCTCAAGCAGTTGCTCGATACTGGCGTCCGGCGTCCGTGGAAGTTCGCCAAGGCTGGACGAGGGCGAGCTGGCGCAAGCCGCCAGCAAGGCGGCGAGGCAGAGGGCAGATAACAGCCGCAGGCAAGCGATCATGTAAGCGTTCCTGATACTCGATCAAATTAGCGTGGAATTGTACCCAAGCACTGGCCGGGGCGCGATGTTACTGGCGTGAATCGATCAATTTAGCTGGTGTAAATGTTGCGCCAGCGCACAAACGGTTGCCGATGACGCGATTGCATGCGCGTAGCGTGAGTCTCGCTACGCGCTACAATGGCGACTTTTACCGATCATGAGGTGTGCGCTTTGACTGCTCCAGGTGCTTTGAATTCCGCTGCTGGCTCGCTTTATGTGGTGGCGACGCCCATCGGCAACCTGGATGACATCAGTGCGCGGGCGCTGAAGATTCTTCGTGAAGTGGCCTTGATCGCCGCGGAAGACACCCGTCATTCCCAACGCTTGATGCAACACTTCGGCATTTCGACGCCATTGGCCGCCTGTCATGAACACAATGAGAGGGATGAAGGTAGTCGCTTTATCACGCGTCTGCTC
The DNA here is from genome assembly GCF_019219225.1 of Pseudomonas sp. PDM32. Lineage (NCBI taxonomy): Bacteria > Pseudomonadati > Pseudomonadota > Gammaproteobacteria > Pseudomonadales > Pseudomonadaceae > Pseudomonas > Pseudomonas sp. PDM32. The sequence goes on from NZ_JAHUWE010000004.1 coordinate 94,708, forward strand.
GCCGGTGACAACGTGGCATTGATCTCTGACGCCGGGACGCCACTGATTTCCGATCCGGGTTATCACCTGGTAAGGCAGGCTCGCGCGGCAGGTATCAACGTGGTGCCCGTTCCGGGTGCCTGCGCCTTGATTGCAGCATTGTCGGCGGCGGGGCTGCCATCCGATCGTTTCATTTTCGAGGGTTTTTTGCCGGCCAAGGCGGTGGGGCGGCGAGCGCGCCTCGAGCAGGTAAAAGAAGAACCTCGCACATTGATCTTCTATGAGGCCCCGCATCGTATTCTGGAATGCCTGCAAGACATGGAGCTGGTGTTCGGCCCCGAGCGCCCGGCATTGCTTGCACGTGAGTTGACCAAGACCTTTGAAACCCTCAAGGGGCTGCCTCTGGCCGAGCTGCGCGAGTTCGTCGAGTCGGACAGCAATCAGCAGCGTGGCGAGTGCGTCGTGTTGGTGGCGGGCTGGTCTGCCCCCGAGGAGGAGGGCGCGGTCAGCAGCGAGGCGATGCGCATCCTCAATCTGTTGCTCGAAGAAATGCCGCTCAAGCGTGCGGCGGCGTTGGCAGCGCAAATCACTGGCGAACGAAAGAATGTGCTGTATCAGATCGCGCTGGATAAGCAGAAGGGCGAGTAAAACCCGACGCGCAGGCGTGCGCACCGGCGCTTAACGCTTGTTCTTCGGGCGCTCTGCCGGTAACCTTCGCGGCGGAGAGTCGATCGGACAGTCGCTGCCCTCTATGAAAATTAGGGGGGGGAGGAAAGTCCGGGCTCCATAGGGCGAAGTGCCAGGTAATGCCTGGGAGGCGTGAGCCTACGGAAAGTGCCACAGAAAATAACCGCCTAAGCGCTTCGGCGCCGGTAAGGGTGAAAAGGTGCGGTAAGAGCGCACCGCACGTCTGGCAACAGTTCGTGGCTAGGTAAACCCCACTTGGAGCAAGACCAAATAGGGTCCCAAGGCGTGGCCCGCGCTGGGACCGGGTAGGTTGCTAAAGATGTCCAGTGATGGCCATCGTAGACGAATGACTGTTCAAGACAGAACCCGGCTTACAGATCGACTCTCCACCTTTTTCTCCCCTCTGCTTAAATCATTGAGCAAGGGGGATGGTGATAGCAATTACCCTCCTTGCACAAACGTCGGGAGAAGCGGTTTTGTGATATCGATTAGCCCGCGCTTGTAGGAATCGCATAAACTCCACGCAGCACCGGTTTCCCTCCTTACACATTCATCCGCAGAACCTCTTTTGTAATACCAAAAAAATCTTACTCTTAATAAATTACTTTAACTTTCGAACGCAGCCTCCTGTGCTGATTCAAGTTATCGGGCAGTTTCATGTGCCGGATTCTCGTTGCCCCTCCGTTAATGCTCCTAAATCTCAGTTCTGTAAGGGTTTTCCTTTAATCCGCGCCTTGACGGTGTGGTGGGCGCATTCCTATAGTGTGCGCAAGTGGCGGAAAGTGGCATGAAGTGGGTTTTTTGAACTCAAAACGCTAGAATTTGGAGAGGCGCTGACGTGTTTCGCGGAGCCAACGCTATCAGTCTCGATGCAAAGGGCCGTCTCGCCATGCCGAGCCGGTACCGTGACGAGCTCGATTCGCGTAGTTCCGGTCAATTGATCGTCACAATTGATGCCGTTGATCCTTGTTTGTGTGTTTACCCCCTCGATGAGTGGGAAATTATTGAAACCAAACTGCGCGCACTGCCTTCGCTCCGCGAAGAGAACCGCCGCCTGCAACGTTTACTGATTGGTAATGCCGTCGATCTCGAGCTCGATGGCAGTGGTCGTTTTCTGGTTCCGCCGCGTCTTCGTGAATATGCCAAGTTGGATAAGCGCGCGATGTTGGTAGGCCAACTGAACAAGTTCCAATTGTGGGACGAGGATGCCTGGAACGCGGTTTCTGCCGCTGACCTGGCTGCTATTCAACAACCGGGCGCGATGCCTGATGAACTGCGTGATTTGATCCTGTGACTATTGATAGCGGCTTTAACCACATCACCGTACTGCTTGACGAAGCCGTCGAGGCTCTCGCCGTACGTCCTGATGGCTGCTATCTGGACGGTACGTTCGGGCGCGGCGGGCACAGCCGGTTGATCCTTAGCCAGCTCGGTCCCGATGGTCGCTTGCTCGGATTCGACAAGGATCCACAAGCGATTGCCACCGGGCAGACGCTAGCGGCCGAAGACGGCCGCTTTGTCGTTGTGCAGCGCAGCTTTGCCGAGCTGGGTTCGGAAGTCGCCGACCGCGGTCTGGCCGGCAAGGTCAGCGGCGTTCTGCTGGATCTGGGTGTGTCTTCGCCACAGCTCGACGACCCTGAGCGCGGTTTCAGCTTCCTCAACGACGGCCCGCTGGACATGCGCATGGATCCGTCCCGTGGCATCAGCGCCGCCGAATTCGTCAACACCGCACCCGTGGAAGAAATCGCCCGGGTGTTCAAGGAATACGGCGAAGAGCGTTTCTCCGGTCGCATGGCCCGTGCCGTGGTCGAGCGCCGTGACATCAAGCCATTCGAACGCACCGGTGACCTGGCAGAAGTCCTGAAGGTCGCCAACCCGGCATGGGAAAAGGGCAAGAACCCCGCCACCCGTGCATTCCAGGGCCTGCGCATTCATGTCAACAACGAACTGGGTGATCTGGAAGCCGGCCTCGAAGCCGCGCTGGAGTGCCTGGAAGTGGGCGGTCGCCTGGTGGTGATCAGCTTCCACTCGCTGGAAGACCGTATCGTCAAACTGTTCATGCGCAAGCTGGTGAAAGGCGAAGCCGACAACCTGCCGCGCAACCTGCCGGTTCGGCATGTTGCCTTCGAACCGAAAATCAAAGTCCATGGCAAAGCGCAGACGGCCTCCGACGCCGAACTCAAAGCCAACCCACGTTCGCGAAGCGCTGTCATGCGTGTGGCGGAGAAGCTGCGGTGAGCAAGCTTTTCGCCAAGCCATTGCCCGGCGGAAGCTTCTTCATGCTGCTGCTGTTTGTCGGCGTGCTCGTTTCGGCCATCGGCGTGTCCTACAGCGCGCACTGGAACCGTCAGCTATTGAATTCGCTGTACAACGAATTGAGCGTGCGCGACAAGGCGCAGGCGGAGTGGGGGCGGTTGATTCTGGAGCAGAGCACCTGGACCGCCCACAGCCGAATCGAAGTGCTGGCCACCGAACAATTGAAAATGCACATCCCCGGTGCCGCTGACGTGAAGATGGTGGCGCCATGATGAAACTCGAAGGTGCACTCTTTCCTTGGCGGTTCCGCGTGGTGCTGGGTTTGCTCGGCATCATGGTGGCCGCGATTGCCTGGCGCATCATCGATTTGCAAGTGGTCGACCGTGCCTTCCTTAAAGGTCAGGGCGATGCCCGCAGTGTTCGTCATATTCCGATTCCGGCTCACCGTGGTCTGATCACCGACCGTAACGGCGAGCCTTTGGCCGTGAGTACTCCGGTCACCACCCTTTGGGCCAATGCCAAGGAAATGCAAACGGCCAAAGAGAAATGGCCGGCACTGGCGGCTGCCTTGGGGCAGGACCCGAAAGCCCTGGCCGAACGTCTCGAAGCCCAGGCCAACAAAGAATTCATTTATCTGGTGCGCGGGCTGACCCCGGAGCAGGGCCAGGCTGTGCTCGATCTGAAAGTGCCGGGTGTTTATGGCATCGAAGAGTTCCGGCGTTTCTATCCGGCCGGTGAAGTGACCGCGCATATGGTTGGCTTTACCGATATCGATGACCATGGGAAGGAAGGTATCGAGCTGGCCTATGACGAATGGCTGGCCGGGGTGCCGGGTAAACGACAAGTCATCAAGGACCGGCGCGGCCGGCTGATCAAGGATGTCCAGGTCACCAAAAACGCCAAGGCCGGCAAGCCCTTGGCGTTGTCCATTGACCTGCGCCTGCAATACCTGGCCAACCGCGAATTGCGCAACGCGATCATCGAGAACGGCGCCAAGGCCGGCAGCCTGGTGATCATGGACGTGAAGACCGGCGAGATTCTCGCGATGGTCAACCAGCCGACCTATAACCCGAACAACCGTCGCAACCTGCAACCGGCGATGATGCGTAACCGGGCGATGATCGACGTGTTCGAGCCGGGCTCGACCATGAAAGCGATCTCGATGAGCGCCGCCATCGAAACCGGCCGCTGGAAACCGAGTGATACCGTCGAGGTGTATCCGGGCTCCTTGCAGATTGGCAAGTACACCATCAAGGACGTCTCCAAGACCGAAGGCCCGGTGCTCGACCTGACCGGCATCCTGATCAACTCCAGTAACGTCGGGATGAGCAAGGTCGCGTTCGATATCGGCGGCGAAACCATTTTCCGTCTGGCACAGAAAGTCGGCCTTGGCCAGGACACCGGCCTGGGCTTCCCGGGCGAGCGCGTCGGCAACCTGCCGAACTACCGCGAGTGGCGCAAGGCCGAGACCGCGACGCTGTCCTATGGATACGGTGTTTCAGTGACCGCGATCCAGTTGGTCCACGCCTTCTCGGCCCTGGCCAACAATGGTCGCCTTGCACCGCTGACCCTGATCAAGACCGACAAGGCACCGCAAACCACCCAGGTGCTGCCGGAGGCCGTCGCGAAAACCATGCAAGGCATGCTGCAGCAAGTGATCGAAGCCCCGCGCGGTGTGTTCCGCGCGCAGGTGCCGGCGTATCACGTGGGCGGCAAGTCCGGTACTGCGCGTAAAACCTCGGTCGGCACCAAGGGTTACGCCGAGAATTCCTACCGTTCGCTGTTCGCCGGTTTCGGCCCGATGAGCGATCCACGCTACGCCATCGTGGTCGTCATCGATGAACCGACCAAGGCTGGTTACTTCGGCGGCCTGGTATCCGCGCCTGTGTTCAGCCGCGTGATGTCGGGCACCCTGCGCCTGATGAACATCACCCCGGACAACCTGCCACCTACTCAACAAGCGAACGCAACACCGGTCGTTCCGCTGAAAGCCAATGGAGGGCGCGGCTGATGTCTCTGAGCCTGAACAAGATTTTCCCTCACGCCGGCCACGATCTACTGATTCGCGAGCTCGCCCTGGACAGCCGCAACGTGCGCGCGGGCGACCTGTTCCTCGCCGTGCCGGGCGGGAAGTTCGATGGGCGCGCGCACATTGCCGACGCCTTGCAACGCGGCGCGGCTGCGGTGGCCTATGAAGTGGAAGGCGCCACTGTGCTGCCCATTACCGAGGTTCCATTGATTCCGGTCAAAGGGCTGGCCGCTCAGTTGTCGGACATCGCCGGACGTTTTTATGGCGAGCCAAGTCATCATCTGAACCTGATCGGTGTGACCGGCACCAACGGCAAAACCAGTGTCACTCAACTGGTTGCCCAGGCACTGGATCTGCTTGGCCAGCACTGCGGCATCGTCGGCACCCTCGGTTGCGGTTTCTACGGTGCATTGGAAAGCGGCCTGCACACCACGCCGAACCCGATTGCCATGCAGGCAACGCTGGGCGACCTGAAAAAGGCCGGTGCCAAAGCCGTGGCGATGGAGGTTTCTTCCCATGGTCTGGACCAGGGCCGCGTGACGGCACTGGCCTTCGACGTGGCGGTGATGACCAACCTGTCTCGCGATCATCTGGATTACCACGGCACCATGCAGGCCTACGGTGAAGCCAAGGCCAGGCTGTTCGCCTGGAACGATCTGAAGTGCCGGGTGGTTAACCTCGACGACGACTTTGGTCGGCAACTGGCTGCTGAAAAACGTGAATCGCGGTTGATCACCTACAGCCTGCTCGACAGCAGTGCCTACCTCTATTGCCGTGAGGCGCAGTTCGATGACGAAGGCGTGCGCGCCACGCTGGTCACCCCGCAGGGTGAACACCATTTACGCAGTACCTTGCTCGGCCGTTTCAACCTGAGCAACGTGCTCGCAGCGGTTGGCGCCTTGCTTGGCCTGGATTACGCACTGGACGAAATCCTCAAGGTGCTGCCGAAACTCGAAGGGCCGGCCGGTCGCATGCAGCGCCTCGGTGGCGGCACTCAACCGTTGGTGGTGGTCGATTACGCCCACACCCCGGATGCCCTGGAAAAAGTCCTGACGGCCCTGCGTCCACACGCCAAGGGCCGATTGCTCTGCCTGTTCGGCTGTGGCGGTGATCGCGATCGCGGCAAGCGTCCGTTGATGGCCGAAGTGGTCGAGCGCCTGGCCGATGGTGTGCTGGTGACCGACGACAACCCGCGCACTGAAGATCCATCGGTGATTTTCGATGACATCCGCGCCGGTTTCACGGCTGTGGATAAAGTGGAGTTCGTTGCCGGTCGTGGTCAGGCGATTGCCAGGCTGATCGCCAGTGCCTCGGTGGATGATGTGATTGTCCTGGCCGGTAAAGGTCACGAGGACTATCAGGAAATCAACGGAGAGCGCCATGCCTTTTCCGATCTGGTCGAGGCCGATCATGCCTTGACCGCATGGGAGGTGGCCCATGCTTAAGGCCTTGCAACTGAGCGAACTGACCGGCGCGCTGAATGCTCGCCTGGTGTCGACCGATGCCAGTTTCGATGGCGTCAGCATCGACAGCCGCGCAATCAAGCCGGGTCAGCTGTTTATTGCCCTGACCGGTCCGCGCTTCGATGGTCATGATTATCTGAATGAAGTCGCTACCAAGGGTGCCGTGGCCGCGTTGGTCGAGCGCGAAGTCGCCGACAGCACGCTCCCGCAGTTACTGGTCAGCGATACTCGCCAGGCCCTCGGGCAGTTGGGGGCGCTCAATCGTGCGGCCTACACCCATCCGGTCGCGGCCGTCACCGGTTCGAGCGGCAAGACCACGGTCAAGGAAATGCTGGCGAGCATCCTGCGCACCCGTGGCCCGGTACTGGCGACCCGTGGCAACCTGAACAACGATCTCGGCGTGCCGCTGACCCTGCTCGAACTGGCGCCGGAGCATACGGCGGCAGTGATCGAGCTCGGTGCTTCGCGCCTTGGCGAAATTGCCTACACCGTTGGCCTGACCAAACCGCACGTGGCCATTCTCAACAATGCCGGGACCGCCCACGTCGGCGAGTTCGGTGGCCCGGAAAAAATTGTCGAAGCCAAGGGCGAGATCATCGAAGGGCTGGAGACCGATGGCGTCGCAGTGCTCAATCTCGACGACAAGGCATTCGGTATCTGGAAGACGCGTGCCGGTGCTCGCAAAGTGCTGACGTTTGCGTTGAGCAACAGCCGCGCCGATTTCTATGCCAGTGACCTGACCACCGATGCCCGTGGCTGCCCGGCATTCAATCTGCACAGCCCTGAAGGTGTAGAGCGCGTTCAGCTGAACCTGCTCGGCACCCATAACGTCGCCAATGCCATGGCCGCCGCCGCTGCCGCTCATGCCCTGGGTGTGTCGCTGTTCGGTATCGCCACCGGCCTTGGCGCGGTGCAACCGGTCAAGGGTCGCACCGTCGCGCAACTGGCCAGCAATGGCATGCGCGTGATCGATGACACTTACAACGCGAACCCCACCTCCATGTGCGCTGCCGTTGATATACTGGCCGGCTTTTCCGGTCGCACCGTCCTGGTGCTCGGGGATATCGGCGAGTTGGGCGAATGGGCGGAGCAGGGGCACCGCGACGTGGGCGAGTACGCCCGTGGCAAGGTTTCTGCACTGTACGCCGTCGGGCCAATGATGGCTCACGCCGTGAACGCATTCGGTCCAGAGGCTTTTCACTTCAGCACGCAGGCTGAACTGATCAAGGCCCTGGGCGCCGAGCAAGACACAAACACCACCATTTTGATCAAGGGGTCGCGCAGCGCTGCGATGGAAAACGTCGTCGCCGCCTTGTGCGGGTCCAGCCTGGAGAAACATTAATGCTGCTGCTGCTAGCGGAGTATCTGCAACAGTTCTACAAAGGCTTCGCGGTCTTCCAGTACCTGACCCTGCGCGGGATTCTCGGTGTACTGACCGCGCTGGTCTTGTCGCTGTGCTATGGCCCGTGGATGATCCGCACTTTGCAGAACCGTCAGATCGGTCAATCCGTTCGCAATGACGGCCCCCAGTCGCACCTGTCCAAGTCGGGTACTCCGACCATGGGCGGCGCACTGATCCTGTCGTCCATCGGTGTCAGTACCCTGCTTTGGGCTGACCTGACCAACCGTTACGTCTGGGTCGTACTGCTGGTGACCTTGCTGTTCGGCGCCATCGGCTGGGTCGACGACTACCGCAAAGTCATCGAGAAAAACTCCCGTGGTTTGCCGAGTCGCTGGAAATACTTCTGGCAGTCGGTATTCGGCCTGGGCGCGGCGATCTTCCTTTATATGACTGCCGCCACGCCGGTGGAAACCACGCTGATCCTGCCGATGCTCAAGGACTACAGCATTCCGCTGGGTGCAGGCTTCATCGTCCTGACCTACTTCGTGATTGTCGGTTCGAGCAACGCGGTCAACCTGACCGACGGCCTCGACGGCCTGGCGATCATGCCGACGGTGATGGTGGGCGGTGGCCTGGGCATTTTCTGCTACCTGTCGGGTAACGTGAAATTCGCCGAATACCTGCTGATTCCTTATGTACCGGGCGCGGGCGAACTGATCGTGTTCTGCGGCGCACTGATCGGAGCCGGCCTGGGCTTCCTGTGGTTCAACACTTATCCGGCACAAGTCTTCATGGGGGACGTCGGTGCACTGGCGCTGGGCGCGGCCCTGGGCACCATTGCGGTGATCGTCCGTCAGGAAATCGTCCTGTTCATCATGGGCGGCGTGTTCGTGATGGAAACCCTGTCAGTGGTCATTCAGGTCGCCTCTTTTAAACTGACCGGTCGACGCGTATTCCGCATGGCGCCGATTCACCACCACTTTGAACTCAAGGGTTGGCCCGAGCCACGTGTGATTGTCCGTTTCTGGATCATCACCGTGATTCTCGTGCTGATCGGCCTTGCCACCCTGAAGCTGAGGTAGAAACTCGTGTCTCTGATCGCTTCTGACCACTTCCGCATCGTTGTCGGCCTCGGCAAGAGCGGCATGTCCCTGGTTCGCTTCCTGGCGAACCGGGGCGTGGCGTTTGCCGTGGCCGATACGCGGGAAAATCCACCGGAACTGGCCACGCTCAAGCGTGACTATCCGCACGTGGAAGTGCGTTGTGGCGAGCTGGACGTCGAATTCCTGTGCCGCGCCGACGAACTCTACGTGAGCCCCGGCCTGGCGCTGGCGACCCCGGCCCTGCAGGCCGCCGCCGCCCGTGGCGTGAAATTGTCCGGTGACATCGAGCTGTTCGCGCGTAACGCGAAGGCGCCGATCGTGGCCATCAGCGGTTCCAACGCGAAAAGCACCGTCACCACCCTGGTCGGCGAAATGGCGGCGGCGGCGGGCAAGCGTGTGGCCGTCGGCGGCAACCTCGGTACACCGGCGCTGGATCTGCTGCGCGACGACGTCGAGCTGTACGTGATGGAGTTGTCGAGTTTCCAGCTGGAAACCACCGATCAACTCAACGCCGAAGTGGCGACCGTGCTCAACGTCAGCGAAGACCACATGGACCGTTACAGCGGTCTGCCGGCCTATCACCTGGCCAAGCACCGGATCTTCCGTGGTGCCAGACAGTTCGTGGTCAATCGCCAGGATGCCCTGAGCCGTCCGTTGATGGGCGAAGGCCAGCCGTGCTGGACTTTCGGCCTGAGCAAACCGGATTTCAAAGCCTTCGGCATCCGTGAAGAAGACGGCGAGAAATACCTGGCCTTCGAATTCCAGAACCTGATGCCGGTGCGTGAGTTGAAGATTCGTGGCGCCCACAACCAGTCCAACGCCTTGGCGGCCCTGGCCTTGGGCCATGCGGTCGGCCTGCCGTTCGATGCCATGTTGTCGAGCCTGCGCACCTTCGCCGGTCTCGAGCATCGCTGCCAATGGGTTCGCGACCTCGACGGCGTGGGCTACTACAACGATTCCAAGGCCACCAACGTCGGTGCCGCGCTGGCCGCCATCGAAGGCCTGGGCGCGGACATCGACGGCAAGGTCGTGCTGATCGCCGGCGGTGACGGCAAGGGTGCCGAGTTCAAGGAACTGCGCGATCCGGTGGCGGCCAACTGCCGCGCCGTGGTGCTGATGGGCCGCGACTCCGACAAGATCGGCGAGGCCATTGGCGACGCCGTTCCGCTGATCCGCGCCGCTTCCCTGGTCGAAGCTGTCGAACGATGCCGCGCCGCCGCCCAGCCGGGCGACGTAGTGCTGCTGTCGCCAGCCTGCGCGAGCTTCGACATGTTCAAGAACTACGAAGACCGTGGTCACCAGTTCGTCCAAGCCGTGGAGGATCTGGCATGAGCCTGAAAGGCATCATCAAGCCGTATCCATCGCCGCTCATCACCGGGCGCGGTATCGACCTCGACTTCCCGATGCTCGCCGGTTGCCTGACGCTGCTCGGCCTGGGACTGATCATGATTGCCTCGGCATCGACCGAAGTGGCGGCCGTGCAGTCGGGCAGCGCGCTGTATTACATGATCCGCCACCTTATTTACGTGGTGCTGGGCCTGGGTGCCTGCATCGTCACCATGATGATCCCGATCGCCACCTGGCAGCGCCTGGGCTGGCTGATGTTGCTGGGTGCTTTCGGCTTGCTGATCATGGTGATCATTCCGGGGATCGGCCGCGAGGTTAACGGCTCGATGCGCTGGATCGGCTTCAGTTTCTTCAACGTCCAGCCTTCCGAGATCGCCAAGGTGTTCGTGGTGATCTACCTCGCCGGTTATCTGGTGCGTCGCCAGAAAGAAGTGCGTGAAAGCTGGATGGGCTTCTTCAAGCCGTTCATCGTGCTGTTGCCGATGGCGGGTCTGCTGCTGATGGAGCCGGACTTCGGTGCCACGGTCGTGATGATGGGGGCCGCGGCGGCGATGTTGTTCCTTGGCGGCGTGGGGCTGTTCCGTTTTTCCCTGATGGTGGTGCTGGCCGTCGGCGCGGTGGTGCTGTTGATTCAAATGCAGCCCTATCGAATGGCGCGTCTGACCAACTTCGCCGATCCGTGGGCCGACCAGTTCGGTGCCGGTTATCAGTTGTCCCAGGCATTGATCGCTTTCGGTCGCGGCGAATGGCTGGGCGTTGGCCTGGGCAACAGTGTGCAGAAACAGTTCTACCTGCCGGAAGCCCACACTGACTTCGTGTTCTCGGTCCTGGCCGAAGAGCTGGGGGCGGTGGGTTCGCTGTGCACCGTGGCACTGTTCGTCTTCGTGTGTATTCGCGGTATGTACATCGGATTGTGGGCCGAGAAGGCCAAGCAGTTCTTCGCCGCCTATGTTGCCTACGGTCTGTCGTTCCTGTGGATCGGCCAGTTCCTGATCAACATCGGCGTGAACGTCGGCCTGTTGCCGACCAAGGGCCTGACCCTGCCGTTCCTCAGTTACGGCGGCAGTTCGTTGGTGATCTGCTGCGCCTGTCTCGGCTTGTTGCTGCGCATCGAGTGGGAGAGTCGTACCCACTTGGGCAGCGAGGAGATGGAGTTCCATGAGAGCGACTTCGCCGAGGAGCCGCACCATGGGCGCTAACGTGATGATCATGGCCGGCGGCACCGGTGGCCACGTGTTCCCGGCGCTGGCCTGTGCCCGCGAATTCCAGGCGCGCGGCTATACCGTGCACTGGCTTGGCACCCCGCGTGGCATCGAGAACGATCTGGTGCCAGCCGCCGGTATCGAGCTGCACCGGATCAACGCCAGCGGTCTGCGGGGCAAGGGCAAGCTGTCGCTGCTCAAGGCACCGTTCATGTTGTTCAAGTCGGTCTGGCAGGCACGGGCGATCATTCGCCGTCTGCAACCGGTCTGCGTCGTGGGCTTTGGTGGCTTTGTGACCGGTCCTGGCGGTGTCGCAGCCAAACTGGCCGGCGTGCCGGTGATCGTTCATGAACAGAACGCCGTGGCCGGTACCGCCAATCGGTTGCTGGTGCCGTTGGCCGCCCGAGTCTGTGAAGCGTTCCCCGACACCTTTACCCTGTCGAACAGCCGCCGGACCACCGGTAACCCGGTGCGCACCGAGCTGTTCCTCGAGACATCGCGACCTGCCCTGGCCGGTCGCAAGGCGCGTTTGCTGATCCTGGGCGGAAGCCTGGGCGCAGAACCGTTGAACAAGTTGCTGCCTGAAGCCCTGTCGCAAGTCGCTGCCGATTTGCGCCCGGAAGTGTTCCATCAGGCCGGCAAAAACCACGATGAAGTGACTGCAGAGCGCTATCGCGCGGCTGGCGTCGAGGCGCAGGTGCAGCCCTTCATCAAAGACATGGCCCAAGCCTACAGCTGGGCCGACCTGGTGGTCTGTCGCGCAGGCGCGCTGACCATCAGTGAACTGGCCGCCGCCGGTCTGCCCTCGATGCTGGTGCCTTTGCCCCACGCCATCGACGATCACCAGACCCGCAACGCCGAATATTTGGCCCGTGAAGGCGCAGCCTTCCTGATGCCACAAAGAACGACTGGCGCAGCGGATCTTGCCGCACGCCTGACAGAGGTCCTGATGCAACCACAACGACTCAACGAAATGGCTACCGCGGCACGCCGCCTCGCCAAACCCGATGCCACCCGTAACGTCGTCGATAGCTGCCTGGAGGTGGCCCATGGTTGAGAGTCAGAAAGCCATGCCACAACCGGAAATGCGCCGCATCCGTCGCATCCACTTCGTCGGTATCGGCGGTGTGGGCATGTGCGGGATCGCCGAAGTGTTGCTGAACCTGGGATATGCCGTATCCGGTTCAGACCTGAAAGCTTCGCCGGTCACCGAACGCCTGGAGTCCTTCGGCGCGCAGATCTTCATCGGCCACCGTGCCGAGAACGCCGCTGCCGCCGACGTGCTGGTGGTGTCGAGTGCCGTGAACACCTCCAACCCGGAAGTCGCGACCGCACTGGAACGCCGAATTCCGGTGGTGCCGCGTGCCGAGATGCTGGCCGAGCTGATGCGTTATCGCCACGGTATCGCCGTTGCCGGTACCCACGGCAAAACCACCACCACCAGCCTGATCGCCTCGGTGTTCGCCGCCGGTGGCCTGGACCCGACGTTCGTCATCGGTGGCCGCCTGAATGCCGCGGGCACCAATGCCCAGCTTGGCACCAGCCGCTACCTGATCGCCGAGGCCGACGAAAGCGACGCCAGCTTCCTGCACCTGCAGCCGCTGGTGGCCGTGGTCACCAACATCGACGCCGACCACATGGCGACCTACGACGGTGACTTCAACAAGCTGAAGAAAACCTTCGTCGAGTTCCTGCACAACCTGCCGTTCTACGGCCTGGCGGTGGTGTGCCTGGACGACCCGGTGGTGCGTGAGATCCTTCCGCAGGTCAAGCGTCCGACCGTGACCTACGGCTTCGGCGAAGACTGCGACGTGCGCGCCATCAATGTGCGCCAGCAAGGCATGCAGACTTTCTTCACCGTGCTGCGCCCTGACCGCGAGCCGCTGGATGTGTCGGTGAACATGCCGGGCAACCACAACGTATTGAACTCGCTGGCAACCATCTGCATCGCTACCGACGAAGGCGTCAGCGATGAAGCCATCGTCCAGGGCCTGTCCGGCTTCCAGGGTGTTGGCCGACGCTTCCAGGTCTACGGTGAACTGCCGGTGGACGGCGGCAACGTGATGCTTGTCGACGACTACGGTCACCACCCGACCGAAGTCGCGGCCGTGATCAAGGCCGTACGTGGTGGCTGGCCGGAGCGCCGCCTGGTGATGGTCTACCAGCCGCACCGCTACAGCCGCACCCGTGACCTGTACGACGATTTCGTCAATGTACTGGCCGACGCCAACGTGCTGCTGCTGATGGAAGTCTATCCGGCCGGCGAAGAGCCGATTCCGGGAGCCGACAGCCGCAAACTGTGCAACAGCATCCGTCAGCGTGGCCAGCTCGACCCGATCTACATCGAGCGTGGTGTCGACCTCGCCCCAGTGGTCAAGCCGCTGCTGCGTGCCGGCGACATCCTGCTGTGCCAGGGCGCCGGTGATATTGGCGGTCTCGCACCAAAACTGTTGAAAAGCGAGTTGTTCGCCGGGGCCGTTGCCGCACCGGAGAAGGGGAAGTTGAAATGACTGCTGCCTACGCCAACCTGTTCTCCACGATCGCGCCGAAAGACTTCGGCCGCGTCGCCGTGCTGTTCGGCGGCAAGAGTGCCGAGCGCGAGGTGTCCCTGAAGTCGGGCAACGCGGTTCTCGACGCGCTGCTTAGCGCCGGTGTCGACGCGTTCGGCCTCGACGTGGGTGATGACCTGCTGCAGCGTCTGCTCAATGAAAAGATCGACCGCGCCTTCATCATCCTCCACGGTCGTGGCGGTGAAGACGGCAGCATGCAGGGCCTGCTCGAATGCCTGGGCATTCCGTACACCGGCAGCGGCATCCTGGCGTCGGCCCTGGCCATGGACAAACTGCGCACCAAGCAGGTCTGGCACAGCCTGGGCATTCCGACGCCGCGTCACGCAGTTCTTTGCAGCGAAGCCGATTGTATTTCGGCAGCGACGGAACTGGGCTTCCCTTTGATCGTCAAACCGGCCCATGAAGGTTCAAGTATCGGTATGGCCAAAGTGAGTTCCGCGTCCGAATTGATCGACGCATGGAAAGCGGCCAGTACCTACGATTCGCAAGTGTTGGTCGAGCAATGGATTCACGGTCCGGAGTTCACCATCGCAACCCTGCGTGACCAGGTGTTGCCTCCGATTGCCCTGGGCACGACGCACAGCTTCTACGACTACGACGCCAAGTACATCGCCAACGATACCCAGTACCGCATTCCATGCGGTCTGGACAGCGTCAAGGAACAGGAACTCATGGACCTCACGGCGAAAGCCTGTGAAGCGCTAGGTATCGCCGGTTGGGGCAGGGCAGACGTGATGCAGGACGCCGAAGGGCAGTTCTGGTTCCTGGAAGTCAACACCGCACCGGGCATGACCGATCACAGCCTGGTGCCGATGGCGGCCCGTGCTGCCGGTCTGGATTTCCAGCAACTGGTCCTGGCCATTCTGGCCGAGAGCGTTGCCGGCAATGCTGCTGGTCACCAAGAGTCGACGAGAGGTTAAGGCCATGCAAGGCGCTCAGCTCAGACATCAGCCTCCCGCACCCGGCCGCAAGCCGGTGCCACGGGGTGCCAGCCGAATGGTGGCCAAAGAGCCGATGTCCGCGCGCCTGCCGAAAGCCAACTTCGGTTTTCTCAAAGCGTTGTTCTGGCCGGTGCTGCTGGTGGCCTTGGGGTTCGGTACTTACGAAGGCGCGACACGCTTGCTGCCGTATGCCGACCGGCCGATCACCAAAATCAATGTGCAGGGCGACCTGAGTTATATCAGCCAGCAAGCGGTGCAGCAGCGAATCGCCCCGTACGTGGCGTCGAGCTTCTTCACCATCGACCTGGAGAGCATGCGCACCGAGCTTGAAACGATGCCATGGATTGCCCACGCCGAAGTGCGTCGGGTGTGGCCGGATCAAGTGGTGATCCGCCTGGAAGAACAACTGCCGGTGGCCCGTTGGGGTGACGAATCGCTGTTGAACAACCAGGGCCAGGCCTTCACCCCGCGCGAGCTGGCGAACTACGAACACTTGCCTCAACTGTTCGGCCCACAGCGGGCCCAGCAGCAGGTGATGCAGCAGTACCAGGTGTTGAGTCAGATGCTCCGGCCTCTGGGCTTCTCGATTGCGCGCCTGGAGTTGCGTGAACGCGGCAGCTGGTTCCTGACCACCGGACCCGGCAGTGCCGGCCCGGGGATCGAACTGCTGCTCGGACGCGGCAACCTGGTGGAAAAGATGCGCCGCTTCATCGCCATCTATGACAAGACGCTCAAAGAACAGATTACGAACATTGCGCGCATCGATCTGCGCTACGCCAACGGCCTCGCTGTTGGCTGGCGGGAACCTGTAGCGCCCACGGCAGCCCAACCCGCTGTCGCGAAGAATTAAGAAGAGGCAGGACCCATGGCAAACGTGCAAAGCGGCAAAATGATCGTCGGTCTCGATATCGGCACCTCCAAGGTGGTGGCGCTGGTAGGCGAGGTCGCGGACGACGGCACGCTGGAAATCGTCGGGATCGGTACCCATCCGTCCCGTGGCCTGAAAAAAGGCGTGGTGGTGAATATCGAATCCACCGTGCAATCGATCCAGCGCGCCATCGAAGAAGCGCAGTTGATGGCCGGTTGCCGCATTCACTCGGCATTCGTTGGCGTGGCCGGCAATCACATCCGCAGCCTGAACTCCCACGGCATCGTGGCGATCCGTGATCGCGAAGTCAGCTCGGCCGACCTCGAGCGCGTGCTCGACGCTGCCCAGGCCGTGGCGATCCCGGCTGACCAGCGCGTGCTGCATACCTTGCCGCAAGACTACGTGATCGATAACCAGGAAGGCGTCCGCGAGCCGCTGGGCATGTCCGGCGTGCGTCTGGAAGCCAAGGTCCACGTGGTCACCTGCGCCGTCAATGCCGCGCAGAACATTGAAAAATGCGTGCGTCGCTGCGGCCTGGAAATCGACGACATCATTCTCGAGCAGCTGGCTTCCGCGTATTCGGTACTGACCGATGACGAGAAAGAACTGGGCGTGTGCCTGGTGGACATCGGTGGCGGTACCACCGACATCGCGATCTTCACCGAGGGTGCGATCCGTCACACCGCCGTCATCCCGATTGCCGGCGACCAGGTGACCAACGACATCGCGATGGCGTTGCGCACTCCGACCCAGTACGCCGAAGAAATCAAGATTCGCTACGCCTGCGCCCTGGCCAAACTGGCCGGTGCCGGTGAAACCATCAAGGTGCCAAGCGTTGGCGACCGTCCGCCACGCGAACTGTCCCGCCAGGCCCTGGCCGAAGTGGTCGAGCCGCGTTACGACGAACTGTTCACGCTGATCCAGGCCGAACTGCGCCGCAGCGGCTACGAAGACCTGATCCCGGCCGGCATCGTGCTGACCGGCGGTACCGCGAAGATGGAAGGTGCCACTGAACTGGCCGAGGAAATCTTCCACATGCCGGTGCGCCTGGGCGTGCCGCATGGCGTGAAAGGTCTGGATGACGTGGTCCGCAATCCGATCTATTCCACCGGCGTCGGCCTGTTGATGTACGGCCTGCAGAAGCAGTCCGACGGCATCTCGTTCTCGGGCATCGGCAGCCGCGACAGCTACAGCAACGAAGAGCCACAGGCTCCGCTGCTGGACCGCCTGAAGAAGTGGGTCCAGGGCAATTTCTGAAGATTTACCGCAACACCGTTACACCGAAGCACGCAGTAGGCGAAAAAACTAGAGAATGTAAAGGAGAGGGAAAATGTTCGAACTTGTAGACAACATCCCCGCAAGCCCGGTAATCAAAGTTATCGGTGTCGGCGGTGGCGGCGGCAACGCTGTCAACCACATGGTCAAGAGCAACATCGAAGGCGTCGAGTTCATCTGCGCCAACACCGATGCTCAAGCGCTGAAAAACATCGGCGCGCGTACCATCCTGCAACTGGGCACCGGTGTGACCAAGGGCCTGGGCGCTGGCGCCAACCCTGAAGTCGGTCGTCAAGCCGCTCTGGAAGACCGTGAGCGCATTGCCGAAGTCCTGCAGGGCACCAACATGGTGTTCATCACCACTGGCATGGGCGGCGGTACCGGTACCGGTGCTGCGCCGATCATCGCCGAAGTGGCCAAGGAAATGGGCATCCTCACCGTTGCGGTGGTGACCCGTCCGTTCCCGTTCGAAGGCCGCAAGCGTATGCAGATCGCCGACGAAGGCATCCGCATGCTCTCCGAAAGCGTCGACTCGTTGATCACCATTCCCAACGAGAAGCTGCTGACCATCCTCGGTAAAGACGCCAGCCTGCTGTCGGCTTTCGCCAAGGCTGACGATGTACTGGCGGGTGCCGTTCGCGGTATCTCCGACATCATCAAGCGTCCGGGCATGATCAACGTCGACTTCGCCGACGTGCGTACCGTGATGAGCGAAATGGGCATGGCGATGATGGGCACTGGCTGCGCCAGCGGTCCGAACCGTGCACGCGAGGCCACCGAAGCGGCCATTCGCAACCCGCTGCTGGAAGACGTGAACCTGCAAGGCGCTCGCGGTATCCTGGTGAACATTACCGCCGGTCCGGATCTGTCCCTGGGCGAATACTCCGACGTGGGTAGCATCATCGAGGCGTTCGCTTCCGAACACGCGATGGTCAAGGTCGGCACCGTTATCGATCCGGACATGCGCGACGAGCTGCACGTGACTGTAGTTGCAACCGGTCTGGGCGCTAAAATCGAGAAGCCTGTGAAGGTCATCGACAATACTGTTCACACTTCGATGGCTGCACAGCCACAACAACAGGCCCCTGTTCGTCAGGAAGCTCCAGCGGTGAACTACCGTGACCTGGACCGTCCGACCGTCATGCGCAACCAGGCTCAGGCCGGTGCTGCGACTGCCGCGAAGATGAATCCGCAAGATGACCTGGACTACCTGGACATCCCGGCTTTCCTGCGTCGTCAGGCCGATTGATGAAATGTATCAGGGCTATGAAGGTGATTGGTGTTCAGCAAAGGCGTGGTCTGCTATCATCGCCAGCCTTTGTTGATACCAGTTCGCAATTTGCGCTGAAGCGGCCCATGCCATGATTAAACAACGCACCCTGAAGAATATTATCCGTGCCACAGGTGTCGGCCTGCACTCCGGGGAGAAGGTCTATCTGACCCTCAAGCCAGCGCCTGTCGACACTGGCATTGTGTTTTGTCGCGCCGACCTCGATCCCGTGGTGCAGATTCCTGCCCGCGCGGAAAACGTCGGTGAAACCACTATGTCGACCACGCTCGTTAATGGTGACGTCAAAGTGGACACGGTAGAGCACTTGCTCTCGGCCATGGCAGGCCTGGGCATCGATAACGCCTACGTCGAGCTCTCCGCGTCCGAAGTCCCGATCATGGATGGTAGCGCCGGACCTTTCGTATTCCTGATTCAATCGGCTGGCCTGGAAGAACAGGACGCCGCCAAGAAGTTCATCCGCATCCTGCGTGAAGTGACAGTGGAAGATGGCGACAAGCGCGCTACTTTCGTCCCTTTCGAAGGGTTCAAAGTGAGCTTCGAGATCGATTTCGATCACCCGGTTTTCCGTGACCGCACCCAAAGTGCAAGCGTGGATTTTTCCAGCACTTCGTTCGTAAAAGAAGTCAGCCGCGCCCGTACCTTTGGTTTCATGAGTGACATCGAGTACCTGCGCAAGCACAACCTCGCACTCGGCGGGAGTGTTGAAAACGCTATTGTGGTCGACGCCGATGGCGTACTGAACGAAGACGGCCTTCGTTATGAAGACGAATTCGTGAAGCACAAGATTCTCGATGCAATTGGTGACCTCTACCTGCTGGGCAATAGCCTGATTGGTGAGTTCAAGGGCTTCAAGTCCGGCCACGCACTGAACAACCAGCTGCTGCGCAAGTTGATTGAGCAGACAGATGCCTGGGAAGTCGTGACGTTCGAAGACGCCAGCACTGCACCGATCTCTTACATGCGCCCGGTTGCGGCCGTGTAAGCAAAAAACCTCTCTAGTTTTTTAAAGGCTACCTTCGGGTGGCCTTTTTTTATGCCAGCCGAAAAGTGCAAAGATCGCAGCCTGCGGCAGCTCCTACAGGGAAATGCATTCCAAATGCGGGCTGCGATCTGTTTCAGGCAGCACAAACAACCCGGTTACGCCCCCTCTCCTTGGCCTGATACAGCGCCTTGTCCGCGCTGAACAGCAACTGTTCCAGGGTGATTTCGCTGGCCGCCGTCCAGGTGGCAATACCGATGCTCACGCTCATCGGTTGCTCACCGGCGTCGACCAGTGGCAGTTTTTGCGCAGCCTCACGAATATGTTCGGCAATCTGCCGTGCACCGTCACTGCTTGTTTCGGCCAGGATCACCGAAAACTCTTCGCCCCCGTAGCGCGCCACCAGGTCTGTGGGGCGGTGGACATTGGCGCTGATGACTTCGGCCAATGCCCGTAACGCTTCGTCGCCGGCCTGATGTCCGTGCCGGTCATTGAAGGCCTTGAAGTGATCGGCATCGATCATCAGCAACGACAACGGCTTGCCACTCCTCTGCGCGCGAAACCATTCATGGCGCAGGGTCTGATCAAGGGATCGGCGGTTGGCCACGCCGGTCAAGGCATCGGTGGCCGCCAGTTGCGACAATTCCTGCTCGGCATTCTGGCGCAGGCGCAACTCGCGGCAGAGCAGCCAGGTCAACCACAGCAAACCGATGCACAAAACCCCGGTAGCACCGCTGATCACATAGGCCGTACGGTTCCAGGTGGCGAACACCTCATCCACAGAAAGCGCCACGATGACAGTCAGCGGCAGGTTGCCGACCCGGGTAAAGGTGTACAAGCGCCGTTGATGGTCGACGCTCGACACGCTTTCGAAGGTGCCATTGCGCTCCTGCAGCATGCGTACGACGTTGGGGCGGCTGGAGAAGCTTTTGCCGATGGAGTTGGGTTCCCGGTACGGCTTCTGCGCCAGGAGGATCCCGTCATTGTCGATGATGCCCAGCGTGCTGCCGGTGCCGATGTCGAGGCTGTTGAACAACTGGTCGAAGTAGCTCATGCGCATCGAGGCGACCGCGACACCCAGAAACTCACCCGTGGGCGAGGAAATACGCCGGCTGAAACTGATGCGCCATTGGTCGCTGTCATCGCAGTCGCAGCGCGGCTTGAACGGTCGGCTGATAAACATGCCGGTGTCACGATTGAAGACATGGGCCAGGAAATAATCGCGGTCAGCGAAGTTACCCGGTTTCGGTTCGATCAACGATGAGTCGGCCAGCACGTCGCCGTGTTTGTCCAGCAGCAGGATGTCGCCCTTGTAGCGCGCGGTGGTGGAGCGGTCGAACAGCGCCAGATGACGAATCTGCGGCGAAACCTGTTTCAGGTCGTCCCGTTGGGCGGCGGCGATCAGGCCCTGCAAGGTCAGGTCATAGAGCTCGACCGTACGCAGGACATCGGCATCGATCAGTTGCGCAATGGTGGTCGCGCTGCGTGTGGCGGTCTGCTGGGCGTTGGCGTGTTCGCGGATCAGCAGAAAAGTGACGATGCACAGGATCGAGATGACCGTCAGGGTGCTGCCAAAGATCACCATGATCTCGGGTCGCCCGGACGGGCCTTGAAAATGTGGGGTTCGGCTTGCGGTCATAGGGCTGACGTCTGCTAAAGGGACGCTGTAAGCGTAGTTGCATTAGCGTCGCAGCCGGGTGAATCGTGCTAGTTGCTCTAACGATTGATCAATGATGTGGGCGTCAGCGTTTGTCGTTGCGAAAATTGCAATGAAAGTTGACTCGCCGCGATAAAAAAAGCCGCTGAAAGCAGCGGCTTTGCAGACAACTTTTCAAAGGGAAGAGCCGATGAAAAGTGTCGTGGGAAGCAGGAGTAAGCGGTGCAGATCAGCTGTCCTTTTCGACCTGTGGCAGCGCCTGTGTGGTCGAGGCTTGCGGGGCTTGGGCGTCTTGCGCAGCCTTGGCCGTCATCTCGATCTGCTGCTCTTGGAACGCTGCAGCGCGTGCGGCGTTATGTGCGACGAAAGTCTGCGATTCTTCCGCTATCGCTAATGGCGACAGGAACAAAGAGGACAAAACGAAAGCGCTGGCAATACCCATACTGTTGGACATCTTTAAAACCTTCTTGCTTGGCAAGTGCTGTTTGGTGCGGGCAAAGATAAGGATCTTGGGCGAGGGGAAAAAGAGCGGATTCATGAAAGGACTGTTACAGCAAGAGCAAAGATCGCAGCCTGCGGCAGCTCCTACAGGGGGAATGCATTCCAATGTAGGAGCTGCCGCAGGCTGCGATCTTTTTTGTTCTTCAGACAGGAAGGTGTATGCCAAAGGTATTCATCCCGTGGTCACTGCGCACGAACACATCGCCGCCATGCATCAACGCAATCGCCTTGACGATGGCCAGCCCAAGGCCATGGTTGTGGCCGCTGTTGCTGCGCGAGGCATCTACCCGGTAGAAACGCTCGAACAGCCGTGGCAGGTGTTCGTGGGCAATCGGCGAGCCGGGGTTGGCGACGCCGATGCTGACCTGATGTTCTGCGGCTTCAATGTGTACTTCAATCACCTGACCGGGCGCGGTGTGCTGTACCGCGTTGTTCAGCAGATTGATCAAGGCCCTGCGCAGATGGGCGATCTCGATGCTCACCTGCGCGTCACCACTGACCTCTACCTGGACCTGAGCGTCCTCGAGAATGAAGTCCAGGTATTCCAGGGTCGTGGCCACCTCATCGGCCAGTGACGTCGACGTCAGTCTGGTTGCCTTGCTGCCCTGATCGGCACTGGCCAGGAACAGCATGTCGTTGATGATCGAACGCAGCCGCTCAAGCTCTTCGAGATTCGATTGCAGCACTTCGAAGTAATGCTCGGCGGAGCGTCCGCGGGTCAAGGCGACCTGGGTCTGGCCGATCAGGTTGGTCAATGGCGAGCGCAGTTCATGGGCGACGTCGGCATTGAACGATTCAAGGCGTGAGTAAGCCTGCTCGACCCGTTCCAGGGTCGAGTTGAACGAGCTGACGAACTGATCGAGTTCCGGCGGCAACGGTGACAATCGCAAGCGCCCTGAGCGCAACGGCGGAGCCAGGCGCCGGGCTTCCTGGGACAGTTTGATCAGCGGCTTGAGGCCGATCCGCGCCACCCAGTAACCCAGTGCCGAGGCCAGCAGCACGCCGACAATCGCCAGGCTGATCAGCGCAATCAACAGTTGATGCTGGGTCTGGAAAAACGTCTCGGTGTCGATGGCGATCATGAAGCGCAGCGGTGGGCGCTGGTCCTTGGCCGGGAATTCGCTGACCAGCACTTTCAGCGGATAGGGGTGATCCGGCAGGTGCATGTCGCGCATGCCCAGTGACCCTTGGGCAAAGGTGCGGATCTGCGGGGTCAGGTTGCCGTATTCGTAATGCGGATCGCCGCTGATGATCCAGAAGCTGATGCGCTTGTCTTCTTCGCTCAGCAGGTTGAGCTTGTTGTTGATCTTCACCCAATGCTCAGGCGTGCCGTAACGGCCGACCGTGGATTCGAGCACGCTGTAGCGCGCATCCAACTCGGCTTCGGGCAACAGGCCCAGGCCTTTGTCGACCTGCTGGTACAAGGCCCAGCCGATCAACAGGAACACCAGCAGCGCCACCAGTGTGAACATCCCGCTCAGGCGCAAGGCGATGCTGTTACTGGACACCACGGCTCTCCAGCACATAACCCATGCCGCGAATGGTGTGCAGCAGTTTCTCTTCGAACGGGCCGTCGAGCTTGGCCCGCAGGCGTTTGATCGCGACTTCGACGACGTTGGCGTCGCTGTCGAAATTGATGTCCCAGACCATCTCGGCAATGGCGGTTTTCGAGAGGATTTCACCTTGGCGGCGCGCCAATACGCTGAGCAGCGAGAACTCCTTGGCGGTCAGGTCCAGCCGTGCGCCACCCCGGGTCGCCTTGCGGCTGATCAAATCTATCCACAGGTCGGCGATGCTCACTTGCACCGGTTCATGACCGCCGCTGCGCCGTGTCAGCGCTTGCAGGCGTGCCACCAGCTCAAGGAAGGAAAACGGTTTGCCCAGGTAATCATCGGCGCCGTCACGCAAGCCCCTGATGCGATCTTCCACACGTTCGCGGGCGGTGAGCATGATCACCGGGGTCTGCTTGCGCGCACGCAAGGCGCGCAACACGCCGAAGCCGTCGAGGCCCGGCAACATCACGTCGAGGACGATCACCGCGTAGTCGCTCTCCAGCGCCAGATGCAGGCCTTCGACCCCTTCCCGCGCCAGGTCCACGGTGTAACCCTGTTCCGTCAGGCCACGGTGCAGATAGTCCGCGGTTTTTTCTTCGTCTTCGATAATCAGGACGCGCATGACCCCGCCTCAGTCTGTGGTCGCCAGCGCCGGTACTGGCAAAGGTTTTGGCCTATGAAATAACCGCTCCAGCCACAAGTATATGACCGGCGTGGTGAACAGCGTCAGCGCCTGGCTCACCAGCAAACCGCCGACTACCGCGATCCCCAGGGGTTGGCGCAACTCGGCGCCGGTGCCATAGCCGAGCATCAGTGGCAGGGCGCCAAGCAGGGCGGCGAGGGTGGTCATGATGATCGGCCGGAACCGCGTGATGCAGGCCTTGAAGATCGCTTCCTCAGGCGACAGTCCGCCATTGCGCTGCGCTTCGAGGGCGAAGTCGATCATCAGGATGCCGTTTTTCTTGACGATACCGATCAGCAGCACCAGGCCGATCAAGGCCATGATCGAAAAGTCCTGACCGCAGATCCACAGCATGATCACTGCGCCGAGGCCCGCCGAAGGCAAGGTCGAAATGATCGTCAGCGGGTGCACGAAGCTCTCGTAGAGCACGCCGAGAATGATGTACACCGCTACCAGCGCCGCCAGGATCAGCCACGGCTGGCTGGCCAGCGAACTCTGGAACGCCTGGGCCGCGCCCTGGAAATTACCGCTGATGGCGGTTGGCATGCCGATGTCGGCCTTGGCCTGGTCGAGCATGATCACCGCATCGCCCAACGCTACGCCGGGCGCCAGGTTGAACGACAGGTTGGCGGCCGGGAACATGCCGTCATGGGCGATGGACAGTGGGCCGATGGTGGGCGCATCGAACCTGGCCAGGGCCGACAGCGGTACCATTTCCCCGCTCAGGGGCGAGCGCAGGTAGAAATAGTTGAGGCTTTCGGCCTTGCCGCGTTGCTGGGTGTCCAGCTCCAGGATCACGTTGTACTGGTTGACCTGGGTCTGGAATTCATTGATCTGGCGCTGGCCGAAGGCATCGTACAGGGCTTCGTCGACGTCGCTGGCGGTCAGGCCGAAACGCGCCGCGGCGCTGCGATCGATACTGATGTGGGTGATGCTGCCGCCCAGTTGCAAATCGTTGGAAATATCGCGGAAGGCCGGGTTGGCGCGCAGTTTTTCCGTGAGGCGCTGGGTCCAGGTGCTCAGGGTCGGACCATCGTTGCTCTTGAGCACATATTGATACTGGGCACGGCTCGGGCCGGAACTGAGGTTGATGTCCTGGCCGGCGCGCAGGTAGAGGACGATGCCCGGCACTTTCATCAGTTGCGGACGAATCCGGTCAATGAACTGACTGGCCGAGACATCGCGGTCGCTGCGTTTTTTCAGGGTGATCCAGAACCGGCCGTTGGCGATGGTCTGGTTGCTGCCGGAGACACCGACCGAGTGCGAGAACGTTTCCACGGCAGGGTCGGCGGCGACGATTTCCGCCATGGCGAGGTGTTTTTTCACCATGTCGCCGTAGGAAATGTCAGCAGCGGCTTCGGTGGTGCCGAGGACGAAGCCGGTGTCCTGGATCGGGAAGAAGCCTTTAGGAATGAAGATGTAACCGGCGACGGCCAGACCCAGCGACAAAGCGAACACGCCGATCATCGTTTTCTGATGGGCGAGGGCGCGGCGCAGGCCTTTTTCGTACCAGGCCAACAGACGCTCACCAAAGCCCGGTTTGTCGTGGGCATGATGCACCGGCGCGCGCATGAACAGCGCGGCCAGGGTTGGCGCCAGGGTCAGCGACACCACCACCGAAATCAAGATGGTCGAGGTAGCGGTCAGGGCGAACTCCTTGAACAGTCGCCCGACCACGCCCCCCATGAACAGCAACGGAATGAACGCTGCCACCAGCGAAAAGCTGATCGAGACCACGGTGAAACCAATCTCGCCCGCGCCCTTGATCGCCGCTTCGCGCATGCTGTCGCCGGCCTCCAGGTGCCGGTGAATGTTTTCCACCACCACGATCGCATCGTCGACCACAAAGCCCACGGCCACCACGATCGCCACCAGCGTCAGGTTATTCAGGCTGAAGCCCATGACGTACATCAGCGCAAAACTGGCGACCAGCGAAACCCCCAGCACCGCCGACACGATCAGGGTCGCCGACAACTGGCGCAGGAACAGGGCCATCACTGCCACCACCAGCATGATCGCGATCAGCAGGGTGATTTCCACTTCATGCAGGGACGCGCGAATGGTCTGGGTCCGGTCGATCAGCACCTTGACCTGCACCGAGGCCGGGAGCATCGCTTCCAGCGCCGGCAAGGCGGCCTGGATGCGGTCCACGGTTTCGACGATGTTGGCCCCCGGTTGGCGGAAAATCACCAGGTTCACCCCCGGTTGCGAGCCCGCCCAGGCCTGGACGTAGGCATCTTCCGAACCGTTGACGACTTTGGCGACATCGCGCAGATGAACCGGCGCGCCGTCCTTGTAGGAAACAATCAGCTGGCTGTAGTCCTCCGGGTGAAACAACTGGTCGTTGGTGGACAGGGTCGAGATGTTCGACTCCCCGTACAGCGCACCCTTGGCCAGGTTGAGGCTGGTCTGCTGGATCGCCAGGCGGATGTCGGCGAGGGTCAGGCCGATGGCGGCGAGTTTGTCTGCCGAAACCTGGACGCGGATCGCCGGACGCTGCTGACCGGTGATGGCGACCTGGCCTACACCGTCGACCTGACTCAGCTGACGGGACAACAGGGTTTCCGTCAGGTCGCTGAGCTCCGGACCGGGCATTAGCGAGGAGTTGACGCTGAGGATCAGCACCGGGCTGTCGGCCGGGTTGACCTTGCGCCAGGTCGGCAGGTTCGGCATGTCCTTGGGCAGCTTGCCCGCGGCCGTATTGATCGCCGCCTGCACTTCCTGGGCGGCGGTGTCGATGCTCTTGTCGAGGGTGAATTGCAGGGTCAGGTTGGTCGAGCCCAGTGCACTGCTCGAGGTCATCTGGGTCACGCCGGGAATGGCACTGAATTGCACTTCAAGGGGCGTGGCCACCGAGGACGCCATGGTTTCCGGGCTGGCGCCGGGCAATTGCGCGGCCACCTGGATGGTCGGGAATTCTGCCTCCGGCAACGGCGCTACCGGCAGGCGCGGAAACGCGATGACGCCCAGCAGCACCAGGGCGAACGTCAGCAGGACCGTGGCCACCGGGTGGTCGATGCACCAGGCGGATATCGAACCATGGCCCTTCATTGTGCGGCCTCCGATTGCACCACTTGCGCCGGCTCGGTCATCACCTGCACCGTCGACCCCGGTTTGAGCCGCGACTGACCATCGCTGACCAGTACATCACCCGGTTTCACGCCCTTGATGATGTCCTGGCCGCTGCCTTGATAGACCATTTGCACCTGCACGGCTTCGACCTTGTCGCCATTGACCCGGTACACGAAGTGTTGGTCCAGACCGCGTTGTACGACTGTCGGCGGCACCACCAGTGCATCTTTATCCAGGGCTGTCTGAATCTTTACCGTCACCAGCAGACCCGGCCACAGCTTCTGCCCCGGATTGTCGAACTCGGCCTTGGCGCGGATGGTGCCAGTGTTGGCATTGATCTGGTTGTCGATCAGGGTCAGGTGACCTTCGCCGAGCAGGTTGCCGGTTTCGCCGTCGGTGTCAGCTCCGATGTAGGCCTTGACCCGGGCGTGCTGTGGGTCGTTGATCAGGCCTTGCAAGGTCGGCAGCATTTGCTGTGGCAGGGAGAACTCCACGGCGATCGGGTCGATCTGGGTCACGGTGAACAGGCCCTGGGTGTCGGTCATGCGCAGGAAGTTGCCTTCATCCACGGTGCGAATGCCGACGCGACCGGTCACTGGGGAGCGAATCTGTGTGTAGGAAAGTTGTACCTGAGCTGCGTCGATTGAAGCCTGATTGCCTTGGGCGGTGGCTTTGAGTTGGTTCACCAGCGCCTGTTGCTGGTCGTAGGTCTGCTTGGAAACGCCGTCGTCAACACTCAGCAGTTTGTAGCGTTTAAGGTTGACCAGCGCCACTTGCAGCTGCGCCTGGCTTTCGCCCAGCTGTGCCCGGGCCTGGTCGAGGCTGGCGCGGATCGAGCGGTCGTCGATGGTGGCCAGCAGGTCGTCTTTTTTCACCAGTTGGCCTTCCTTGACCATGATTTTGGTGAGGATGCCGTCGATTTGCGGGCGGACCACGACGCTGTGCAGGGACAGCACCGAACCGATGCCGCTGACGTAGCGTGGCACGTCTTTTTCGGCGACGGCGACCACGCGCACCGGGATGGCGGTGGGGGGGGCGAGTTTTGTCTTGACCGGTTTGGTGGCGTACCACAGGCCCAGCGCTGCCAGGACGATCAGAAGGGCGACGAGCAGGGCGGGTTTTTTCTGGGTTCGCATGCGAGTGGGGCGCCGGGGCTGGTTTTTTGGTCGAAGGGTAGTTTCCTTTATAAACCTGTTTGGCGGTCAGGAGGGTGACGGCTAACTGACGGCGCTGTCAGTTTGGTTTGGTCTTGGCGGCTTCTGGGCCGACCTGGCTTTGGGGTGAAACAGGTGTAAACCTAAACGCACTCCCCCTGTAGGAGCTGCCGCAGGCTGCGATCTTTTGATCTTGAAAAATCAAAGTCAAAAGATCGCAGCCTGCGGCAGCTCCTACAGGGTAGGGATTTGGCTTAATTCGCCACCCGAACTCCGCCCAGACTCCCGCTCAATTCATAAGCCGCCAATTCCGCCTGGTGCGCCGCCAGCAATTCCGGCAACGATCCGCGCAAATATTCGACCCAGGTCTTGATCTTCGCATCCAGGTACTGGCGCGAAGGGTAGATCGCATACAGGTTCAGTTCCTGCGAGCGGTATTTGGGCATCACCCTCACCAGCGTGCCGTTACGCAGGCCTTCAATGGCGGCGTACAGCGGCAGGACGCCAACGCCCATGCCGCTGATGATCGCGGATTTCATCGCGTCGGCGGAGTTCACCAGAAACGGTGAGCTGTTGATGGTCACCATTTCCTGGCCGTCAGGACCGTCGAAGGCCCATTTTTCCAGCGGGATCACCGGGCTGACCAGGCGCAGGCAGGCGTGGTTGAGCAGGTCGCTGGGTTTTTGTGCGCAGCCGTTGGCTTTGACGTAGGCCGGCGAGGCGCAAACGATGCTGTAGGTGATGCCCAGGCGCTGGGAGACGAAACCCGAATCCGGCAGTTCGCGGGCGAGGACGATGGACACGTCGTAACCCTCGTCGAGCAGGTCCGGCACGCGGTTGGCCATGGTCAGGTCGAAGGTTACGTCCGGGTGGGTCTTGCGGTAGCGGGCAATGGCGTCGATCACGAAATGCTGGCCGATGCCGGTCATGGTGTGCACTTTCAGTTGCCCGGCCGGGCGTGCGTGGGCGTCGCTGGCCTCGGCTTCGGCTTCTTCGACGTAGGCCAGGATCTGTTCGCAGCGCAACAGGTAACGCTTGCCGGCTTCGGTCAGGGCGATGCGGCGGGTCGTTCGGTTGAGCAGGCGGGTTTGCAGGTGGGCTTCCAGGTTGGAGACCGCGCGCGAGACGTTGGCCGTGGTGGTGTCCAGTTGCACGGCGGCGGCGGTGAAGCTGCCGGCTTCGGCCACGTAACTGAAGGCGCGCATGTTTTGCAAAGTGTCCATGGGGTGCTCTCTCGTCGAATGACAAATTGTGACACGAAGTTTCTGTTTATTTACAGGCGACTAAAGATCGACATACGGATTATCTCGTTAACGGTAACAAAGATTCACAGGAATCCCAGCTTATCGCCGTCAAAGCCCCCCCATAGAATTGCGTCCACCTCTGTAGGAGCTGCCGAAGGCTGCGATCTTTTGATCTTGCTTGTAAAAGATCGCAGCCTTCGGCAGCTCCTACAGGGGACCGTGTTTACGGTCCAGACATGTGATCTCCCTCCCCTCAGGAATTTTCAGCAGTGCCGCGTCGCATCAGCAGAGCGCTTCAGCCGCTCAGTGTTTTGGCTTTAACCCTGACTATCAGCGGCTGCATCGGAACCGGAGGTATTGCCCCGCAGGGCAAGGCGCTGGAGGCCAATTCACTGGCCACCGACGAAGCAATCCAGAGCGCCGCACAAGATGCGAATTGGCCCACCGCGCAATGGTGGCAAGCCTATGGCGACCCCCAACTGAACCGCTGGATCGACCTCGCCCTGCAAGGCAGCCCGAGCCTGGCGATGGCCGCCGCCCGGGTACGTCAGGCCAGGTCCATGGCTGGCGTGGCGCAAGCGGCCGAGTCGCTGCAGATCAATGGGGACTCGACCCTCAAGCGTCACAACTGGCCTACCGACCAGTTCTATGGCCCCGGCGAGCTGGCCAACAGCACCACTTGGGACAACAACGCGGCCTTGGGTTTCAGTTATGCCCTCGACCTCTGGGGCCGTGAAAGCAATGCCACCGAGCGCGCCGTGGACATGGCGCACATGACCGTCGCCGAAGCGCGACAGGCCCAGCTCGAGTTGCAGGACAACATCGTGCGCGTCTACATCGAACTCTCGCTGCATTACGCGCAACGGGACATCGTTGATGCGACCTTGAGGCAGCAACAGCAGATCCTTGAGCTGGCGCAGAAGCGTTTGAAGGGCGGCATCGGCACCCATTTCGAAGTCAGCCAGGCCGAGACGCCGCTGCCGGAAACCCATCGCCAGATCGACGCCCTCGACGAAGAAATCGCCTTGAGCCGCAACCAGCTCGCCGCCCTCGCCGGCAAGGGCCCGGGGGAGGGCGCGCAGTTGCAGCGGCCAACGCTGTCGCTGGGTGCACCGCTGAAACTGCCGTCGTCGCTGCCGGCGCAATTGCTCGGCCAACGCCCGGACGTGGTCGCCAGCCGCTGGCAAGTGGCGGCGCAGGCGCGGGGCATCGATGTTGCCCATGCCGGTTTCTACCCGAACGTCGATCTGGTCGGCAGCCTCGGCTACATGGCCACCGGCGGCGGGGCCCTGGAGTTCTTGACCGGCAAGAAGCTCAACTACAGCGTGGGGCCGGCGATTTCGTTGCCGATCTTCGATGGCGGGCGCCTGCGTGCGGAGTTGGGTGAAGCCTCGGCCGGGTATGACATCGCCGTGGCCAAGTACAACCAGACCCTGGTCAATGCCCTGAAAAACATCTCCGACCAGTTGATCCGCCGCGAGTCCATGGACAAGCAACAGGCTTTCGCCGCCGAGTCGGTGGCCACCGCGCAGAAGACCTACGACATCGCGATGATCGCCTACCAGCGTGGCCTGACCGACTACCTCAACGTGCTCAACGCCCAGACCCTGCTGTTCAAGCAGCAGCAAGTGCAACAGCAGGTTCAGGCCGCGCGTTTGAGCGCCCATGCGCAATTGGTGACGGCGTTGGGCGGTGGTCTCGGTGCCGGCAACGACGTGCCGAACGCCGAACAGACCCAGGCACCGAAAACCCCGAGCCTTTTACGTTGAACACAAGACCTGTGGGAGCGGGCTTGCTCGCGAAGGCGGTGTGTCTGATGACACTTTTGTCGCCTGATACTCCCTCTTCGCGAGCAAGCCCGCTCCCACAGGTTCCGGTTTTCACTGGAATTTATTGAGCAGGATTTGATGACTCCCTTGCCCGCACCCTTGCGCTGGCTGTACTCCCTGGAATGGCGTCGGGGTTTCTTCGACTGGGCACGCAGCGACGGCGTGACCTGGGTCTACATCTTCAAGGTGCTGATCGCGGCGTTCCTGACGCTTTGGCTGGCCATGCGCCTGGAGCTGCCGCAACCGCGTACCGCGATGATCACCGTGTTCATCGTCATGCAGCCGCAGAGCGGCCAGGTGTTCGCCAAAAGTTTCTATCGGTTTCTCGGCACCCTGGCCGGGTCGGCGGTGATGGTTGCGCTAATCGCCCTGTTTGCGCAGAACACTGAACTGTTCCTCGGTTCGCTGGCGATCTGGGTCGGTATCTGCACGGCCGGTGCCGCGCGCTGCCGCAACTTCCGTGCTTATGGATTTGTCCTCGCCGGGTACACCGCCGCGATGGTCGGTTTGCCCGCGCTGGCCCATCCGGAGGGTGCGTTCATGGCGGCGGTCTGGCGGGTGCTGGAGATCTCGTTGGGCATTCTCTGTTCGACCCTGGTCAGTGCGGCGATCCTGCCGCAATCGGCCAGCGCGGCGATGCGCAATGCCTTGTACCAGCGCTTCGGCGTGTTCGCCCTGTTCGTCACCGACGGCTTGCGCGGTCGCAGTCAGCGCGAGGCGTTCGAGGCCGGCAACGTGCGTTTCATCGCCGAAGCCGTAGGCCTGGAAGGCTTGCGCAGCGTCACTGTTTTCGAAGACCCGCACATGCGTCGGCGCAATGGCCGGCTCAGTCGCCTGAACAGCGAATTCATGGGCATTACCACGCGCTTCAACGCCTTGCACCAGTTGCTCGAACGCCTGCGCAGCAGCGCGGCGGACCAAGTGGTGGAGGCGATCAAACCCGGCTTGCAGGACCTCGCCGAGCTGCTCGACGGCTTCAGTGGGCGTGCCCTGACCAGCGCCGATGCAGCGCGTCTGGTCACGGTGCTGAGCGCCTACAAGGAAGGTTTACCGGCGCGGGTGCGCTGTCTGCGGGCGACGTTCCAGCAGAGCAACCCGAGCGAGGCCGGGCAACTGGATTTCCACACCGCCTACGAACTGCTCTATCGCTTTGTCGACGACTTGCACAGTTATGCCCAGACCCACGCGTCACTGGCTGATCACAGTCACGAACGAGAGCGTTGGGACGAGCCGTTCACCCCGCAAACCAACTGGATGGCAGCGGCAGCATCGGGGATACGCGCGGCATTCATTCTGGTGGTGTTGGGTAGCTACTGGGTGGCAACCGCCTGGCCAAGCGGCGCGACCATGACCCTGATTGCCGCCGCGACCGTGGGCCTGTCCGCCGCTACCCCGAACCCCAAGCGCATGGCCTTTCAGATGGCGTGCGGGACATTGCTCGGGGCATTGATCGGCTTCGTCGAGATGTTTTTCATTTTCCCGTGGATCGATGGATTTCCGTTGCTGTGCGTGATGCTCGCGCCAGTGATCGTACTCGGCTCGTTCCTGACCTCGCGGCCGCAATACGTCGGCGTCGGCCTGGGCTTGCTGATCTTCTTCAGCACCGGTTCGGTGCCGGACAACCTCACGGTCTACAACCCCTACACCTTCATCAACGACTACATCGCCATGGTGCTTGGCATGCTGGTGTGCGCAGCGGCCGGAGCGATCATTCTGCCGCCCAACAGCCGCTGGTTGTGGCGTCGCCTGGAGCAGGACCTGCGTGGTCAGGTGGTGTACGCCATCAGCGGCAAGCTCAAGGGCCTGGCGTCGAGTTTCGAAAGCCGCACCCGCGACCTGGTGCATCAGGCCTACGGCTTCGCAGCGGGCCAACCGCAGGTGCAGCGGGACTTGTTGCGCTGGATGTTCGTGGTGCTGGAAGTCGGCCACGCGATCATCGAATTGCGCAAGGAGCAGGCGATTCTGCCGGTGCATCCGGCCTATGCCGAATCCCAGCCGTGGCGCCAGGCGATCCGGGTGATGGGGCGTGCGCTGGTGCGGCTGTTCCTGCAACCGAACAGCAGCAACCTCGAACGCGCGTTGATCGCGGTCGATCACGCGATCAGCCGTGTGCAGTCCACCGACGAACCTTTCGCCCCGCACTTCGATACCTCGGCGTTGCGCCGGGTGAAGAGCTACCTGCACTTCATCCGCACCTCACTGCTCGATCCGCAATCACCGCTCGCGGCCTTCACAAGCAGCCAGCCAAAAGGATTAGAACATGCCTCGTGAAATCGCCTTCCACGGCGTGTACATGCCGACCATGACCCTGATGTTTTTCATCGCGGCAGCCCTGGCCTGGGCGCTGGACCGGTTCCTGTCCGGGTTCGACCTGTACCGCTTCTTCTGGCACCCGGCGCTGCTGCGCCTGAGTCTGTTTACCTGTCTGTTCGGCGCCATGGCGCTGACTGTCTACCGTTGACTCTCTATTACTGAGAATGCCCCGATGAAAAAGTTTTTCAGCCTGCTCGCGACCCTGCTGGTGCTGGCCCTCGCGTTGTGGATCGGCCGCTCCCTGTGGGAGCACTACATGAACACGCCGTGGACCCGTGACGGCCGCGTGCGTGCCGACATCATCAACGTTGCCGCCGACGTCACCGGCGAAGTGGTGGACGTGCCGGTGCGCGACAACCAGCTGGTGAAAAAAGGCGATTTGCTGATGCAGATTGACCCCGAGCACTACCGTCTGGCGGTCAAGCAAGCGCAGAGTCTGGTGGCATCGCGCAAGGCGACCTGGGAGATGCGCAAGGTCAATGCCCATCGTCGAGCCGATATGGACAACCTGGTGATCTCCCGGGAAAACCGCGACGACGCCAGTAATCTCGCCGACTCGGCCCTGGCTGATTACCAGCAGGCCCAGGCGCAACTGGAGGCCGCCGAACTCAACCTCAAACGCACTGAAGTGCGCGCCGCGGTAGACGGCTACGTGACCAACCTCAACGTGCATCGCGGCGACTACGCGCGCATCGGCGAGGCGAAAATGGCCGTGGTCGACATGAACTCGTTCTGGGTCTACGGCTTTTTCGAAGAAACCAAGCTGCCCCGCGTGCGCGTCGGCGATAAGGCTGACATGCAACTGATGAGCGGCGAAGTGCTCAAGGGCCATGTGGAAAGCATCTCGCGCGGCATCTACGACCGCGACAACCCGGAGAGCCGCGAACTGATCGCCGACGTCAACCCGACCTTCAACTGGGTGCGCCTGGCGCAACGGGTACCGGTGCGCATTCACATCGATGAAGTGCCGGAGGGTGTGGTGTTGGCGGCGGGGATTACCTGTACGGTGGTGGTGAAGCAAGAGGGTGGGGCATAGCCGGTAGACCGAGTCGCCTGCTTCGCGAGCAAGTCGGATCGCCGCACCTCCGCTCCCACATTTTGGAATGCAATCCCCTGTAGGAGCGAGCCTGCTCGCGATGAACCAGAGCACGCCGCGTGTATTCAGAATGCACGCGTTATCGTTGACGTCCATCGCGAGCAGGCTCGCTCCTACAGTTGATCGTCGTCGTGTTCAGCAGAAGGTCTCCTGCAAATGCCGCCAAAGAATCCTGTCATCTAACTTCTCGAACACAACCGTGGAACGACGATCCGAGTGCAACCCGGTCGCATCGGTCTGTTGCTCGCGGTAGCTCACGGTTGCGCCACCCTCGTACAACGCGATACCAAGCAACTCGCTGAGCTCGATCCTGAACCCGAGCTTCTTGCCGCCCGCCAGCGTGAACAGGTCGTTCAGCGCGTCAAAATCCAGCACCCGGCCGAGCGGCGAGACCATGGAGAACTGCGGCGAAAAACGCACTAGCAGTTTTTCGAGATCGGACGCGTCGCGTTCCTCGGCCAGCCATTGTTCGATGGCCTCGTGGGCCTGGATCACTTCGTCGAAGTATTCGGTGTAGTCGGTCATCAACTCACTCCTGAAATTTGCAGTGTCTGTTCCGGCGCCATCGCGAGCAGGCTCGCTCCCACAGGGGAACGCATTTCAAATGCGGGAGCGAGCCTGCTCGCGATAGCGGCGATGCGGTCTCAGAGCTGCCCACGCAACCCGAACCGCTTCATCAGCCCGGATTCGAGCAAACCCTTGGGCAGCAAACTGGCCATCAGCGGCAACGCGCGGCTGCCATTGCCCAAGCGGATCAGCCGTGGCGGTTTGGCTTGCTGCACGGCCTTGAGCAATCCGGCTGCAAACTCACTGGCCGGGGTCGGCCTGTCCTGGGAAGCCCTGGCCCGGGCGCGTATGCCTTCACGCAGCGGAAACCACGGCGATTGTTCACTGATCAGTTGCTCGGCTTCGTGCCCGGCATTCTTGGCGAAGCTGGAAGCGATGGCCCCCGGCTGGACCTCCAAGACCCGCACGCCGAACGGCGCCAGTTCCATGCGCAAGGCATCGCTCAAGGCATGTACGGCAGCTTTCGAAGCGCAGTAGGCGCCGGCGAATGGCGTGACCAGTACGCCGGACACGCTTCCGATATTCACCACCAACCCCTTGGCCCGACGCAGCACCGGGAACAAGGCGCGGGTGACGCCGACGATGGCGAACACATTGGTTTCGAACTGGCGCTGCATGGCCGGTACGCCACCATCGAGCAACGGCCCCATGGCGCCATAACCCGCGTTGTTGATTAGCACATCGAGGCCGCCGGTTTGCTGGTTGATCCGCTCGCTCAAGGCTTCGAGCGCAGCGGCATCGTTGACATCCAGTTGCACGGCTGTGAAACCCGCGGCGGTGAGTGCCGCGACATCTTCGGCCTTGCGGGCACTGGCCCAGACTTCATAGCCGGCGACCTTGAACGCATCGGCAAGGGCACGGCCAATGCCGCTGGAGCAACCGGTAATCAACGCAACGGGCATGGCGCATTCCTTGTGCAAAAAATAGGGGAGGGTCAGTCGGAAAAACTACCCTGCAATCGCTCGGCGCGAAACTCCAGGGTTTCCGGCCGGTAGCCAGGGCGCAACGGCGGCAGCGGCAAGCAATCTTCCCAGTTGCCACCAGCCTGCAATTCGCCGGGGCCGCGATAACGCGGTGCGGAGTATTGGTTGTCGGCCAGGTTCACCGTATCGCCCGGCGCATAGGCCGCAACCCGCCAGCGCAGTTCCGTCAGCGGCACGTCATTGCCATTGTTCATCGTCAGTTTCAGCGGCCGGTCGGCCGGGCAATGCCCGGGCGCATAGCTGATGCGCAACTCCAGGCGTTGCAGTTGCTTGAGTTCGCGGTGGTCCATCCAGATGACCCAGGTCGCGACGATGCCCAGCCCAACGGCGGCAGCCACGGATACGGGCAAAGCCTTGGCCGGGTAGCGCAGCAGCAGGATCAGCCAGGTGATGACCAGCAGGACGCCGATGAACATGACGTAAATCTCGGGAATAGAGAGGGTCATCCTACCTAAGCGGGGGGGGGATTGGCGATGGGCAGGGTGTGGCGAAGGCGTTTGAAACCGTCGGTCTGAACTGTAATTTCTGACAGTAGGCAGGCGTCTGAGCGGCGGGCTTACATGGGGGGAGTGATCCCGGAGAGGTAACTGTGCCCGCAACCCCTTCAATCCACCGCTACACCCCGAGCCTGACCGCGAATGACCCTCGTGGGCTGGTGGTGCGTGCCGTGGGTTACTGGCGTGACAACGACGGTGTGCTCCCTCAGACACGGGTCAATCGCACGGTCCATGATTGGGCGGGGCGAGCGATTGCGCAGTGGGACCCGCGATTGTTTCTGGACGCTTCAGCAGCGCCAAATTTGCAAACGATTCACGCGCTGTCCGGTGCCGTGTTGTGCACGGATAGCGTTGATGCCGGACTGCGTGTTGCGCTGTTGGGGGAGGCTGGGCAACCGGTCCACCACTGGGATGGCCGGGGCTCTCAGCGCTGGATGCAATACGACATTCAGTTGCGCCCGGTATCGGTGTTTGAGCAGCCGCTGGACGGCGAAGCGCTTTGCACTGAGCGCTTGAGTTACGGCGCGAGCGATCCGGCTGCTGCCGAGCGCAACCAATGCGGCCAACTGATCCGCCACGATGACCCGGCGGGCTCGCAGCGATATACCGAGTTCGGATTGCACGGCACGGCGCTGGAGCAGACGCGGCATTTTCTGAACGACCTGGCGCTGCCGGACTGGCCGGAGTCGATAGTGGATCGCGAGTGGCTGCTGGAACCGGGCGAGGGCGCCACCACCCGTTCACAGGTCAATGCGTTGGGCGAGGTCTCCCATCAAACCGATGCCAAGGGTCACCGCCAGTTGTTCAGCCAGACCCTCGACGGGCAGTTGCTGGAGGTTCGACTGCAACTCAACGGCACACCCACCCCGAAAACGCTGGTCAGCGCCATCACCTACAACGCCCACGGCCAGACCGAACGGGAAGTCGCCGGCAATGGCGTAATCACCACGCTGGAATACGACGCGCAAAATGGCCGATTGACCCGCATCAGTGCCCAACGCGGCAACGAAGCCCTGCAAGACCTGAACCACGCCTACGACCCGGTGGGCAATGTGCTGAGCATCAAGGATGCCGCGCTGCCGATTCGCTACTTCGCCAACCAGCGCATTGAGCCGACCAGCCATTATTGCTACGACAGTTTTTCGCAACTGATTGAAGCCACTGGCTGGGAGGCAGGGGGCTCAAACAAGGGGCCGCAGTTTGCAACTTTCGACGATCCCGCGGCCTGCGCCAATTTCCGCCAGACCTATCACTACGACTTGGGCGGCAATCTGCTGGAGTTGACCCACGAAGGTCCGCAAAGCCACGGTCATCGATTGGTGGCAGCAGCGCACAGCAACCGCTGTTTGCCGGTGCTGGAGGGCGTGGAGCCGGGTGAGGACGACTTCCGCCGAGGCTTTGACGGCAACGGCAACTTGCTTAAGTTACAACCGGGGCAGGCCTTGGCCTGGGACCTGCGCAACCAGTTGGTCGAAGTGCGGCCGGTGGTACGCGATTCGGGTGTCAATGACCGCGAACGTTATGTCTACGGTGCCGACGGCATGCGCCTGCGCAAAGTCCGCGAGACGCTGGCCCATGCCCGGACATTGGTCGCTGAAACCCGCTATCTGCCAAACCTGGAACTGCGCAGCCACAGCGGTACGGGCGAAGTGTTGCAGGTAGTCAACGTCCAGGCCGGGCGCTGCAGTGTGCGGGTGTTGCATTGGGAGTCGGCGCCGCCGAAGGGCAGCGCCAATGACCGATACCGCTACCACCTGAATGATCATTTGGGTTCCTGCGCCCTGGAACTCGACGAGGACGGTGAAGTGATCAGCCAGGAGCGTTACCACCCGTTTGGTACCACCGCCTGGTTCGCCGGACGCGGGGAGGTGGAGGCGAGTTACAGAACGGTGCGTTATTCGGGGAAAGAGCGGGACGCGACGGGACTTTATTACTATGGGTTCAGGTATTACGTACCTTGGTGGCAGCGGTGGTTGAATCCGGATCCGGCAGGCATTATTGATGGGAGCAATTTCTTCTCAATGGTCAGTAACACTCCTTTAAATTTAAAGGATTCGATGGGGCTGGCCGGAGATGATCCTGCAGAGGGCGAATATTTTAAACAGCGGGGTATTCAAGTATTGAGGCGTGGGGCGAAAGAGATCGGAAAGGTGTACCCGAAAATTGAAGAGCATATTTATCAAGGAGTGGATGACAGTTTGGAAATGCTTGCGACTGCCTCCCAAAAACTGAAAAATCCCGAAACAGTCGGATCTATTCTCAGGGATTATTTCGGTGAAACGCCTGAAAGTGTAATAAACCTTCATGAGACGGCGGAGGCGGTGATAGAGCGAATTAATAAGATTTCTCAGGGGATTGCTCATCATCAAAAAACAAAGGGCCAAGATATTGTGATGGTTGGTTTTAGTAAAAATGGACCAATCTATACCTTTCAGGATGATCCCAAAATCTACTTGACTTCACAGGTTAATGATCGCGCCAATGGAGCTGCTTTTGCTCGCATTTTTATTCATGAAACCAGTCATTCAGTTGCTGCAACTCAGGATATTTGGTCCTATAAAAATCAACGAAAGGCCAGTGTTGGCATGAAGAGTGATCAGGACTTGGAAAGACAAGAGGCTGCAATCATTGCGTTAAATCCGCTGGCGGCTGGTGCACGGCTGGATATAGGGCTGTTTATTGGGGCGATTGATGGGCTTGATGCAGTCTCGGCTATCGAAGCTCAGGGGGTCGAACCGGTGCTGAGATCGGTACTCCAAAAGTATCAAGCTGATGCATCCTTAAGGGTTAAAGTCAATTTGTTGAATGCATCCACAGTGGAAAGCCTTATTCATGCGCTCAACGTAGATGAAGTCAACAATAAGCACTTTCCCTGGTAGATGGTCCTGGAAAAAAAAGCCCCCGTTCAACCCACTGCGGATAGGGGACGCAGTGAGCTGAATGGGGGCTATTTTTTCGTAAACGCTTACTGCGCGATCGTCTTCACCGCAACTCCACGATCAACCGGCGTAGACCGCCCATAGATATCTTCAAACCGCTCGATATCGTCCTCACCCAGATAACTACCCGACTGCACCTCAATGATCTCTAACGGAATCTTCCCCGGATTACGCAGGCGATGCACCGAAGCAATCGGAATGTAGGTCGACTGGTTCTCGGTCAGCAGGAACACATTCTCGTCACAGGTCACTTCCGCCGTGCCGCTGACCACGATCCAGTGTTCAGCGCGGTGGTGATGCATTTGCAGCGACAGGCAGGCGCCCGGTTTGACCGAGATGTGCTTGACCTGGAAGCGGCCGCCCATGTCCACCGAGTCGTAGGAGCC
Organism: Pseudomonas sp. PDM32; assembly: GCF_019219225.1. NCBI lineage: Bacteria > Pseudomonadati > Pseudomonadota > Gammaproteobacteria > Pseudomonadales > Pseudomonadaceae > Pseudomonas > Pseudomonas sp. PDM32. The sequence goes on from NZ_JAHUWE010000004.1 coordinate 134,513, forward strand.
CCACGGACGGTAGACTTCGCAGTGGTTCTGGGTTTCGCTGCGGCCCTGTTCGTTGAGGGTGTTGACCATCTGTTTCACGCCTTGGACCTTGTCCTTGTGGGCGATCATCATGGCGTCCTTGGTTTCGACCACGACGATGTTTTCCAGGCCGATCACCGACACCAGTTTGCCGTTGCCGTGGATCATGCAGTTTTTGCTGTCCTGGATCACCACGTCGCCTTTGGTGACGTTGCCGTTGGCGTCTTTTGCATTCACTTCCCACAGCGACGACCAGCAACCGACATCGCTCCAGCCGGCGGTCAGCGGCACGACGCAGGCACGTTGGGTTTTTTCCATCACCGAGTAGTCGATGGAATTGTCCGGGCAGCAGGCGAAGGTGGCTTCGTCGAAGGTGATGGTGTCGGCATCCTGTTGGCTGCGTTCCAGGGTCAGCAGGCAGGTGTCGTAGATGTCCGGATCGTGCTTTTTCAGCTCTTCGAGGAAGCGGCTGGCGCGGAACAGGAACATGCCGCTGTTCCAGAAGTAACCGCCGGACTGGACGAACTCGGTGGCGCGCTTCACGTCGGGTTTTTCCACGAAGTGCGAGACGCGGCTGACGCCTTCAGGCAGCAGCGAGTCGTTGGTCGACTTGATGTAGCCATAACCGGTTTCCGGCTTGGTGGCCGGCACGCCGAACAGCACCATTTCACCGTTTTCGGCGGCGACTGTGGCCAGGGCCAGGGCGCGTTGCAGGGCTTTCTGGTCTTCCAGGACGTGGTCGGCCGGCAGTACCAGCATCAGTTCGTCGCGACCTTCATTGACCAGCATCATCGCGGTCAGGGCCACGGCCGGCGCAGTGTTGCGACCGAACGGCTCCATCAGGATGCGCTGGGATTCCAGTTTGCGCGCCGCTAATTGCTCGTTGACGATGAAGCGGTGGTCCTTGTTGCAGACCACGATCGGCGTGTCCATGCCTTCGAACACCAGGCGTTCCAGGGTTTGCTGGAACAGGGTGTGTTCGCCGGTCAGGGCCAGGAACTGTTTAGGGAATTGTTTGCGGGAAAGCGGCCAAAGACGTGAGCCACTACCACCTGACAAGATCACTGGAATCATGTTGTTACTCCTTGAATATCGATTGGTTAGAGCTACTGCGTTCTGTCGTTTCACTCTTGTTTTTGTTCCGTGTCGAAAGGCTGCTGTAGGAGCTGCCGAAGGCTGCGATCTTTTGATCTTTAGCGTCCTGACGAGCGCAAAAAATCAAGATCAAAAGATCGCAGCCTGCGGCAGCTCCTACAGCGATTAATGCCGGCCTTTCGATAAATTCATTAGCGCGTCGATACCGGGCGTTTCACCCAGACCGGCGACAGGCTGCTGCCGCTGCCGGTGACGTACAGCACCGCGGCTTCACCGCGTTCCAGGGCGACCGGTTTCACGTCGCCGACTTTGGTGGTGCCGTCATAGAGCGCCAGGCTGACCTTGACCGGGTTGATTTCACGCTCGCCGCGACCCTTGGGCGCAACGTTCGGGACCACGTCCGTCTTGCCATCGGCGGTTTTCAGGGTCAGCGCCTTGTCACTGAGGTTTTGTACGCGGACCAGGGACTTCTGCTTGTTCTTGAACGGCGGCTCTTCGATCAGTTGCGGTGCGCCGCTGGCGTTGTTGACCAGGGTGTAATAGTGGTCGCCGGCCAGTTTCACCGGCAGGCTTTGGCTGCCGACCTTGGCGCTGTAGTCGCCGCCCGGCATGAAGCTGAAGTCACTGCTCGACAGAGGCGCGACCTCGCTCAGGCTGGTGCTGCCGACGGTGGCGCTGACTTCGGCGTTGCTGGCGTTGTAGATGCGCACGAAGGTCGAGCCTTTCGGTGCGGTCGGGCCGTACAGGGCTGCGTCGCCAGCGGCGAAAACCTGTACCGACAGCACACTGAGGCCGGCAACCAGGGCAAGGCGTTTGGCGAGACGACGAGGAGTTGTAGTGAAAGTCATGGTGTACCTCTCTTTCAGTTTTGCGCCCGGTCGGGCGTCTCGGATTTGTTGTTGATGGCTACGTTTTGTTGGCGGGCGCCGGCTTGTTTAAGCTCTGCGACCCACTGCGGGTCGGCGTCGCCGATTTCGTTGTTCACAGGCAGATATCGTTCAGGGAACTCCCAGATCAGCACCTGAGGCGGGCTGTTCTTGAAGGCATCGCTTTTCAGGTAGCTGAGCATCGGCAGAATCGGGCCGTGGCCGTCTTCGGCGTAATTGACCACGTCGCTGTGCAGCGCCTGCTTGAGCGCACCGACGAAGTTCCAGTTGGGGTTGGCGCTGTAGCTGGTGCCGATCAGGGCCACTGGCACTTCGGTGTTGGCGAACAGCGCGTCGTCGCCGGCGGGCTGATCTTCAGCGGCGACCGTATTGCGCTTTTGCAATTGCTCCTGTTTAGGCATCAGGTTTTCGAACAGCGGGTCCAGTGGCAGGAACAGACGCAGGTCGCCCTTGTGGGTGACGGTTTCGGCCGGTTCGGTGACGAAGCGCTGCGGTTCGCCGCTCAGCGGGTACTTGTCGGCGATGGTCTTGGCCAAACGGTTGGCCGCGATCTCGGCGCCTTCCGGGGTCCAGTGGGTATCGGTGCGCAGGAACACTTGCTGGCCGTTCTGCTTGGCCTGTTGCAGCGGGCCGAGCAGGTCAGGGGCCGGAATCCGGTCGGCGGCCAGGCGCTGGTGGAAGTCCTTGTAGAGGTTGGCGTGGATGCTCGCCGGTTTCTCCTCACCGAGGTGTTCTGGGTACAGGCGCACCTTGGCCGGCACCACCGCCATCACCAGTTGCACGCCTTTCTCTTTCAAGGTCTGGCGCACGCCTTCGACCAGCGCGTAGTTGCCTTGCAGGTTCAGCTCTTCGTTGACCACCGGGTGGAACTCTTCATCGCTGTACAACCACTGGTCGCGGCCGAGCACCACGCCCGGACGACCTTCGTTGAACAGTTTGAAATCCAGCGCGGCCCAGAGATTGGTGCCCAGGCGCTTGATCGGGAACTCGTCGTCGTAGTGGGTTTCCACGGCCTTGGTCCAGCGACCGTTGAGCACCGTCGCATCGGCGTTGGTGCTGAAGCCGAAGAAGCTGCGCACCGACCACAGACCGAGCACCAGCAGGGTCACCAGGAACAGCGCGATGTAGAAGATGCGTAATGAGCGGGTCATGGTCAGATCCCTCAGAACTGGAAGTAAAGGAACGGCGAGAAGCTTTGCGCCGAGAGTTTGAGAATCGAGGCGATGAACAGCAGCAGCACCAGCGCACGCATCACGTAGCGCGACCAGTCAGCGGTCCAGTAGGCCGGTTGCACCTGGGCTTCGACGCCGACGGTGTAGCCAGGCTGGTGGATGCTCGCCGGGTTATCTCCTGGTACAGCCTTGATCGTTCCCGGTGTAGCAGTGGCCGGGCCGTCGCTGTCGACATTCACCGCAGGCTTGGTCTTGACCGGAGGCTGATTGGTGTAGAAGTCGCGCAGGCCGAAGAACGCCAGGGTCACGTAGGCCACGATCAGCGTTGCCACTTGCAGGCCGGTGAGGCTGGCCTGGTTGAGTTCCGACAGCGACCAGTCGCTGAAGCTGAACATCGCGCCGTACATGCGCCCGGCGACGTGCAGGTTTTCCGCACGGAAGATCACCCAGCCCATCACCACCAGCAGGAAGGTCATTGCCCAGCGGATCGGGTTGAAGCTGCGTGGCGAAGTATTCAGGCCGATGGCTTTTTCAATCGCCAGCCACATGCCGTGCCATGCACCCCAGACGATGTAGGTGATGTTCGCGCCGTGCCACAGACCACCGAGCAGCATGGTCAGGAACAGGTTGCGATAGGTCATCAGCGTGCCTTTGCGGTTGCCGCCCAGGGTGATGTACAGATAGTCACGCAGCCAGGTCGACAGACTGATGTGCCAGCGCCGCCAGAACTCGGTGATCGACTGGCTGACATACGGCTGCTTGAAGTTTTCCATGAAGCGGAAACCCATCATCAAGCCCAGGCCGATGGCCATGTCGCTGTAGCCGGAGAAGTCGAAATACAGCTGTGCGGTGTACGCCAGGGCGCCGAGCCAGGCATCGCCCGTGGTCGGGTTTTGCAGGGCGAAGCAATGGTCGGCCACCACCGCGAGGGTGTCGGCGATGAAGACTTTCTTGATGAAACCCTGCATGAACCGCGTGCAGCCCTCGGAGAACTTGTCGAGGGTGTGGGTGCGGTTGTTGAACTGGTCGGCCAGGTCGCGAAAACGCAACACGGGACCGGCGATCAAGTGCGGGAAGATCGCCACGAACGCCGCGAAGTCGATCAGGTTGCGGGTCGCCGGAGTGTCGCCACGGTAGACGTCGATGATGTAGCTGATGGACTCGAAGACGTAGAACGAGATCCCGATCGGCAGCAGCACGTGGGTCAGGATGAAAGGCTCCAGGCCCACCGACGTCATCATCGCGTTGATGCTGTCGACGCCGAAGTTGGCGTACTTGAAGTAGCCGAGGATGCACAGGTCGACGGCCACACCGAGCAGCAGCCAGCGCTGCGCCGGTTTGGTCTTGACCCCGGCGGCACCGACTTTCAGGCCGATCCAGTAGTTCCACAGCGTGACGCCGGCGAACAGTGCGAGGAAGTCCACACGCCACCAGGCGTAGAACACGTAACTGGCAATCAGCAGCAGCAGATTGCGATAGCGTTGCCCGCTCAGGTAGTACAAGCCGAGGAAGATCGGCAAGAACAAAAACAGGAACACGTTGGACGAAAAAACCATCCCGATCTCTCCTTGTTTGAACCAACAGTCAAGGGCCAACGGCCCCCCCAAACCCCCCAAGAAAACCTGGAGGGCAACACACAAAAAACTCACACCTGACGCTGACTCTGTAGGAGCTGCCGCAGGCTGCGATCTTTTGATCTTGCTTTTAAAGATCAAGATCAAGAGATCGCAGCCTGCGGCAGCTCCTACAGGTCAAGTTCCCTTATTGCCCTTTTCATTGGCCGGGTCGTAGACCTTGGTCAGGTCGCCGCCGAGGCGGAAGGTCTTGAACGGTTGCATCTTGTGTTTCTTCGCCAGCACCTCGGGCGAGCAGGTGTAGAGCGAGCAATACGGTTCGAGCCAGGCGAATTTCATGTCCTCTTTGAGGTCGGTCATGTCCTGTTCCTTGCCGTTCTTTTTCTCGAACTCATCCGGGTCTTTCACCCCGGACAGCACCCGGTCACCCAGGCGTTTGAGTGCGCCATTGTTTTCCTGACGCAAGTCCACCCCGTTGACCTGGGCGAAACTGGCGATCATCGCCAGCGGCGGCAGGGCGTAGTTGTGGTAGGCCAGGGCTCGTTGCTGACGCTTGAGTTCGTTGGGCAGGTAGCCGTCGGCGTCGACCTGATTGGCGCCGACCTTGTATTCCTTCACCGCCCAGTCGAACAGGTCGCGGCGGTTGGTGGCGACGGAAGTGGCCATCACCGACCAGGCGGCCCAGTACGAGTGGTTGTTGGTCTGCTCGAGCGGCAGGTTGTCCCAGTCGCTGACCACCTGGTCGGCCATCTTGCTGAACCAGGCTTCGATCAACTGCGCTTGCTGTTGATGGGTGGCCAGCGGGTGGGAGTCGGAAAACTTCAGGCGGATATACGCCGAAGCCATGCTGCCCAGGGCCCATTTGCGCATCGACTTGCCGGTGTGGTTGAAGTCCTTGGACATCAGCGCGTCGGCCTGGGCCCAGGCTGTCAGCCAGCTCAGCGTGCATTCCAGTTGTTCCGGGCGACCGTCACGCATGAACTGCATCACGCGCTTGCTGGTGCCGCGCTCGATCTTGGTGATGTCGGCGGTGCTGTCGCGGAAGGCTTTTTCCGACTGCACGTTCAGGGTCGCGCGGGCCTTGTCCGAACCTTCGTACTTGCTGCGAAATTGCAAAGAGCCGGTGTAAGGCGTCGGCATTGCATCGCAGCCTTCGCTCTTGTCTCCCGACTTGAATTTATCCACAGGCGCAAAATAGCCCTGGGGTGGACGCAGTGGCGCCGCCGCTTGCGTGGCCCCGGCGAACATCGCCAGGCTCAAGAGCGTCGGTGCCAACAGTGTTGATAATTTCGGATTGCGCATGGCAGACCTCATTGCCCGACCGAAGCAGTACGCTGCTCGGAACCCGGGAATACGTTGCGTTTGCAAATTTTCGCTTCGACTTTCTGAGGCGCGGCACCGGCTTCGGGGCCCTGGACTTCAACGGCCAGCAGGTTTTGCGAGGCCCAGTCTTCGTCCGTACGCAATTCGAAAGCGAAACGCCCGTCAGTCTCGGAGGTTTCCGGTTTTTCGATCTTGATGTCCTCGTGGCGACCGTTCATGTACCAGAGGGTGGCTTGCAGGGTTTTCACCGACGTATCGGCGAAGCGGATGTCGACCTGGTGGCTAGCGTTACGCAGGTCCATGTTCTTGCTGTTGACCATCAACTCGTTTTTGCCCGGCTTGAGCGTGGCGCTGCCGGACATCTGTGCATCCTTGCCTTCGCAACCGTTGTCCAGCAGCGCCATCATCTGGCGATAGATGGTTTCCTGGTCGAGGCGGTACAGCGGCGAGAATTCCCAGATGAGAATCTTCGGTGGGTTCTTCTGGAACTCGTCGCTACCCAGGTACTGCAGCATCGAACCTTCCAGGCCGCCGCCGGGGAACGCCACGTTGAGAATGTCGGCGCCGATGGCCTCCTCGAGGAAACCGGCGAAGTTGTAGTTCTTGCCACTGTGGGAGGTACCCACGAGAGTGATTTGCGGATTGCCGGAATCACCGAACAGATCGCCATCGCCCGCTTCGCCCTTCGGCTCGGTGGTGAACTGATCCATGTACTGGATCGCGTAACTGGTGCCACAGAGTTGACCGGCCATGTTGTGCAATGTTCCGGTCTTGCCCATGCGACCCGATTTTTTGGTCTCGAATTCGCGCTTGGGAATGTCGGCGAATTCAGGCAATTGCTTGACCTTTTCGGCGACTATTTTCGCCGTGCGCTGGGCACCGTACGGGGTCCAGTGCTGGTCGCCGCGGAAGTAGAAATCGTGGGCGGGCAGGGTGTCTGGCAACGACTCGTTGGTCAGCGGCGACAGGTCCGGAACGACGTAGCCCATCTGCGCGAAGCGGCCCAGCATGGTCTTGTAGTTTCTCAGCGCCTTGTCGAAGTCGAAGCTGGCTTTCTCCGCCGGGTTGAGCTTGTTGCGGTTCACCAGGCCACGGGTCGGCTGGTACACGACAACCAGTTCCACGCCTTTGCTCTTGAACGCATCGTGCAGCTGTTTCATGCGTTTGTAGCCGGCGGGCGTGGTGTCGAACTCGGTGCGCAAGTCTTCCTGCGTACGGAACAGCCAGTCGCCCTGGGCCTGCACCAGCGTGGTGAAGTTCTGCTGATAGCGGGTGGTGTAGTTCTTCGCGTCGTGGGCGGCCGGACACAGGCTGCAGCACGGTTCGGCGCTGAACTTGGGCGCTTGAACTTCATCGGCACGCGCGCCAGTGCTGGCCGCGAGAATGCCGGCGGTCAGGGCCGACAGGCTGAGTAATTTGATCAAGTGTGGGTGCATAAGATTATCCTCAGTCCCGCATTTCGGTCTGGCGTTCGACGGGGTCGATCAGCACGGCTTTCTGCTGGCGCACCAGCAGGTCGAGAATTTCATCCTGGCGTTCGCCAAGGATGCCGGTGAAGCTGATGCCGCTGGACTTGGTCGGTGCGAGCATGGACACGCGATACAACTCGACACTCAGCGGCGAGTCGATGGACAGCGGGCCGCTGCCGTTGGCCGCCAGCTCACCGCCGACCACGATCAGCGACACCTGGGCGTCGAACGGGTCGAGCTTGATGTCACGGTCGGTGTTGCTCAGGTCCTTGATGTGGCCGTAGACGCCGGTCAGGCCGTTGGCCATGGCGACGTTTTCGTACAGGCGAATGTTCACGCTGTTACGAATGCGGATGCCGTGGCGCCGGTTGCTCAACACACGATTGCCCCACAGCAGGTTGTCGGCACTCTCGTAGAGGGTGATGCCGTCGGTGTGGTTCTGGTAGATCTCGTTGTGGGCAATCAGGTTGTTCACGCTGTTACGGTCGATCACCAGGCCTGACAACTTGTTGTCGTAGCTGCGGTTGTTGAAGATGAAGCTGTCGTTGACCTCACGGGAAATAATGATCCCGTGCTTCTTCTTGGTCCCGTACACCGTGTTGTCGGCAATGATCAGACCGTGGGAACGGTCGTGCGGGTCGATGCCGTAGACGATGTTGTCTTTGTAGGTGTTGCCCTTGACCACGAAGTCGCGGGTCTCATAGCAGTAGAAGCCGTACCACATGTCCGAGAACTCGGAGCCGACGATCCAGCCGGTCGGCTCAGGACGCTTGAGCACCTTGGCCATGTTCGGCGTGTACTGGGAAATACTCACGCCGTAGGACTTACTGTTGGCGTAGCCGAAACTGGCGATCTTGCTGTTGGCGATGTAGGTCTCGGTACCACCCCAGGCCAGCAGGAACGGACGGAATTCCTTCGGCGAATTGAACGTCGCCGGGCCGTTGTCCTTTTCGCGCCAGCCAGTGATCCTGGTATCGCGAACGAACAGTTGGCCGTCGTTGACCAGGAACGCACCAGCCTCCTGGGACAAGCGCAGTTCCTGGGTCTGCTTGTCGATTTCGAGAATGCCGTGACGACCGACCACGATCGGTAGCCTGGCGAGGTACACGCCCGGTGACGTTTCGATGACGTACTTCGGCAGTTTCTTCGCCACGTCCTTGAGGTTCATGTAGCCGTCGTCGACGAAGATCGCCTGGGGGATGCCGTGCTGACGCACCACCCATTCGGCCATCTTGTTGTCCCCGCCGATGAAGTCCTTCAGTGCGTCTTCCTGCATCATCCGGCGCACGCTGACTTTGCCGACCTTGCTGCGCACGATTTTTTTCGCGATGGCCTCGGCGGTGTAGCCCGAGACGTCCGGCAGCGTCGGCTTGGCCAGTTCCAGCGGCGCGGTCGGCGCGCTGCTGACGGTGTAGGTCTTGGCTTGTTGCAGTTCCTTGGCAACAGTGGCCGGCTTGGCGGGCGCAGCGGGCTCCACAGTCGCGAAGGCAGCCGCACTTGCCAGTAGCATCGCGCCGGCCAGCAAGGTCAACGAACCTTTCTTGGCACTGTTCATGTCGGGGACTCCCTTCGCGCTCTGCATCAGAATTTCCAGACCACGTCGATGAACGCGCGATGCATGTACGAATCGACTTCTTTGCCATAGGCGTCGCCGGGCTTGAACACACCGCCACGGAACCGCACCAGGGCCGAAGGTTCATCGATTTTCTGGCTCAGCGCCGCTGGCAACAGGCCTTGCTTGAAGTACTTGGTGACCACCAGATCCATTTCCTGGCCGAGGTCTTTTTCGCCATCGTTCAGCGGCAGGGAGGTGCTGGACAACACGGCGCCGGTCACGTCGTCGGTGTTGTTCTGCACGGCGTCGATGCCGTCGCTGGTGATCGGCTTGTTGCCGTCGACGCGCCAGAATTTGTGGTAGATCAGGCTGGCGTCGTATTCGTCGTTGAGCATCCACGAACCGAACAGCGTGGCCGACTGCATGTTGTTCATTTCGCCACGGAAGGCTTCGCCGAAACGGTGCACGCGTGAACGTGTACCGGTGTAGTTCGAGCGGTTGCTTTCCAGGCCGTTCTGTTCGTAATCGGCGCTGGCCCGGGCGTAGGCCGCACCGACTTGCCATTGCGGATCGAGGCGCAGGCGCACGCCCAGGTCGGTGGCCCAGCCATCGACATTGCCGCTGCTCTTGGGTTGTGCCGGAGCGGTGCCATCAGCGTTCAGCGGGTTGACCGTGTCGCGGTCGCCACTCATGCCGGTGATGCTGCCCCAGTAGTTGAAGGTATTGGTGTTGCGCCAGTTGTAGGCATCGCTGTTGGCCTGCAAGCCCAGCCAGCTGATGTCGCCATTCTGTTTTTTGTCCAGCGAATCGGAAGGTACGCCCGGTTCCGGATAGTCGAGCTTGCCGTCATCGTGAGTGTGGTGACCGCGAATGCCGGCCCAGTGACCCGGTGTCCATTGGTATTCGGCATCGGCGTAGGCGTGCAGGCGATCCTTGTCCTTGGGGGACAGTTCTTTCAGGTCAGTGCGGTACTCGCTGAAGCGCTCGGCGACACCCGCGTTGGCGCGCAACAAGGTGGTGTCGAAGGTCCAGTTCAGGGCTTCGATGTTGGTATCGCGCCATTGACCGTCGTCGTTGTGCAGACGCTGACGACCGAGTTTCAGGATCTCGCCGGGGTAGGGCGTGAAACCGCTGTAGCCGACCCAGAATTCGCGCATCGCCAGGTAGTTCTTCTTGGTCTGGCGATCATTGTTGCTGGTGTTCTCGGTGCCTTCGGACTCTTGCAGTGTGTCGGTCTCGATGATGTCGGTGGACGTCACCGCCTGACCCATGGCGTAAGCGCTCCACGCGCCGCTTTCGCCATACACCCACGGGCGCAGGTCAAGGCCGAGGCCGTTGACGTCGCCGCCGCGCTGGGTGCCGAGGTCACGGTCGTCTTCGGACTGACCGGTGATCTTCATGTCCAGGCCGAAGTTCTTGGTTTCTTCAGTCATCGCAGCAAGCGTCGGGCAAGACCAGATCAGCGCGAATGTCAGGCCGATGCCAGCCTTCATGAATGGATTCAACTTCATTGGGTTTCCTCGCTGACTTCTTCTTGCAGGGTATGCAGTTCCGGCGTGTTCGGGCTCAGGGCACCGCGCACGGCCTGTTCTTGTTTCAACAGGCGTTGGGCTTCGGCCAACCGCTCGGGCGGCAATTGCGTTTGGATTGTTTGCGCAAGCTCGGTGGCTTGCGGTGTGTTCTGGGCCAGGGCCAGTTGGCTGAAGACGTAGGCGTTCAGCGGATCAGGCTTGGTGCCCTTGCCCTGGGAAAACAGCTGGGCGATGGCGAAGTCGGCACTGTTCTGGCCGTTGCGCGCAGCGGTCAACAGATGGTCGAGGGCCTTCTGCGGATAGACCTTGCCCAGGTAGCCACGGCGATAGATCTGGCCGAGGTAGTAATCGGCGGCGACTTCGCGGCCTACGGCTTTCTGGAAATGCTCCTCGGCGACCTTGGCGTCGGCCGGGACCATCTTGCCTTCGAAGTAGAGCTTGCCCAGCAACAGTTCGGCGCGGGGCTGGTCGGCGGCGCGGCCGTTGTCCAGGTACTTCATCATCTGGTCGACGTCGCCCAGTTCGGGGAAGTCGTAGATCAACTGCGCGAGGGTGACCCACGACGCCGGGTAGCCCGGGGCGATCGGTTCGAGCAGCGATTGCGCGGTCTTCTCGTCGGTCTTGCCCAAGGTCGCATCGGCGAGCACACGGGCGACGCTGTCGACGCGCTGCGCCGAAACGCTGCCGTGAGCGTGAGCCGCTTGCATCTGCTTGATCAGCTCGGCCTGTTGCTCTGGCTTGGCCTGTTTCTGGTAGACCGTGGCCAGTTCGACGTAGCAGATGTCACTGGTGTTGAGCGCGGCCTTGCAGATCTTCTCCACGTCATCCAGATGCTGGTCGTAGGTGCCCTGGGTGCGATAGAGCAGCACTTGCGCCAAGCCGGCTTCCGGCTTGTTCTCGGCACGCCATTGGCTGATCTGCTGCTGGGCATTCACGTTGGGAAAGCTGTGCGGGTATTGCAGGTACAGCATCGCCAGCGGAATCAGCGTGTTGCCTTCGCCCGCGGCGGCGGCTTTTTTCAACAGGGTTTCGGCTTCGTGCTGCTCTGCTTCGGTGGAACCGGGTTTGGCCACCAGCAGGCGACCGAGGCGTGCCTGGGCGCGCGGCGAAACGCTGGCCGCGGCGCGGTAAGTCGCCTCGGCCTGTTTCATCTGCGCCGGGTCACGGCTGTCGACCTGGATATCGGCCAGGCCGACTTGTGCTTCGCTGTAGCCCAGGTCTGCCAGTTGCCGGTAGTTCGCCGCAGCGGTGGCGGTATCGCCGCGCTTGAGCGCTTCGTTGGCCAGGCGCTGGTCGGGGAGGCCGGCGCAACCGGCCAGGCTCACCGCCAATGCCACTGCACACAGAGACCCCATGTGGGAGCGGGCTTGCTCGCGAAAGCGGTGTGTCAGCGAGCATTGATTCTGAATGTTCAACCGCATTCGCGAGCAAGCCCGCTCCCACAGGGGCTGCGGCGTGTTTTGAGTTTTTGTGATGGTCACAGGCATGTCCTCGACTTAAAGACCGACAGCCATGGCTTTGTCGATCAGCCAGTTCAGGTTCGGGCCACGGTCGCTGCTCACTTCCACCGGGCGGCCGGCGAGGGAGCTGTCCAGGGTTTCGTCCGGCTGGATCAGCACGCGGATGTCCGACGACAGGTCGGCGCTTTTAAGGCTGGTGCTGCTGACGATCTTGCCGGTGCGGCTCTTGTCCTCGCCGGCGATCTGGAAGCGCACCGAAGTACCCGGGCGTACGTCGCCGAACTGGCGATAGGAGAAGCGCGCTTCAACATTGGCTTCGCTGTTACGCGGCACCAGTTGGAAGATCACGTCGCCCTTGCTGGCGTACTGACCGTTGGCGACCATTTGCTGGGCCACGGTGCAATCGCAAGGCGAGGTCAGGGTGCCGGTCATCTGCTTGCCGAACAGTTCTTCAACCTTGGCCGGTTGCAGCTGGTCTTCGTCCAGATGGCCCTTGAGCACGTCGAGCATGCTGGTGCTGAAGGTCGCCAGCGGTGCGCCTTTGGCGGCCACGCCGTCGGCTTTCACCAGGCTCTGTACGGTACCGTCGCGGGGCATGGTGATGTTCACGCCCGGCACGCTGACCAGGCCGGCCTGGGCGTGACTGACGAAGTACATGCCATACACCGATTTGAAAACGAAGCCGAAGGCGGCAACACCCACCACAAAGACCCCCAGGCTGAAGGTCACGGCTTTCAGGCGTCCGAACGCGGTCATGCCGTGGCCGCCGTCCTTCATCTTGCGCGCCTTGGTAAAGTTGTCGCGCTGCAGGGTCGCCAGCATTTCACCCACGCTGACGATGTCGCCAGCCAAGTGCGAAGTGATCAGGTGGCGCAGGGTCGAGATGTCCCGTGGTTCCAGGTTCTGGAACTGGCAGCCGGCACGTCCGGTCTCGCGGTCGAAGGAGCGGACCTGCAACTCGACGTCCATGGCCAGGCCGAGGTTGTCGATGACGAACTGCAGGCGGGCCTTGTACACATCGCCAGTTTTCAGCGGCAACTGACCGGCGTTGAACGCCAGTCCACCGGCGGACAGGTCGATCACCCGGGCTTCGACCGGCGTCCGGTCAGGGCCGAAGAAACGCAACTTGGCCGGGATTTTTACGCGGGCGTGTTGGCGCTGGGCTTCGGATTCGTGCACTACGTTGGCGTTGACGGCGGTATTCATAAGGGCGATTTCCTGGTTAATTCAATAAGGGGGCGGTCAGACCATCAACAGCAGCACGGCGACAAAAATGCTGCCGGCAGAGAAGGTCATGGTCCGAGACGACCAGGTGTTGAACCAACGTTGAAAGCTGGCGAGATCACGGGTCAGAGAAGTGGGTTGGCGAGTCCAGGACTGTTGGTCGAGGCGGAAGAACACGTAGATCTTCACCAGCGCGCCGACGATCTGGTTGTAATAGAGAATTGCCGGGTAGGCCGGGCCGATCCGGTGTCCGGAGCACGACAGCAACAAGGTCAGGATGAACCGGGTGATGCCGATCCAAAGCAGGTACACCAAGATGAACGCGGTGCCGTACTTGAAGCTGGCGATCAGCGCCACGGTCAGTCCCAGCAGCGAGGTCCACATCGACACGCGCTGGTCGAACAGCACCACCGAAGTGAACACGCCGAGGCGTTTGATCCCCAGGCCCAGGGCACGGGAGTTCTGCCGCAGGTTGTTGCCGTACCAGCGGAACATCAGTTTGCGGCTGGCCTTGATGAAGCTCTTTTCCGGCGGGTGTTCAACGGTGTTGATCGCCGCGTCGGGCACGTAGAAGGTGTCGTAGCCCAGGCGCATCAGGCTGAACCAGCTCGACTTGTCGTCGCCGGTAAGGAACTTGAAGCGGCCCAGGCGCCAGTGTTGCAGCGAGTCGCTTTCCACGTCGGCGATGAATTCCGGGTTGGTGACCACGGTGGCACGGAACACCGACATGCGCCCGGTCATGGTCAGCACGCGCTTGGACAGGGCCATCGAGCACATGTTGATGTGACGCTGGGCGAAACGCAGCTTGTGCCATTCGCTCATGATGTAGCCGCCGCGCACTTCGCAGAATTCGTTGGTGGTCAGGCCGCCGACGTTGCCAAACAACTGGAACCACGGCACGGTCTTGCGCACCACGCCTTCGCCGAGCACGGTGTCCCCATCGATCACCGCGACCACCGCGCGATCGTCCGGCAGGTGTCGGGAGATGGCGCGGAAGCCGTAGGCCAGGCCATCGCGCTTGCCGGTGCCGGGAATGCGCACGAAGTCGAGCTTGACCCGGGCCGGTGGGTTCATCCGGTTCCACAGGCTTTTGACCAGCAGCTCATCGGACATTTCCACGATGGAGCAGACCACGGTGGTCGGCAGGTCGCAGTCGATGGCTTCGCGGATCACCGAGCTGTAGACCTGCGCAGTGGTCAGCGCGTCGATACGAAAGCTGGTGACCATCAGGAATACGTGGGACGGGTCAGCCGCTTTGCCCAGCTTGCGCACTTTGCGCCGCAGGTACGGGTAGACGACGTAGAGAAAAATCATGCCGCGCACAAAATGCGTGGCACCCATCGAGTAGCGCCAGATACCCACGGCGCCAATCAGGAAAATGAAGTCCTTCGACTCGGAGTCGAACGTGGACACGGGCAACGCCATGGCGAGGCCCATCAGTAAACTCAGGTAGAACAGCCAACCGGCGGCCTGGAGTAGGCCGTGCTTTAGCCTGTGCATAATCTGCATCCGTCTCGATCTCGGGCGAGGCCCGATTGGGTTAAGGCAGGCTTACAAAAACTTGCAAGGTCACTGGTGACACCGATTTTCGAAACTCGGGTGAGCCGGTGTAGGAGCTGCCGAAGGCTGCGATCTTTTGATCTTGATCTGGATCTTGATCTTTCAGGGTTCGCTCGGGACTCAAGTGATCCTGGTAAAGATCGCAGCCTCGTTTCACTCGTCAGCTCCTACAAAGGGTTCGCACAGTTATTCCGCTGTGTGTTACCAGCAGATGCCTTCGGTGCGACCGTTGACGCTGGTGGCCTTGGACATGAAGCCCACCAGGTCGATCACCTGCTTGCCGTGTGGAACGTCCTGCACCAGGGCACGGAATTTCTCGTCACGGTTGCCGAGGATGATCACGTCGGAGTTGTTGATCACCGCGTCGAAGTCGGCGTTGAGCAAGGACGAGACGTGCGGGATCTTCGACTCGATGTAGTCTTTGTTCGCGCCGTGAACGCGGGCGTACTCGACGTTGCTGTCGTAGATGCTCAGGTCGTAGCCCTTGCCGATCAGCATTTCCGCCAGGTCAACCAGCGGGCTTTCGCGCAGGTCGTCGGTACCGGCCTTGAAGCTCAGGCCCAGCAGGGCGACTTTGCGTTTGTCGTGGCTGGAGACGATGTCGAAAGCGTTCTGCACCTGGGATTCGTTGCTGCGCATCAGCGAGTTGAGCAGCGGCGCTTCCACGTCCAGGGAGCCGGCGCGGTAGGTCAGTGCACGCACGTCCTTTGGCAGGCACGAGCCGCCGAAGGCGAAGCCCGGGCGCATGTAGTACTGGGACAGGTTGAGGGTCTTGTCCTGGCAGACCACGTCCATCACTTCGCGACCGTCAACGCCGACCGCCTTGGCGATGTTGCCGATTTCGTTGGCGAAGGTGACCTTGGTGGCGTGCCACACGTTGCAGGTGTACTTGATCATCTCGGCGACCGCGATGTCCTTGCGGATGATCGGCGCGTCGAGCTCTTCGTACAGCGATTGCAGAACGTCACCGGACGCTTTGTCGAACTCGCCGATGACGGTCATTGGCGGCTGGTCGTAGTCGGCGATCGCGGTGCTTTCGCGCAGGAACTCAGGGTTCACGGCCACGCCGAAATCGACACCGGCCTTCTTGCCGGAGCAGTCTTCGAGAATCGGGATGACCACGTTGGCCACGGTGCCCGGCAACACGGTGCTGCGCACGACGATGGTGTGGCGGGTGGTCTTGTCACGCAGGACAAAACCGATTTCGCGGCACACTGCCTCGATGTAGTTCAGTTCCAGGTCGCCGTTTTTCTTGCTCGGCGTGCCCACGCAGATCATCGACAGATCGGTGTCGCGAATCGCTTCGGCGAAGTTGGTGGTGCCACGCAGGCGACCGGTCTGGATGCCCTGGGCCAGAAGTTCGCCCAGGCCTGGTTCAACAATCGGCGATTTGCCGGCATTGATCATATCGATCTTGTCTTTGGCCACATCGACGCCAACGACGTCATGACCCCGTGCAGACAGGCAACCGGCACATACTGCGCCAACGTAACCCAAACCAAATATGCTGATGCGCATCGCAATTACCTCTGTATTGATCAAGCCATTAGAAGGCCGGAGTTAATGGTGTTCAGCGTGTTTTAGTGCACTCGCAAGTGCGCCTTACAGGCGCGGCAATGCCCTGTGCTGGCATATAAGTTACGAGTGTCTAAATAAATGCACTCAAGGGGTGCGCAACTAGGCCTTGTTGTTATGATTTGCCCTGTTATGCAGCCGATCCTCCTTCCGAAGGATGCAGGTGCAACGGCCTTGCACGCTTGATGTCAGGCCGAAAGCCCGTAGATCAAGCGGTTGGGTGCTCGGGGGAGCACGTTTATAGGGGCGCTGCCGTGGCCTTGTAGGGGATAGTCATACCGCGTTATCTCCTGTCCGCTCGCTGTTGTTCAAATCAGTGATTAGTCAGCGCAAGTTAGTATTGCAACTTCGCTACAAGAATCGCTTATCTGCGTAAGTTATCTCGTACAGGTTCGGCGAGAATCGTTACCGGTGGTATGAGCGGCGCGTTTGGACATAGTTCCAGTCCGCTCATCGTGAAATCTGAAATTTCTTGAAATATTGAGAAAGATGGCACTGCTCTCAAATTGATAGCACTTGCCGTTTGGCCCTTTATATATAGGCGGATAATTGGGGCGGATAGTTTTTTGCCACTACTGTTAAAAAAAGTCAGTGCCACTACGCAAAAAAATGATTGAAGTCGAGTGAAACTAAAGTTAGGAAAACGATCGATGTTTTTTTGACGCCAATAGACTGGCGATCAGGGGGGGAATTGTCGGACGATCAATGGGCAGCGCATGAGGGGTTTTTCACTCATGCGCCGACCGGCTGCATCACTCTGGTGCGTGATCGCGCAGAAACACCAGGTTGTCCGGTTTGGACTGTTCAGCGCTGTAGCGATAGCCTTGAACGTCGAATTGCTTGAGGGTGGCCGGATCGTTGATGCGTTCTTCGATGACGAAGCGGCTCATCAAACCGCGGGCCTTTTTCGCGTAGAAGCTGATGATCTTGTACTGGCCGTTCTTCAGATCCTTGAATTCGGTATTGATGATGCGTGCGTTCAAGGCGTTGCGCTTGACCGCCGAGAAGTACTCGTTGGACGCCAGGTTGAGCAGCACGTCATCGCCTTGATCGGCCAGGGCTTCGTTCAGCCATTCGCTGATGCGTGTACCCCAGAAGGCATACAGGTCCTTGCCCCGGGCGTTGGCCAGCCGGGTGCCCATTTCCAGGCGATAGGGTTGCATCAGGTCCAGTGGCCGCAGCAGGCCGTACAGGCCGGACAACATGCGCAGATGCTGCTGGGCATAGTCGAAATCGGCTTCGCTGAAGGTTTGTGCATTCAGGCCGGTGTACACATCGCCCTTGAAGGCCAGCAGCGCCTGCTTGGCGTTTTCCGGGGTGAACGCGGGCGTCCAGCTGCCGAAACGCGCGGCGTTGAGCCCGCCGATCTTGTCGGAAACGTGCATCAATTCGCTGATCTGTGCCGGGGACAACTCGCGCAACTGCAGGATCAGCTCCTGGGAGTGGTCGAGGTACTGCGGCTGAGTGAAACGCTGGGTCGCCGGCGGTGTTTCGTAGTCGAGGGTCTTGGCAGGTGAAATCACCATCAGCATGAAGTCGTCTCCTTTAATCGTGGCCGCGATTCTAGGGGGTTGTCGGCGTTGACTCCAGCTATCGGGGCAATAGGTGATGGCCGGTGGCCTTGCACCAAACCCTGTGGGAGCGAGCTTGCTCGCGATAGCGGTCTGACATTCGGAAAAGATGTTGGCTGATGCACCGTCATCGCGAGCAAGCTCGCTCCCACAGGAGATTGGGGTTGCTGCGGGAATGAGGGCCGCGATCAGCTATAGTGCCGCGCGGGTTTTGTTATGGAGACATCCCATTGCGTATCGCTTTTCTCATCTCGATCTGGCTACTGAGCGTCGCTGCCATCGCGGCACCGGGCGATGTGGCGACGCTTGATCGCAGCACCTGGCCAGAAAAACTCGTCAGTCCAACGCTGTTCGACGTGGCGTCGAGGGCCGAGATCCTGATGTTTTCCAGTGCCCTGTTGGCCAGCGAATCGCTGGACGAACCCGCCCTGGCCCAGCGCCTGGGCTTGCGCACCATCAACCTGGAGTCGGTCAACCGGGTTCGCGAGCATATGTGGCAACGGCTGCTGGCCAACTACAACTACGCCCAACAGAGTTGCGACCAGGATGCCTCCTTCTGTTTTCTGGTCGAAGACATGCCCACCCTGCGCGAACAAGCTGCCAAGTTCCAGGTCAGCACAGACAGCTACTACATCAAGTGGGCCGAGCCGAGTCGTGTGTTCCACGCCCAGTACCTGGACGAACAATTGCGCAAGGCCGCCCTGTTCCCGCAAACCAGCAGTGAAGTCGATCATTTTGGCGACTATGAGCGCTCCGGCGACGGGATGCACGACCGGCTGTTTCTGCTGACCTTCGACAGTGCTGCCAACGCCGCGCCGGACAACACCGCCTGGGTCACCGAGTACCTGCGCAAGTCGAACATGAGCGGGACGTTCTTCGTCCTCGGCAAGGACATCCAGGCCCGTTTGGCCGAGCAATCGGTGAGTCACCTGCAAGGCACCTACTCGACCCAGTGCATCGGCGTGCAAGGCTGGGAATTTCGCTCCCACAGTCACTGGCAGGACTGGCAGGACTCGGTGCGCCGCAGCGCCGAACTGGTCAAAAGCAAGCTGCCGGAGAACTTCGTGCCACTGTTCCGTCCGCCCGATGGCCAGCGCCGTTCCGATGCCGAAGGTTTCTTCAAGGCTCAGGGTTTGCAGGTGGCGCTGTGGGACATCGACGCCCAGGACGGCGCTGGCAAACTCAAGGGCAACCCGAGTGCGCAACGGGTGCTGACCCTGATGCTGCTGTGGCGGCACGGGGTCATCAATTTCAATGTGAAGCAGGATGGGGTGAAAACGGCGTTGCCGTGGCTTGTCACGCAAACGGCGCCGGTCGGGATTGGTTGGGAGGATTGCCAGGACGCGTTTCGCTGAAACGGCCAGACCCAGTAAACATTGGGTTTTTGCCGATTTTGGACGGGGATTCGTTGCAGGTGGACTTCCGACTTTAAACGGGTGATGGCAGTCCGCCAAGTGCTATTGGTCAATCTGCAAAATAAACTTCAAAAAAGCGTCAAAGTACTTTTTTCTGTCACACGTTTTGGAGTATTACGAAGACAGACCGCCGAAACCTGCAACACAGGTGGCGTCTTCCAAGACCCCGCATGTATGCAGAACACTTGAGTCCCCGCAGGTGTATTCGGCAGTCACTTCGAGGCGCAGCACCGTCAAGGTATTGCGTCGAATGGCTCCCACAAAGGTGACCGAGTATGGATGATCACGGACGTAGCTCTTCTTCCAACCAGCCAATCCTTTATGTACTCGATACCAACGTATTGATTCACGATCCAAACGCGCTGCTCAACTTCGAAGAACACCACGTCGCGATCCCGATGACCGTGCTTGAAGAGCTCGACAAGCTCAAGAGCGGGCATCACAGCGTAGCCGCCGAATGCCGCCAGGCCATCCGCCTGATCGACAAGACTCTGGGCGATGCCTCACCCGAGGATGTCGAGCAGGGTGTGCCGATCCAGCGTGGCAAAAGCGGACCCAAGGGTTTGCTGTCAATTCTGATGAGCAAGCATGCCGAGCCGAACCTGATTCTGCCCGAGCACCTGAATGACAACAAAATCATCAATCAACTGATCGATCTGCACACACGCGACCCGAAGAAGCCCGTGGTGCTGGTCACCAAAGACATCAACATGCGCCTCAAGGCGCGCGCCTGCGGAATCGCGGCCGAGGACTACAGCACCGACCAACTGGTCGATGACGTGTCCTTGCTGCCCAATGGCTACCACAATATGACCGGCTCTTTCTGGGACCGTGTGAGCAAGGTCGAAACCCGTCAGGACCACGGCCGCACCTGGCATCAGGTGCAGTTGATCGACAACCTGCCGGCGGTGCACATCAATGAATTCATCATTGATGAACAGGGCTTTGTCGGCTGGATCAAGGAGATTGAAGAGGACCGCTTGCTGATCCTCGACCTGCACCAGGAACCGCTGCTGCACCAGGAGGCCTGGGGCCTGAAGCCGCGTGATATCTATCAGAGCCTGGCGTTGTACGCCTTGCTCGATCCGGACATCCACCTGGTCAACCTGTCGGGTGCCGCGGGCTCGGGTAAAACCATCCTGGCGCTGGCCGCTGCGATCGAGCAGACCATGGTCAGCAAACGTTATCGCCGCATCATCGCCACCCGCAGCGTGCAGGGCCTGGACCAGGAAATCGGCTTCCTGCCCGGCACCGAGGCGGAAAAAATGGAGCCATGGCTGGGCGCCATCACCGACAACCTCGAAGCCTTGCACATGGATGACGAAAGCACCCATGGCAGCGTCGACTACATCCTCAGCAAAGTGCCATTGCAGTTCAAATCCCTCAACTATATCCGGGGCCGCAGCTTCCAGCAGAGCCTGATCCTGATCGACGAATGCCAGAACCTCACGCCGCACCAGATGAAAACCATCATCACCCGTGCCGGCGCCGGTTCCAAAGTGGTGTGCCTGGGCAACCTGGCACAGATCGACACCCCTTACCTGTCCGCGACCAGCTCCGGGCTGACCTATCTCACTGAACGCTTCAAGGACTTCCCGAACGGGGTGCACATCACCTTGCAAGGGGTACCACGTTCGATTCTGGCCGAATACGCCGAATCGCATCTGTAACTGTCCACCGGAACCGGGCGGCCCAACAGCCGCCCGGTTTTTGTGGAAGTATGAAAAACCTGTGGGAGCGGGCTTGCTCGCGAATGCGGTGGATCAGTCACCCATGCATTGACTGACCTGCCGCTTTCGCGAGCAAGCCCGCTCCCACATTGGTTTGTGGTGGGCCGATAATCGTGCGTGCGAAAAATTGACCCACAGGTTTACAATCGACGCTCCTGATCAGGAGTAATCCCGTGCTGACTCATCTCGATTCCCAAGGCCGCGCCAACATGGTCGACGTCACTGAAAAAGCCGTGACGTTCCGTGAGGCGACGGCCCAAGCGCTGGTGCGCATGCTGCCCGAGACCCTGCAGATGATCGTCAGCGGCGGCCACCCCAAGGGTGATGTGTTTGCCGTGGCGCGCATTGCCGGCATCCAGGCGGCGAAGAAAACCAGCGATCTGATTCCCCTGTGTCATCCGCTGATGCTGACCGGCGTCAAGGTCGAGCTCAGTGCCGAAGGCGACGATTCGGTGCGCATTGTGGCGCGCTGCAAGCTGTCCGGGCAGACCGGCGTCGAGATGGAAGCCCTGACCGCCGCCAGTGTCGCCGCGCTGACCATCTACGACATGTGCAAGGCCGTGGACCGCGGCATGACCATCGAAAGTGTGCGTCTGCTGGAGAAGGTCGGCGGCAAGAGCGGACATTTCCAGGCGGAGCAGCCATGAACGTGACCGTGAAGTTTTTCGCCCGTTATCGTGAAGCGCTGGGGTTGGACTCGGTGAAGGTTGAAGGCAACTTCGCCACCGTCGACGATGTCCGCGCGCTGCTGGCCCAGCGTGACGGTGCCGAGGTATTGAGTGAGCAGAACCTGATGTGCGCCCGTAACGAAGACCTCTGCCAGCTCGACGAGCCGGTCAGCGAGGGTGATGAAGTGGCGTTCTTCCCGACCGTGACCGGAGGCTGAACCATGGCCATTCGCGTGCAGTCCACGCCGTTCGATCCGGGCGCCGAGGTCAACGCCATGCACGACGCCAACGTTGGTGTCGGGGCGGTGGTGAGCTTTGTCGGCTATGTGCGCGACTTCAATGATGGCCTGGACGTCGCCGGGATGTTCCTCGAACACTATCCCGGCATGACCGAAAAGGCCCTGGGCAAGATCGCCATCGAGGCCGAGCAGCGCTGGCCACTGCTCAAGCTGGAAGTGTTGCACCGCATCGGCGCCCTGGAACCGGGTGAGCCGATTGTCTTCGTCGGCGCGGCCAGCGCTCATCGCCAGGCGGCATTCGACGCCTGCGCCTTTGTCATGGATTACCTGAAAACCCGCGCGCCGTTCTGGAAGAAGGAAAACACCAGCGACGGGCCGCGTTGGGTCGAGGGGCGTGACAGTGATCATGCGGCGGCGGATCGCTGGAAGCAGTAGTTCCTGCTGCGTTCTTTAGTCCGTCTTCGCGAGCAAGCCCGCTCCCACAGGGTTCTGTGTCGTACACAAAATTTGTGTTCAACCAGATCCACTGTGGGAGCGGGCTTGCTCGCGAAGGGGCCATCAGTTACAGCCAATAACTTTCCTGACAAACCACCCGACCATCGGCCGGCACGGGCTGCATTTGCCTGATTGACGACCAATACATAAAAGTCCAAGATGGAATTATAAGTACAAAAAAGGTTTCCACCCCGTTTCAGCTTTTTCTTCTGTCTTGCCAAACCAACAACAACCGCGAGAAAACGAACATGAAGAAGTTCCCCCTCATCACCGGTCTGGCCCTGAGCCTGTTGGCGTGCAGTTCTGTGTTCGCCGCCGAGAAAACCCTGCGCATCGGCATCGAAGCCGCGTATCCACCGTTCGCGTCGAAAACCGACAAAGGCGAGATCGTCGGTTTCGACTATGACATCGGCAATGCCCTGTGCGCCCAGATGAAGGCCAAGTGTGTGTGGGTCGAAGGCGAGTTCGACGGTCTGATTCCTTCCCTGAAGGTGAAGAAAATCGACATGGCGCTGTCGTCCATGACCATCAACGAAGACCGCAAGAAGTCGGTGGACTTCACCCACAAGTACTATTTCACTTCGTCGCGCCTGGTGATGAAGGACGGCGCGGTGGTGGATGACCAGTATGCCAGCCTCAAGGGCAAGACCGTCGGCGTGCAGCGTGCCACCACCACCGACCGTTACGCCACCGAGGTGTTCGAACCCAAGGGCATCAACGTCAAGCGCTACAGCAATAACGAAGAAATCTACATGGACCTGGCAGCCGGTCGCCTCGACGCGATTTTTGCCGACACCATTCCACTCAATGACTTCCTGTCGATGCCGCGTGGCAAGGGTTACGCCTTTGTCGGGCCTGAGCTGAAAGATCCGAAATATGTGGGCGAGGGGGCGGGGATTGCCGTGCGCAAGGGCAACACTGAACTGGTCAGCGAGTTGAACACGGCCATTGATGGCATTCGTGCCAGTGGTGAGTACCAGAAGATTTCGGACAAGTACTTCAAGTCCGACATTTACGGCGACTGATTAAAAGATCGCAGCCTGCGGCAGCTCCTACAGGGGAATGCGTTTCTGTAGGAGCTGCCGCAGGCTGCGATCCTTTGATTTTCAGCCCTTCAATTCCTTCAAATGCTTGTACACCGTCGCCCGGCCCATGTTCAGCACATTGGCCACATAGTTCGATGCGCTTTTGCCCTTGAACGCGCCTTCGGCGTGCAACGCCAGTACCAGCTCACGTTTGTGGTCACGGGTCAGCAGGTTCAGGCTCAACTGACGTTCGCGCAGCCAGGCGTGGAGGAAGGTGTTGATCCGCTCCTGCCAGTCATCGCGGAACAGTGCATCCGGTTGCGGGATCAGTTTGGTCGGCGACAGGAACAGGTCCAAAGCGGCCTTGGCATTCTCGAACAGCGAAATATTCAAGTTGATGCACAACACCGCCAGCGGATGTCCTTCGCTGTCGCGCAGTACCGTGCTGAGGCTGCGAATCTTCTGGCCATCCCAATTGAGCTTTTCGTACGGCCCGATGTTTCGTTCGCTGACATCGTCGCTGAGCATGTCTTCCAGCGCCGAGTCGTCGCCGATTTCCCGCTTGGACAGGTTGTTGGCGATGTAGTCGACCTTTTGCGTGCGCAGGTCGTGCAGCACGACTTCGGCGTGGGGGAAAAACAACGTGGCGATGGCGTCGGCGATCGCGTGGAAGTTATCCAGGGACGTGTCGTCCAAGGCCGAGTCTTTTTCGGGGGCGTTCATACAGTGGAACTCCAGGCAGCGTCAGCGCCCCATCAAAGGGGCGCTGAAAGTGTGCCGTAATCGTGGGGGCACGTCACCTGAGGATCAGGCTCAGCCGAGGCGGGCAGGGGAGAGCATGTCGGCATTCAGGCCGAAACGGCCGAGCGACTCGGGCAGCGCGGCACCGCGCACCAGTGCGGCGCTGGCCTGGCCCATGGCCGGCGAAGTCTGGATGCCATACCCGCCTTGCGCCGCGACCCAGAACAGCCCTGGTACCTGTGGATCGAAACCGGACAGCAAATCGCCGTCGCTGACAAAGCTGCGCAGGCCGGCCCAGGTGCGGGTCGGGCGGCGAATGGTCAGGGTCGTGGCTTCTTCGATCTGGTAGATGCCCATGGCGATGTCCAGCTCTTCGGGCTGTACGTCATGGGGCTCCACCGGGTCGGCGTTGGCCGGCGAACCGAGGAACATCCCGGCGTCGGGTTTCATGTAGAAGGATTCGTCGAGGCTGACCAGCATCGGCCAATGGTGGATGTCCACGCCCTCGGGGCCGGCGAAGATGAACGCGGCACGGCGTTTGGGTTGCAGGCCCAACGGCTTGGCGCCAGCCAGTTCGCCGATCTTGTCGGCCCAGGCGCCGGCAGCGTTGATGATGACCGGGGCGCTGAACGACTGGGTGCCGGTCTGAACGTGCCATGTACCCTGGTCATCGCGGCTCAGGCTGACGACTTCGGCGTCGGTGTGGACTTCGCCCTGATTGCGGCGGATGCCGCGCAGGTATCCCTGATGCAGGGCATCGGTGTCGATGTCGGTAGCGGTCGGATCGTAGATCGCACCGTGGACTTTTTCCCGGCGCAGGATCGGTACCAGCGCGCAGGCCTCGTCGGTGCTGAGCAGTTGCATCTCCGGCACCGTGGCTTTCGCGCTCTGGTATTGCCTGTTCAGTTCATCCGGGTCGCCGGTGAAGTCCACGGTCATTTCGCCGCGTGGCGTCAGCAGCGGGTGTTCGCAGAAGCCGCTGGGCGGATTGTCGAAAAAGTCCCGGCTGGCCAGGGTCAGTGCGCGAACTTGCGGGGTGCCGTAGGCGGCGGTGTAGAGCGCCGCCGAACGTCCGGTGGAATGGTAGGCCGGATGGGATTCGCGTTCGAGTACGATCACACGGCCATGCTGCGACAGCCAGAAACCGGTGGAAGCGCCGGCGATACCGCCGCCGATGATGATGAAATCTGCCTGGCTCATGAACGTCTCCCAAGAGCACAAATATTGTCGAATTCCTTTGTAGGAGCTGACGAGTGAAACGAGGCTGCGATCTTTTGACTTTGCCTTTTCAAAGATCGCAGCCTCGTTTCACTCGTCAGCTCCTACAGGTTGGGGCGTGGGTTGGGGCGTAGGTCAGGGCTGAAGGCGGTAGATCGCATTGGCCAGCGCAATGTCTTCCAGGCCCAGGCCGATGGAGCGGAAAAACACATGTCGATCGTAACCGGGGCGCTGGACTTTATCGCTGAGCAGGTCGGGCAGGTCGCCGACAATCGCGCCCTTGTCCCAGCCGTGTTGTTCGCCGGCGATCAGCATTTCACCCGCCGCGCCCGGGGTGGTGAGGCGATAGTCGCAGAACACCTGCATGGCATTGAGGCTTTGCGGCGGCACTTCGTGGGCACGCGGGGCGTTGGTGCTGATGGAGGTGATCAGCGCCGGTTTGCGCAAGCTCGACGGATCGATCACCGGACCGGCGGATGAGGTGCAGAGCATGATCACGTCGGCGTCCTGCACGGCAGCTTCGCGACTCTCGACGATGTTCAGGCGTGGCTCGATGTTTTTCAGCAGGCTCACGGTCTGAGGATCATCGCTCAGGTTCGGCGCGTACAGGCTGATGCTCTGCCAGTCGCGCAGGCCTTTGACGTAATGCAGGTGCGCCTGGGCCACTTTGCCGCTGCCGATGATGGCCAGGCGCTTGGCAGCCAGCGGCGCGAGGGCATCGACCGCCACGGCGGTGGTCGCGGCGGTGCGTGCGGTGGTCAGTTCGCCCGCGTCGCACAGCAACAGCGGCTGGCCGGTCTGCATCGACATCAGCACAGTCCACGCGGTCACCAAGGGTCCCTGCTCACGGACGATGTACGGCGAAGTCTTGATGCCGTACACGCCGTCTTCGGCCAATACCCCTAGATAGTTGATGAAGTCGCCGGCGCCCTGGGGAAATTCCACCAGTTGTTGTGCCGGTTGCACGGCTTGCCCGGCCGCCAGGTCGCGGAACATTTTGCGCAGGATCTGCGGCACGTCGACCTGTGCCAGCAACTCGCGAGCCTGGTTCTGGTTGATCACTTGGGGCGTATTGGACATGGTCGGCTCCGGGACTGAAAGTAAACTAATTTGTCCATTATGGACTTTTAGTTGTATCTCACAATATCCGGGCGAAAAAAAAGCGCAGTCCGTTTCCGGCTGCGCTTGTCTTTTCCGCGTCGTTTAGTGCGGACGCTTGCGCTCAACCGCCCGCAACAGATGCGTCGGTGGTGTTTCACAGCTGATCTTGCGCCCCAGTTTTTCCTCGATGGACGGTAACTGGTAGGAGTCGTCTTCACCGGCAAAGCTGATGGACACCCCGTCGGCGCCAGCACGACCGGTCCGTCCGATGCGGTGCACGTAGTCGTCCGGCACTTCCGGCAGGGTGAAGTTGATCACGTGGCTGATGCCGTCGATGTGGATGCCGCGACCGGCCACGTCGGTGGCGACCAGGACGCGGATCTTGCCTTCGCGGAAGCCTTCGAGGGTCTTTATGCGCTTGTGCTGCGGCACGTCGCCGGACAGTTGCGCGGCGTTGATGCCGTCGCGCACCAGGCGTTCTTCGATGCGCCGCACTTCATCCTTGCGGTTGGCGAATACGATCACGCGCTCCCAGCCATTGTCGTTGACCAGGTTGTAGAGCAGCTTGTATTTGTCGGCAGCGGCCACGGCGTAGATGTGCTGCTCGACGTTTTCGTTGGCCACGTTGGTGACTTCGATTTCGACGATGGCAGGGTCGGTGGTCCATTGCTTGGCCAGGTTCATCACGTCTTCGGTGAAGGTCGCGGAGAACAGCAGCGTCTGGCGCTCGGCCTTGGGCGGCGTCTGGCGAATGATCTGGCGCACTTGCGGGATGAAGCCCATGTCGAGCATGCGGTCGGCTTCGTCCAGCACCATCACTTCGACCATGTCCAGGTGCACGTCGCCGCGCTGGTTGAAGTCCAGCAGGCGGCCCGGCGTGGCCACCAGGATGTCGCAGTGGCGGGCTTCGAGGTGCTTGAGCTGCTTGTCGAAGTCCATGCCGCCGACGAAGGTCATGACGTTGAGGCCGGTGTACTTGGTCAGGTCGGCGGCGTCCTTGGCGATCTGCACCACCAGTTCGCGGGTCGGCGCGATGATCAGCGCCCGTGGCTCACCCATGTAGCGCTCTTTCGGCGGTGGGGTTTGCAGCAACTGAGTGATGATCGAGATCAGGAACGCAGCGGTTTTGCCGGTACCGGTCTGGGCGCGACCAATGGCGTCTTTGCCGGCGAGGGTGAAGCCCAGCACCTGTGCCTGGATCGGTGTGCAATACGGGAAGCCCAGGTCCTGGATGGCGTGCATCAGTTCGGGGGCCAGCTTGAAATCGTGGAAGCGGGTTTTGCCTTCCTGGGGCTCGACAACGAAGTCTTCGAGTTTCCATGGGATGACCGGCGCCTTGGGCTTGGGTTCGCGGCGCGGTTTGGCGGGTTTCGGCGTTTCGCTGAGCGGCTGTTCCGGGGCTGCTATCGCCACCGGCTGGGCAGCGGGTGCGGGCTTCGGCTCATGCTTGGGTGCCGCCGAGGTGGCGGCCCGTTCAGGCTGATTACCGTCGGTGCGGTGGCTGGGAGCGTGAGACGGAGCGCTGGGGACTGGCGCGAGTTGCTCAGTCTCGCTTTTACCGAACATTTTCTTGAGTGCTTTGAGCACGGTCATCTCATCAATTGGTTAAGGAATGTACGCCGGCCAGTGTAATGCAAGAATCGGGCGCGGCGTAGTGGGATGGATCAAAGGGGCCTTTTAAACAAAGAAAGGAACCTGGAGGGTCAACGCAAGCGCTCGGTGAGCCAGGTGCCGATGTCGCGAATTTCCTCGGGTAACACTTCGTGGCCCATTGGGTATTCCTGCCATGTCACGGTGACACCATGATGCTTCAAGTGCTCGTAGGCGCTGCGTCCCATCGAGTTCTGCACCACATCGTCGTATTGGCCGTGCATCGACAGTACCGGAATGCGCTGCTGGCTGGCGGACAGTTGCAGTTCGTCGCTGAAGGTCGGTGCATAAGTAGAAAGGGCAATGACGCCACCCAGTGGTCCCTGCCACTTCAGAAAGGCGGTGTGTAACACCACGGCACCGCCCTGGGAAAAACCGGCCAGAAAAATTCGCGAGGCGTCTATTCCGCTGGCCTTCTGCGATTCGATCAGTTCGATGATCCAGTTGGCAGACTCTTCCAGTTGCTCGCGGTTGATCGCGCGCGCGGGACTCATGGCCAATATGTCGTACCAGCTCGGCATCTCGTATCCGCCGTTGATGGTGACGGCACGGCTCGGCGCCTGGGGCAAAACAAAGCGGGTGCTCAACAGGGATTCCTGCAGGGCTTCGGCCACTGGCAGGAAGTCATAGCGATCGGCACCCAGGCCGTGCAGCCAGATAACGCAGGCGTCTGCGGTCTTGACGGGTTCAAGAATCAAGGGGTTGGTCATGGCTGCTCCAAAAGTGTGCATGCGCTCTCATTGAGTGCGAGGGCTGAGTGCGTGTCTGGTTGATCAGTTACGAAGATGTCGCAAGGTTACAAGTTTTGCTATTGACCTGCAGCTGAACCGCTTCGGCGAGCGGTCTGGTACGGGCTTTGCTATGGCGAACTCTGTATGAAAAATCCTACGCCTGTCGGTAACACTATCAGGCCAAGGTTGTTAGTGGGATTGAAAAGAATCCGGTGATGGATGTTCGCCATAGGCCGATACGGGGCTTCGCGAACGTGAAAGGGCTACAGCCCGTTCGGCCGACTGGTGAGAGTGAGTTTTCCATGACGTGGATTTTCTCCTACTAGACTCATAGCTAACGTCTTACGTCGGTTGACCCCAAAACAAGCCAACACGGGTCGACTACGCCTCAAAAGGGTGCGACAGGACTCACGCTCCGACACAACAAGAGCAAAACTGGAGGTTTGAATGAAGATGTTGAAATCCACCCTGGCTATCGTGACTGCAGCTGCGGTACTCGGTGTCAGCGGGTTTGCCCAGGCGGGTGCAACCCTGGATGCAGTGATGAAGAAAGGTTTCGTGCAGTGTGGCGTCAGCGATGGCCTGCCAGGCTTCTCGGTTCCGGATTCCACCGGCAAGATCGTCGGTATCGATGCTGACTACTGCCGTGCAGTGGCGGCGGCTGTCTTCGGCGACGCGACCAAGGTCAAGTTCAGCCAGTTGAACGCCAAGGAGCGCTTCACCGCGCTGCAGTCCGGCGAAATCGACATTCTGTCGCGCAACACCACCATGACCAGTTCCCGTGACGCGGGCATGGGCCTGAAATTCCCGGGCTTCATCACCTACTACGACGGCATCGGCTTCCTGGTAAACAACAAGCTGGGCGTGAAAAGCGCTAAAGAGCTGGACGGTGCAACCATCTGCATCCAGGCCGGTACTACCACCGAGCTGAACGTTTCCGACTACTTCCGCGGCAACGGCCTGAAATACACCCCGATCACCTTCGACACCTCCGACGAAAGCGCCAAGTCGCTGGAATCCGGTCGTTGCGACGTACTGACCTCCGACAAATCCCAGCTGTTCGCCCAGCGCAGCAAGCTGGCTTCGCCGAAGGACTACGTGGTTCTGCCGGAAACCATTTCCAAGGAGCCTCTGGGCCCGGTCGTGCGTAATGGTGACGACGAGTGGTTGGCCATCGCGCGCTGGACTGGCTACGCCATGCTCAACGCTGAAGAAGCCGGCATCACTTCGAAAAACGTCGAAGCCGAAGCCAAGGGCACCAAGAACCCTGACGTTGCCCGTCTGCTGGGTACCGACGGTGAATACGGCAAAGACCTGAAAGTGAAGAAAGACTGGGTCGTGCAGATCGTCAAGCAAGTGGGTAACTACGGCGAAGTGTTCGAGAAAAACCTCGGCAAGAGCACTCCGCTGGAAATCGACCGCGGGCTGAACGCTCTGTGGAACGCTGGCGGCATTCAATACGCACCACCAGTGCGCTGATGGTTCTATCACCCGGTGGGCCAACCACCGGGTGATGTTCTGTTCCATTATTTCCGGGGCACTTCATGCAAAATTCAATCGGCGCACCTAAGCAGAGGCTCAGCCTCAGCGATCCACGAGTGCGTGCGTGGGTATTCCAGATCATCACGGTTATCGGGGTGGTCTCGCTGGGCTGGTATCTGTTCGATAACACCCAGACCAACCTGCAGCACCGGGGCATTACCTCCGGTTTCGACTTTCTGGAGCGCAGTGCCGGTT
Source organism: Pseudomonas sp. PDM32 (assembly GCF_019219225.1). NCBI lineage: Bacteria > Pseudomonadati > Pseudomonadota > Gammaproteobacteria > Pseudomonadales > Pseudomonadaceae > Pseudomonas > Pseudomonas sp. PDM32. The sequence goes on from NZ_JAHUWE010000004.1 coordinate 165,278, forward strand.
TCGGCATCGCTCAACACCTGATCGACTACACCGAGGCGGACACATACGCCCGGGTGTTTGTCATCGGCCTGCTCAACACGCTGCTGGTGACCTTCATCGGCGTGATCCTGGCGACGATCCTGGGTTTCATCGTGGGTGTGGCGCGGCTGTCGAAGAACTGGATCATCGCCAAAGTGGCGACGGTGTATGTGGAAGTCTTCCGCAACATTCCGCCGCTGCTGCAGATCCTGTTCTGGTACTTCGCGGTGTTCCTGACCATGCCTGGGCCGCGCAACAGCCACAACTTCGGCGACACCTTCTTTGTCAGCAGCCGTGGCCTGAACATGCCGGCGGCGTTGATGGCGGACGGTTTCTGGCCGTTTGTGATCAGCGTTGTAGTCGCCATCGTCGCCATCGTGCTGATGAGCCGCTGGGCCACCAAACGCTTTGAAGCCACAGGTGTGCCATTCCACAAGTTCTGGGTTGGCCTGGCGATGTTCCTGGTGATCCCTGCGCTGTGTGCGCTTGTTTTCGGCGCACCGGTGCACTGGGAGATGCCGAAGCTGCAGGGCTTCAACTTCGTCGGTGGCTGGGTACTGATCCCGGAACTGCTGGCGCTGACCCTGGCTTTGACCGTGTACACCGCGGCGTTCATCGCCGAGATCGTGCGCTCGGGCATCAAGTCGGTCAGCCACGGCCAGACCGAAGCGGCGCATTCCCTCGGCCTGCGCAACGGTCCGACCCTGCGCAAAGTGATCATCCCGCAAGCCCTGCGCGTGATCATTCCACCGCTGACCAGCCAATACCTGAACCTGGCGAAGAACTCCTCGCTGGCGGCCGGTATCGGTTATCCGGAAATGGTCTCGCTGTTCGCCGGAACCGTGCTGAACCAGACCGGCCAGGCGATCGAGGTGATTGCGATCACCATGAGCGTGTACCTGGCGATCAGTATCAGCATTTCCCTGCTGATGAACTGGTACAACAAGCGCATTGCGCTGATCGAGCGGTAAGGAAAAGCGCATGAGCACTCATACTTTCAAACCTGACATGCCCCCACCGAGCAGCAGCATCGGTGCGGTGGCGTGGATGCGCGCGAACATGTTCTCCAGCTGGCTCAACACGCTGTTGACCCTGTTTGCGTTCTATCTGATTTACCTGGTTGTCCCGCCGATCCTGCAGTGGGCGATCCTCGATGCCAACTGGGTTGGCACCAGCCAGGCCGACTGCACCAAGGAGGGCGCCTGCTGGGTGTTCATCCAGCAGCGCTTCGGCCAGTTCATGTATGGCTACTACCCGCCGGTACTGCGCTGGCGCGTGGACCTGACGGTATGGCTGGCGATCGTTGGCGTGGCGCCGTTGTTCATCTCGCGCTTTCACCATAAGGCGGTGTACGGGCTGAGCTTCCTGGTGCTGTACCCGATCATTGCCTGGTGCCTGCTGCATGGCGGCGTATTGGGTCTGGACGCCGTGGCGACCAGCCAGTGGGGTGGCCTGATGCTGACCCTGGTGATCGCCACCGTCGGCATCGCCGGTGCGCTGCCGCTGGGGATTGTCCTGGCCCTGGGGCGTCGTTCGAACATGCCGGCGATTCGCGTGGTCTGCGTGACCTTCATCGAGTTCTGGCGCGGCGTGCCGTTGATCACGGTGCTGTTCATGTCCTCGGTGATGCTGCCGCTGTTCCTGCCTGAAGGCATGAACTTCGACAAGCTGCTGCGGGCCCTGATCGGCGTGATCCTGTTCCAGTCGGCCTATGTGGCCGAGGTGGTGCGCGGTGGTCTGCAAGCGATTCCCAAGGGGCAGTACGAAGCAGCTGCAGCGATGGGGCTGGGCTACTGGCGCAGCATGGGCCTGGTGATTCTGCCGCAAGCCCTGAAGCTGGTGATCCCCGGCATCGTCAACACCTTCATCGCGCTGTTCAAGGACACCAGCCTGGTGATCATCATCGGCCTGTTCGACCTGCTCAACAGCGTCAAGCAAGCCGCAGCCGATCCGAAATGGCTGGGCATGGCTACCGAAGGCTATGTGTTCGCTGCCCTGGTGTTCTGGATTTTCTGTTTTGGTATGTCGCGCTATTCCATGCATCTGGAACGCAAGCTCGACACAGGCCACAAGCGTTAGGAGTTCTTTTATGAGCGAAGCAAATAAAAAGCCTGTGAGCCCTGAAGGCATTATTCAGATGCAGGGCGTGAACAAGTGGTACGGCCAGTTCCACGTGTTGAAAGACATCAACCTCAACGTCAAGCAGGGCGAGCGTATCGTGTTGTGCGGCCCGTCGGGTTCCGGCAAGTCCACCACCATCCGCTGCCTCAACCGTCTGGAAGAACACCAGCAGGGCCGCATCGTGGTCGATGGCGTGGAACTGACCAACGACCTCAAGCAGATCGAAGCGATCCGCCGCGAAGTCGGCATGGTGTTCCAGCATTTCAACCTGTTCCCGCACCTGACCATCCTGCAGAACTGCACGTTGGCGCCGATGTGGGTGCGCAAGATGCCCAAGCGCAAGGCCGAGGAAATCGCCATGCACTACCTGGAACGCGTACGCATTCCGGAGCAGGCGCATAAATTCCCGGGGCAACTGTCCGGCGGTCAGCAACAGCGTGTGGCGATCGCCCGCGCCCTGTGCATGAAACCGAAAATCATGCTGTTCGACGAACCGACTTCGGCGCTCGACCCGGAGATGGTGAAAGAGGTACTGGACACCATGATCGGCCTGGCCGAAGACGGCATGACCATGCTCTGCGTGACCCACGAAATGGGCTTCGCCCGCACCGTGGCCAACCGCGTGATCTTCATGGACAAGGGCGAAATCGTCGAACAGGCCGCGCCGAACGACTTCTTCGATCACCCACAGAATGATCGCACCAAGCTGTTCCTGAGCCAGATCCTGCATTGATCGAACCCAGGCACTGAAATAAACCCGGACTGAGTTCCGGGTTTATTTTTGCCCGCGACTTCACCGCCCCCCCCTTCGGCAGCTCCTACAGGGGGTTGTGTGGGTGGATTAAGCTGACTAACATGTCAGAAAATTCATCCTATGATTGGATGAGAGGGCGAATTCCATGTCAGAAATCTCTCCACTGGTAAAACGATCTCTGGTCGATCAGGCCCTGGACCAACTGCGCCAGCGTATCAACCAGGGCATTTGGGTCGTTGGTCAGCGTTTGCCCACCGAGCCCGAGTTGTCGGCGGAACTGGGCATCAGCCGCAACACCGTGCGTGAAGCCATGCGCGTGTTGGCGTTTTCCGGGTTGATCGAAATCCGCCAGGGCGACGGCAGTTATGTGCGGGCGGTGGTCGATCCGCTCGATACCTTGAAGGCGCTGTCCCGTTGCTCCCTTGAGCAGGCCCGGGAAACCCGACACATCCTTGAAGTCGAGGCCATCGGCCTGGCAGCCATGCGCCGCACCGATGAAGACCTGGTGGCATTGCGCGAGGCGCTGGGTGTCAGCGGCAGTCACTACCATGGCGATCTCGACACCTACATCGCCTGCGATCTGGTGTTCCACCGCCGTCTGGTGGACGCCGCGCACAACCCGACACTCAGCGAGTTGTACCGCTACTTCTCCAGCATCGTCGGCGCGCAGTTGCGCCAGACCCTGAGCATCGTCCCGCGCCGCCAGGAAGTGTTCGACCTGCATATCGAATTGCTCGATGCCGTCGAACAACGCGACCCGGAGCGGGCCAAATCCCTGTCGAGGCAATTGATCAATGAACCTTGAAACCGAGAAGTCGATACCGCGCGGTGATTTATCCACAGCCGCAAAACGTTCGGCAGAGCTGGAAGAGCTGCTGATCGACGCCGAGGCCGATGACGAACAAGTCCAGCAAACCCACCCGGTTCTGCGCCGGCCATGGCTGTTGCTGCTGGGCCTGATTCTGGTGGCGCTGAACCTGCGCCCGGCGCTGTCGAGCATGGCGCCGATGCTCAGCGAGGTCTCGAAGTCCCTCGGCTTGTCGGCGTCTACGGCAGGATTGCTGACCACGTTGCCGGTGCTTTGCCTTGGCCTGTTTGCGCCGCTGGCACCCTTGCTGGCCAGACGTTTTGGGGCTGAGCGGGTGGTGCTGGGCATTCTTCTGACCCTGGCTGGCGGCATCATCCTGCGCAGTTCATTCGGTGGGATCGGCCTGTTTGCCGGCAGTGTGCTGGCCGGTGCCAGCATTGGCGTGATCGGTGTGTTGCTGCCAGGCATCGTCAAGCGCGATTTCCCGAAACAGGCCGGGACCATGACCGGCGTCTACACCATGGCCCTGTGCCTGGGCGCGGCGATGGCGGCGGGTGCGACCGTGCCGCTGAGCGAACACTTCGACAACAGCTGGGCGCTGGGCCTCGGCTTCTGGGTTATTCCGGCATTGGCCGCGGCGCTGTTCTGGCTGCCGCAAGTCGGCCAGAAACACGGCGCGCACAACGTTGCCTACCGCGTTCGAGGCTTGCTGCGCGATCCGCTGGCCTGGCAGGTGACCTTGTACATGGGCCTGCAATCGTCCCTGGCCTACATCGTGTTCGGCTGGTTGCCGTCGATCCTGATCGGTCGCGGCCTGACCCCGATCCAGGCCGGACTGGTGCTGTCGGGTTCGGTGATCGTGCAACTGGTCAGCTCCCTCGCCGCGCCATGGCTGGCGACTCGCGGCAAGGACCAGCGCCTGGCGATCGTGATTGTGATGGCCCTGACCCTCGGCGGCCTGTTCGGTTGCCTGTATGCGCCGATCGAAGGCTTGTGGGGCTGGGCAATCGTGCTTGGGCTGGGGCAGGGTGCCACGTTCAGCCTGGCATTGACCCTGATCGTGCTACGCTCGCGGGACTCCCACGTGGCGGCGAACCTGTCGAGCATGGCCCAGGGTTTTGGTTACACCCTGGCGTCCATGGGGCCGTTCGCGGTCGGTATCGTGCATGACTGGACCGGTGGCTGGACGGCGGTGGGCTGGATCTTCGGCGTCATCGGCCTGGGTGCGATCATCGCCGGTCTCGGTGCCGGGCGGGCGCTGTATGTGCAGGTCGTCAGCGAGAAAATCTAAGCGGCACCGAACCCTACAAGTAGAGCAACTCCAGCGTCGCCGAACCATCGAGTGTGACATCGCTGCTCAAGTCCAGCGTCGAGGTGGGCGCGATGACCGTTTCGACGGTCACCCGGCTGTTCAGATTCTGGATCTCGATAGGGCCGGCGGTGCTGCCTGCGATGTCGGTGAAGCCCAGATAGCTTCTGGCGCCAATCGGAATGGAACTGGAACTCGATGCACTCCAGGCCCGGCCCTCTGTGGTGGAGTCGGTGCGAAAGACCTGGGGCAATGTATCCACCACGGTGTTCAGCGGATGGAAATGCAGTGAATACAGGCCGATCTTGTTGCCGCTGCGGTCGAAGTTCAGGCCGTAGTAGATCTCGCTGTTGACGATTGCCGAGCCGTCTTTGTTGTCGCGCATGCGCAGCGCGAACTGTTTGGGCGTGGTGCAATGGATACTGAAGTCGAGGGTTCTATCTTGCAGTTGCGTGCGCTTATCGGCATTGAGTGCCTGACGGGAGATTTTGCCGTAATCGACGAGGCCGCCGTTGGACAAAGTGGGCGTGCAGGCGCCGGGAATGATCAAGCCTGTAATGCTCAGTTCAACTGTAGGTGCGGCGAGGGCCGCAGGGCTGATGAGCAAAGCGGCCGCAATGGTCGCAAACGTATGGATCAGCATTAAAATTCCTTTTTCGTGTAATGCCAGGGGCGCTGACCGCTCCGTCGTTTTAAGCCATTAGAGTAGCCAGCGCCGGACTTACAGCCATTCACATCCAATGTTGCCGAGCCTTCCGGCGTGACGTCTTCGGTCGAGCGCAGGCTGTTGTTTCATTTTTAAAGGCTCATTCAATTCAATGGTTGTTTGCAGCAAACGCTAGAACCGCTCGTAAAGCGTTGCGAGCGGCTCAGCGGGATTGCCTTACAGGTAGATCATTTCAAACGTCGCGGTACTGTTGATCGGGACATCGTCGGTCAAGGTCAGACTGTCGGCGCGAGCGATCAAAGTGCTGACTTCCAGATCCATCGTCAGGTCTTTCATATCGATCGGTAGACTCGGATACGCAGTCACGGCCGTGATCAGTACGTTCGGATCAATACGAGTAGTGGTGGTCCACGAATTCTCATCTATGTACGAGAAACCAGCGGTCGCGGCTTTTCCGTCAGCAAGGACATTCTTGATGTTTATGCGAAATCCACCGAGCTTTTCACCCGCGTCAGTCAAGCCCAAGCCAAAATAATTACTGCCGAACGATGATCCAGGAGAGCTTTCGATCGTCTTCAGGGCGAATTTCATCGATTCGGTGCAGCTCACGGACAGCTGCATTGGGTGCAGGCCTACTTCTGTGGAGTTGGTTTGATCGAGATCCTTGGCCGAGATTTTTCCGAGTTCGATCAGACCGTTATGAGACAGGGTTGGGGTGCAGGCCTGCGGAATGATAAGCCCTGTAACGGTCAACACTGTCGACTCCGCAAGGGCATAGGGTGCGGCACCGATCAGCGCGGTTACCGAGAGTGCTGCAATGTACTTCTTCATTTGTGCGTCTTCCTTTTTAGTTATTGGCCTTGAATCAGCCAAGGCGCTTGAACGCACCCCGGACTCCGCAAGGCAGATTGGGTGTTACAGGTAAAAAACTTCGATGGTCCCCGACCCGTCCAGGTGAGCGGCCGTGCTCAGATCCAGGCTGGTGGTCGGGGCGATGACGGCTTCCACCGTCACCATGGTGTTGAGGTGCTGGATCGCGACCGGGCCGGCGGTACTGCCTGCCGTGTCGGTAAAGGCGAGGTAGCTTTTTTGGCCGAAGGGAATCGGGTTTGAACGGGCTGGGCTCCAGGCCGCACCGGCAGTGGTGGAGTCGGTGCGATACAGACGGGTGAAGTGGTCTGCGCTGACATCGGCCGGGTCGACATTCAGTGAATACAAGCCGATTTTGTTCTGACCATTATCGAAACCCAGGCCGTAGTAGACCTCGCTGTTGACCGTCGCCGAGCCGGCGCGGTTGTCGTGCATCACCAGGGCGTAATGGGTCGGTGCGTCGCAGTTCACCTGCAGCGACAAGGATTTGGGTGGCAGCCGGGTGCCCTTGTCGGGGTTCAAATCATTGCGGGACAAGCGGCCAAAATCGACCAGGCCACCATTGGATAGATCGGGTTTGCAGGCACCGGGCGCGAAGCTGGCGCGCAGGGTGGTTTCCCGGGAGCGGCCCGCAGCGATGGCATCGAAAACCCCTGAGGTTTCCCAGATCACCGCGTCGCGAACCTGCATCGCTTGTTCCTGAACCCAGGCCGTCACTTCAACCTGCACAGAGAAACTGCGGCCCTGCACCGCCAGCCCGCTGGTGACTGGCACGATCCCGTGTTCCGGGCGCCAGATCACACTCGAAGCCGTATGCACCGGAGACGTTCCGGCAGAGGCAATCAATCCGAGGTCCACCGGCTGACCATCGAGTACGGCGTCTCGAACACTTACTTCATAGCTGCCTCGTTCGGCGAAGTGATAACGCTCGGCGGTCGCGGCCATGGCTCGATAGAACAGGCTCATGTCGGTGGGCGCGGAACAGATCAGGTTCAGGCTCAGGCGGCGTTCACCCAAGCTGCGCACGGGTGTGGTGTCGAGACGTATCGCGCGGTTCATCAACCCAAAATCAAGCACGGGTTGGCTCAGGGAGAGCTGACAGTCGTCGGGCAACGCCCAGGCCAGCGGCGTTAAGCTGCTGAGCGCCAAATGGGTGAAGGCCAACAGTAAGAAGCGGGACAGGTTCATGAAGTCATCCTTAAAGGGCTCGGCACTGGGCAGTGGCGGTCTCGTAATACGCCTGGGTGTCGGCCTTGGCCGGCAGTTCGAAGTCGAGTCGACAGCGATCCATCCCGGGCGCGGTTATCCACAGCGTTCCGGCATCGAGGACGTTGGGCAGGAACACCAGGCCGCCGTCCTGAACCAGGGTGACGAACTCGCCATCCGCGGTGTTGACCATGGCGCCACGGGGCAGCGGCGCACCATTTTCAGCGGTGGCCTTGAGCAACGCCCGACGTGTCAACGTGACCCCGAACTCGACGTTGTCGACGGCACCGCGCCCGGCGGAAATCACCGCCAGGCCGTTGTGGATGTCGACATTGCGTGGCAGTGAGCGGGTCTCGACTTCCACCGCACTGCGCCCATAGGCGGCGACTTGCGAAACCACGGCCTGACCCTGCCAGTCGGTCCAGACCGGCCCACTGGGTGTGCTGACTTTGATCGAGTCCATGTCGCCCACCGACAGCAGTGCGAAGGTATCGCGCACCGGATACGGCGATAGCGTCACGCCACCGCCATGCAGTACGGCAGCCCCGCGTGCACCGGCCTGGTAGCTGGAACGTTCGGCATCGGAGCGGGTGTAGCTCAGGTCCAACTGGCTGTAACGGGGCAACAGCGAAACACCGGCAGAGGACTGCACTTGCTTGTCGCGCGTGTCGTGTTCGACGCCGATGCGGTAGCCGAATTGATCGTTGACCCGTTCGTTCAAGCCCACGCCACTGCGGTACTCGCCGCCAGAGTTGCGCACCCAGGTGCGGGCGCGGCGGCTCTCGCCCAAGGGAATGCTCAGGTTCAGGTAGACGCTGTCGTCGCGACGGTTTGCACCGCTGACTTGCCATTCGGCCGACACCGAAACGGACACGCCGCCAATGTTGGTGCCCCACGACGCCAGCGCACGGTTACTGCTTTGGCCATCGAATGAGCTGGAATGGCTGATGCCAGCGCTGAACGCACCGAGCCCAGGGTGTGACCAGGCCAACGCGGCACTTTGCTGGTCGCGGTAACGGGACTTGCTGCTGTCATACGTCGAGTCGAACACCGCTTCTTCAAGTTCGCGATAGCCAAAGGTCCGGTAGGAGCTGCCGCCGTTGAGCGACCACTGATCGTTGAAACGATGGGAGAACGTCAGATCAGCCTGAAGGCCCTTGGCCGGATTGCTGCCGCTGGCCTGAGCGTTGAGTAGCGATGTCTGGATCTGCGTCTTGGTCGTCGGCAGAAAACCCAGGCTGGCGCCTGCCGCACGGTAGTCGGCGGCGCCTGTCAGGCCTGCGCTGAACAGCAAGCGCGGGTCCAGCGCGCCGCTCCAGCCGCCACTGATTACCCACGGATTACCGTCCTGCGCATCGCCGGTGCTGCGCACCTGACCGGCCGCCAGCGAGTAGCCGGGTGCTGGCAGGCCGATGCCGAGTATGGCGGCGGGCACGGTGAAGCGCCGCTCGCTGCCGTCCTCTTCTGTGACGGTGACTTCGACATCGGAGCGATTGTTCAAGCGCCCTACGTCATTCAGGGAAAATGGGCCGGCGGGCACCACGGTCGAGTGAATCAACGCACCGTTCTGCCGGACTTCGACCTGCGCCTGGCTGTGGGCAATCCCTTCAATAACCGCGCTCTGGCCTTCGACCTGCAGCGCCTCCTCGGTCATGACCTGTACGCCAGTGACCTGGGCGCCGGCGAGTACCGGGTTGTAAAGGTTGATCTGCCCCGCCTGCAGTACCGTTTCATGACTGGCGAAGGTGCGTTGCGCATACGCCGCCAAGTGACTGGTGCGGGATACATCGTCTTGCCAGGTCTGCACTTGCCGGCTGCGCACGATCCAGTCACCGGCGTTGAAGCCGACCTCGGTATTGGCCGCCAGATAGCGGCTCGATTGCTCGCCGTTGAGGCTGTACAGGCTATTGACGTCGTAGTTGAGCAAGCCGGCAATGCCACCGGTTTGATAACCGGAAAAGTCTCGGGCTGCCTGGCGGATCGCGACGGTGGGAACGATCAGCGACAGGCCAAGGCTTGCCGGGTCCTGATCGATGAGCGTTTGCGGCCAAGTACCGAGCACATCGAAGCAGCCGCCATTGGTGGTCGCCAGCGGGGCCGGTTCACTCAGGTTGGCCACCTCGAGCAAGGCGCGATCAAAGCACACGTCGCCATCGCGATTGAACATCACGTTCGCTCGTCCTCGACGCTGCCCATTGACCGTGAGCGTCACCGGGTGCCTGCCGGTGGTGAAGCGCGGCGCTTGCAGCAACAGGGTTGCCAGCGCGGGGTCGATGCCGCGTTGCTGCAACATTTTTTTATCGAAGGTCATCAGCGATGGTTTCTCGGCGACGACTTCGGCGCAGGCATCGGTCAGTATCAGCGCATTGGCCAGCCCAAACGCTACTTTGGCCCAGGGTCTGACACGAATCGCGGGAACGGCTTCGCCGCGACGGTAAATCGATACTGTTTTCATGGGGGTCACTTGGGTTATGCCTGCGTGCTGGCCGCTTCCGTTGTGGCTTCAGGCAGGTGCGTGGCGATGGTCAGGTTTCATCGCCTCTTTGCATCACGGCTTTGTGGGTGGTGCTTGCTCTAGGATTTGACGGGGGCCTCGTAGTGCGGCACCGAAAACCCGTAGACGGTGGCGGGTTGAAAGCGCACTTGGGTGACCTCGCCTTTTGGCACTGCAACGCTGATGCTTTCACCGGGCAAAACGTAGGTTTTGGGCAACATCGCGCCAGCGGCTGCGGGCAGTAATTGCAGCTCTTGAGCCATGCGCACGACATACGGTGTGTCGTTGCTCACGGTCAGTTGACCGTCCTTGATCGACCATTGCAGGTTGGTCCATGGTGTGCGGTTGGGTGCCAGACCCTTGGGGTGAAGAAGCAGCGGCAGATTCTGCCGCACTGTCACGCCGACACGGGCGTGCCCGGCTTGCGGGGCCGACTTACCCTGCGGGATGCCTTCAAATATCACGCGCTTCAAGCGTTGGGTGAGCAGCGGTTTCTCCGATTGCAGAATGAAACGCACCAGTTGGGTTTTCGACGCTTCGACGCGCGACAGCGGCGGCGTTACGAACACCAGGGGTTCGCTGTCTTCCGGTATGTCTTCAATGGTGACGTGCAACAACGCCAGGTTGGGGTCGGTATTGGTCACGGAAACGGAGGCTTCACCATCGGCTTCCTTGACAATCACCACGGAAGTATCGGGTACCGATGCCATCGGCCTGGATCTGAGTGGCCATCAGCAGGGCGCAGGCGCCGACACTGGTGTGACACAGATGGCGACCGAAGAGGAGCAGTGCTGTGCCGAGCAGAGTTGATGACTTTCTCATGTATTGGCTCGTCCTGGTTGGAATTGATTGGCGGTAAGTGAGCACAGCTCCGGGCTTTCACGACCGAGCTATGAGAGACGCGCAATCTAGCGAGCAGGGCGTATGGGAGGAATGCAACAAATACGAAAGCGGGCGGCTTGGTATATGAGAGATTGTTGCGGGGGATAAGTAAGATTTTCTTTTGGCGGGCAGTAAGGGAGTCGTTCGTCTCTGTAGTCCTGTGCGCAGTGCGACGTAGGGGGGGTCTTTTTATTCGTCGGGTAAAAGTGCCTGCCCCTTGAATCCATTGAAAAAACGAGAAACGAGGCTTTATCGAGGCGTTGTGGCAGGCGTAGAACGGCGTTATTTTTCGCGCCTTTCCAGCCACAAGCAGGAGGTATCCCACAATGCGTGTCGTAATTGCTGACGACCATTCCGTCGTTCGGGTCGGGTTACGGATACTCATCAATGCCAGCAGGCAATGCGTAATCGTCGGAGAAGCCGATGGCGCGGACAGTCTGATGGATGTTCTTTCGAGTACGCCTTGTGATCTGCTGATCACCGACTTCTCCATGCCTGGCGGAAAGCAGGCCGATGGTTTGAAGATGCTGAGTGCGATACAGCGTCACTACCCTGCAATGCCGGTCATTCTGGTGACGATGTTTACCAACGTCGTAACGGCAAGGGCAACGCTGGCTCAAGGGGTGATGGCAATCGTCGCCAAGACGGCATCGGCGACCGAACTGCCCCTGGCAATCAACGCGGTGGGGCAGGGGCGACGCTACATCAGTGAGTCCTTGGGAACACTGCTGGCCAGCAGTCAGATGCCGGAGTCGTCTTTGTCAGCCAAAGAACATGAAGTGGTACGAATGCTGGCCAACGGCATGACCGTCAGTGAAATCGCCAGTCATTTCAAGCGCAGTGTGTCGACCATCAGTAAACAGAAAACCATGGCCATGCGCCGGTTGGGTGTTGCCACGGATATCGATCTCTACTCCTACGCCCGTGATAATGGAATGATGTCGTTCTAGCTACCTGTTGAGTAAACAGTTGCGATATTTTCGTGGCGAATGCCGATAGTGTTCGATGCATTTGCCGTCTATCGTGCGGGCAATGTTTCAATGTCATTTTGTACAACAGGGGGTCTACCGATGAGTGATACAAACAGCGCCTTGATCACCCGCTTCTACCAGGCTTTCCAGCGCCTGGATGCCGAAGCCATGGCTGCCTGCTACAGCGATGACGTGGTATTCAGTGACCCGGCGTTCGGTGAGCTTCGCGGTCGCGATGCCGGTGACATGTGGCGCATGCTGACTACTCGGGCCAAGGATTTTTCCCTGACCTTCGATCAAGTTCACGCCGACGGGCGCACCGGTGGTGCCCATTGGGTGGCAACCTACCTGTTCAGCCAGACCGGCAACACCGTGGTCAACGACATCCAGGCACGTTTTATCTTCCGTGACGGCAGGATCTGCGAACATCACGACAGCTTCGATCTGTGGACCTGGTCACGTCAGGCCTTGGGATTCAAAGGTCTGCTGCTGGGCTGGACGCCACTGGTGCGCAACGCCGTTCGCGCACAGGCATTGAAGGGGCTGAAGGCATTTCAGTCCGGTCGCTGATAAGATCGCGGCTTATTTCCTTTCAAGCCTTGATCGTGCCGTGACCACCCCAAGCGAGTCTCCCGTCAGCAAGCCCTGGTTCGTCTACCTCGTTCGCGCAGCCAATGGTTCGCTGTATTGCGGGGTCAGCGATGATCCCATGCGCCGCTTCGCCAAGCATCAAAGTGGCAAGGGGGCACGGTTCTTTCTTTCCAGCCCGGCCATGGCGCTGGTCTACACCGAACTTTGTCGCGACAAAAGCGAAGCGCTGCGCCAGGAACGGCTGATCAAGAAACTGCGCAAAAGCGCCAAGGAATGTCTGGTCGCGTCTTATCAATCTGGCTGATCGGCTCCCATCAGGCACATCTGTAGGCTGCCAACCGTTTGCGCGCTAAGCTGCGGATTCCTAATTTGTGCGGCGGAGCCGAGCATGTCCGAGTTGATTCTGCATCATTACCCGACGTCCCTCTTTGCCGAGAAGGCCCGCCTGTTGCTGGGCTTCAAGGGCTTGTCATGGCGCTCGGTGAAGATCTCTCCGGTGATGCCAAAACCGGACCTTACGGCGTTGACCGGCGGCTACCGCAAGACCCCCGTATTGCAGGTCGGTGCAGATATTTATTGCGATACGGCATTGATTGCCCGGCGACTGGAACAGGAAAAAGCCTTGCCGGCATTCTTTCCGGAAGGTCAGGAAATGATCACCGCGTCGTTTGCAGCCTGGGCCGACTCTGTTGTGTTCCAGCACGCGGTCAGTCTGGTGTTCCAGCCGGAATCGATAGCGGTGCGCTTTGGCAATTTATCGCCGGAAGCGATCAAGGCGTTTCTGGCCGACCGTGCCGGTTTGTTCAGTGGTGGTAGCGCGACAAAATTGTCTGCCGAGCAGGCCAAGCATCAGTGGCCAACGATCATGTCGCGGCTGGAGCTGCAGTTGCAGCGTGAAGAGGGTGATTTCCTGTTCGGTGAACCATCGATTGCCGACTTTGCCTTGGCCCATTGCCTCTGGTTCCTCAAGGCCACACCGGTGACGGCTCCGCTGGTCGAAGCTTACCCGGCAGTCAATGCGTGGCACTCTCGGGTATTGGGCTTTGGTCATGGCGCCTCCAGCGAAATGACGTCCGAAGAGGCGCTGGAGGTGGCGCGCAGGTCCACGCCAGCGGCATTGCCGGATGAGCAGTTCGTCGATCCCAACGGATTCACGGCGGGCCAGCAGGTGGCGATCGCCGCCACGGACTATGGCGTTGATCCGGTCGCGGGAGAGCTGTTGTTTGCCGGCAGCGAAGAATTGATCCTACGACGCAAGGACGAGCGTGGCGGCGTGGTGCATGTGCACTTCCCGCGGTTTGGATTCCGTATCGAGGCCATCTGATGGAGGCTTAAACCTGTGGCGAGGGAGCTTGCTCCCGTCGGGTCGCGAAGCGGCCCCTGAAGAGGGACTGCTGCGCAGTCCAGCGGGAGCAAGCTCCCTCGCCACAAGGGTTTTGTGAACCTGGTCAGTTATCTCAATGCCGCCAGAATCGCATCCGGGTCATACCCGCGAATCAGGGTTCCGTTCACATCGATGATCGGAATCCCTCCGCCACCCAAGGCCTGGTAGTCCTTGCGCGCGACGGCATCTTTCTCGATATCGAATTCCTTGTACGGAATGCCTTTCTGATCGAGAAAGCGCCGGGTCAGCTTGCAGTAACCACACCATTCGGTGGCGTAGAGCACGACGTTGGCCCGGGCCTGCGTCTGTGCTGGCAGCACTTGCGAAGGGTTGAACACCCGCTCGATCTTGCCCCAGTTCTGGTAAGCCACGACCACCAGCAGGATCAGCAGGAATTTTTTCAGTACGCCGCCGAGCATCAGTTGCGACGCTTCAGCTGATCGGTGAGTGAAGTCGGTAAGCCCTTGATGATCAGGGTGCCGGCTTCTTCGTCGTACTCGATCTTCGAACCCAGCAGGTGCGCTTCGAAACTGATCGACAAGCCTTCGGCTCGGCCGGTGAATCGGCGGAACTGGTTCAGGGTGCGTTTATCGGCCGGGATTTCCGGCGACAGGCCGTAGTCCTTGTTGCGAATGTGGTCGTAGAAGGCCTTCGGGCGTTCTTCATCGATCAGCCCCGACAATTCTTCCAGGCCCATCGGCTCACCGAGCTTGGCCTGGCTGCTGGCGTAATCCACCAGGGTCTTGGTCTTCTCGCGGGCGTCGTCTTCCGGCAGGTCTTCGCTTTCAACGAAATCACTGAAGGCCTTGAGCAGGGTGCGGGTTTCACCCGGACCGTCGACGCCTTCCTGACAGCCGATGAAGTCGCGGAAATACTCCGAAACCTTTTTGCCGTTCTTGCCTTTGATGAACGAAATGTACTGCTTGGATTGTTTATTGTTCTGCCATTCGGAAACGTTGATCCGCGCCGCCAGGTGCAATTGGCCCAGGTCCAGGTGACGGGACGGGGTCACGTCCAGTTCATCGGTCACGGCCACGCCTTCGCTGTGGTGCAGCAGGGCGATGGCCAGGTAGTCGGTCATGCCTTGCTGATAGTGTGCGAACAGCACATGGCCGCCGACGGACAGGTTCGATTCTTCCATCAGTTTTTGCAGGTGCTCGACCGCCACGCGGCTGAACGCCGTGAAATCCTGGCCGCCCTCGAAGTACTCCTTCAGCCAGCCGCTGAACGGAAATGCACCGGATTCCGGATGGAACAAGCCCCAGGCTTTACCCTGTTTGGCGTTATAGCTTTCGTTGAGGTCGGCGAGCATGTTCTCGATGGCCGCGGACTCGGCCAGCTCGGAGTCTCGGGCGTGGAGAACTGCAGGTGTGCCGTCGGGTTTTTTGTCGATCAGGTGGACGATGCAATGACGGATCGGCATGGGCTTCTCGGCTGAATGAGGAGAGGAGGGCGTGCTCCCCCGAAAAAGCGCTCAGTGTACCCGCATCCCTCTGTAGGAGCTGCCGAAGGCTGCGATCTTTTGATCTTGTTTCTTAAAATACAAAGGCAAAAGATCGCAGCCTTCGGCAGCTCCTACAGGAGGGATAGAGGGCAATTGGCAGGCGACCGACGGTTCTTATGCGTTTTTTTCCTGTTTTAGCGCAATAAAGCTGACCAAATGGGTAGCTAGAGGCGGATATTTCCACGTCTGTGTGCTAGCTTTGCCCGGTCTTGCGCGAAGTCACTGCGTTAAGCGTGCAGTCAGCATTTGTCAGGTCGAACCAAACCCTGATTTCGGTATCTATAACCCCGATCCCGAGGTTATTTGGCCGAGGGTGCCAGATCCAGAAGATCGGGCTCGATGGCTGACATTGCACTCTGCAATCCATATGAATTTGATAGGGAAGGAACACTAAATGGCTCTTACTAAAGACCAACTGATCGCCGACATCGCTGAAGCTATCGACGCGCCGAAAACCACCGCGCGTAACGCTCTGGACCAACTGGGCCAAATCGTTGCCGATCAGCTGGAAAACGGCGGCGAAATCACTCTGCCAGGTATCGGCAAACTGAAAGTGACTGAGCGTCCTGCCCGTACCGGCCGCAACCCTTCGACTGGCGCTGCCATCGAAATCGCTGCCAAGAAAGTGATCAAGCTGGTTGTGGCCAAAGGCCTGACCGACGCTGTCAACAAGTAAGACTTGTTGAAAAAAACCGTGCACCGGAGCGATTCGGGCACGGTTTTTTTGCGCCTGCTACAACGATTTACGCAAGGAAAATCGCTGCAACATTCTGTTATTGCGGTGAAGCCTTGACCCAGCGCGCCTGACGCCAGGCCTGTTGCTGCGCTTTGGTCTGGAACGTCCAGGCGACGAAGCGGCTCTGCTTCTGTCCCTGACCCATTTCCACCACCCGACTGTCCAGCGCACCGGCCTTGCTCAGGGCCGTCTGGATCGCCGGCAGGTTCGACGCTTTCGACACCAGCGTGCTGAACCACAGCACTTGTTGCGCCACCTGCACGCTCTCACTGACCAGTTGCGTGACGAAACGCACTTCACCGCCCTCACACCACAGTTCCGCCGCCTGCCCGCCAAAGTTCAGCACCGGCAGCTTGCGTTTCGGATCGGCCTTGCCCAGGGCTCGCCATTTGCGCGTACTGCCCCGCGTGGCCTCGTCCAGCGAAGCGTGGAATGGCGGGTTGCACATGGTCAGGTCGAACTGCTCTGCGCTCTCCAGCAGGCCTGTGAGGATCTGCTTGGGGTTGCTCTGCTGGCGTACCTGGATCGCCTTGTTCAGGCCATTGGATTGAATGATGGCCTTCGCCGCGGCGATGGCGGTCGCATCGATGTCGGAGCCAAGGAATTGCCAGCGATAATCGCTGTAACCGATCAGCGGATACACGCAGTTGGCGCCCATGCCGATGTCCAGCACCTTCACGGCAGCACCACGGGGGATCACTCCGTCATTCCCGCTGGCCAGCAGGTCGGCGAGGAAGTGCACATAATCGGCACGGCCTGGCACTGGCGGACACAGGTAGTCGGCCGGAATGTCCCAGTGAGCGATGCCATAGAATGACTTGAGCAGCGCCCGGTTGAATACCCGTACGGCCTCCGGGCTGGCGAAGTCGATGCTTTCCTTGCCGTACGGATTGATAATCACGAATTTTTTCAGTTCCGGCGTGCTTTTGATCAGTGCCGGAAAGTCGTAGCGACCCTGATGGCGATTGCGCGGGTGCAGGCTGGCCTTCTCACGCGGTGCCGCGGCTTTGGCCGCAGGCGCGGATTCAGGCTTTTTGCGCGCAGGTTTTGGTGTGCGGGGGGCGGTCATGGCGGTGGTCGATTCGGGTATGGCTAAAAGTGGCGGGCATTGTCCCACATCCAGGTGTTCCCTGTAGGAGCTGCCGCAGGCTGCGATCTTTTGATCTTGCTTTTTAAAAAAACAAGATCAAAAGATCGCAGCCTGCGGCAGCTCCTACAGGGGGGGCGGCATAAAAAAAGGAGGCCGCTTGGGCCTCCCTTTCTCATTGCGATCTGCCGTTACAAACTGGCAATCCGCGCGTGCTGCTCGGCCAGCTTGCCCAGGGCCTGTTCGGCCTCGGCCAGTTTGGCGCGTTCTTTCTCGATGACTTCGGCTGGCGCCTTGTCAACGAAGCCGGCGTTGGACAGCTTGCCGCCGACACGTTGCACCTCACCCTGCAGACGCTGGATTTCCTTGTCCAGACGCGCCAGTTCCGCACCTTTGTCGATCAGGCCGGCCATTGGCACCAGCACTTCCATCTCGCCGACCAGTGCGGTGGCGGATAGTGGCGCTTCTTCGCCGGCAGCCAGCACGGTGATCGATTCGAGGCGCGCCAGCTTCTTCAGCAGGGCTTCGTTTTCGGTCAGGCGGCGCTGATCTTCGGCGCTGACGTTCTTCAGGAACAGCGGCAGCGGTTTGCCCGGGCCGATGTTCATTTCGCCCCGGATGTTACGGGTGCCGAGCATCAGGCCCTTGAGCCATTCGATGTCGTCTTCGGCCGCCTGATCGATGCGGGTTTCGTTGGCCACTGGCCAAGGTTGCAGCATGATCGTCTTGCCTTCGATGCCCGCCAGCGGCGCGATGCGCTGCCAGATTTCTTCGGTGATGAACGGCATGAACGGATGCGCCAGGCGCAGGGCGACTTCCAGTACGCGCACCAGGGTGCGACGGGTGCCGCGCTGGCGTTCAACCGGAGCGTTTTCGTCCCACAGCACAGGCTTGGACAGTTCCAGGTACCAGTCGCAGTACTGGTTCCAGATGAACTCGTACAGCGCTTGTGCCGCCAGGTCGAAACGGAACTGGTCGAGTTGGCGGGTCACTTCGGCTTCGGTGCGTTGCAGCTGCGAAATGATCCAGCGATCCGCCAGCGACAGCTCATAGGCTTCGCCGTTCTGGCCGCAGTCTTCGCCCTTGTCCAGCACGTAGCGCGCCGCGTTCCAGATCTTGTTGCAGAAGTTGCGATAGCCCTCGACGCGGCCCATGTCGAACTTGATGTCGCGGCCGGTGGACGCCAGCGAGCAGAAGGTGAAGCGCAGGGCGTCGGTGCCGTAGCTGGCGATGCCTTCGGCAAACTCGTCGCGGGTCTGCTTCTCGATCTTCTTCGCCAGTTTCGGCTGCATCATGCCGGAGGTGCGCTTCTGCACCAGGGCCTCGAGTTCGATACCGTCGATGATGTCCAGCGGGTCCAGGACGTTGCCCTTGGACTTGGACATCTTCTGGCCCTGGCCGTCACGCACCAGGCCGTGAACGTACACGGTCTTGAAAGGAACCTGCGGCGTGCCGTCTTCGTTTTTCACCAGATGCATGGTGAGCATGATCATCCGGGCAACCCAGAAGAAAATGATGTCGAAGCCAGTCACCAGGACGTCGGTGGAGTGGAAATTCTTCAGGAACTCGGTTTTTTCCGGCCAGCCGAGGGTGGAGAAGGTCCACAGGCCCGAGCTGAACCAGGTGTCGAGAACGTCGTTGTCCTGTTGCAGGGCAACGTCCGGGCCGAGGTTGTGCTTGGCACGCACTTCGGCTTCGTCGCGACCGACGTAGACCTTGCCCGACTCGTCGTACCAGGCCGGAATGCGGTGGCCCCACCAGAGTTGACGGCTGATGCACCAGTCCTGGATGTCACGCATCCACGAGAAGTACATGTTTTCGTACTGTTTCGGTACGAACTGGATGCGGCCGTCTTCAACGGCGGCGATCGCAGGCTCGGCCAAAGGCTTGGTGGATACGTACCACTGGTCGGTCAGCCACGGTTCGATGACGGTGCCGGAACGGTCGCCTTTCGGCACTTTCAGGGCGTGATCGTCAACGCTGACCAACAGGCCGGCAGCGTCGAACGCGGCCACGATCTGCTTGCGTGCTTCGAAGCGGTCGAGACCGGCGTATTCGGCCGGGATCTTGCCGTCGATGGTTTCGTTCAGCGTGCCGTCGAGGTTGAACACCTGGCAAGCCGGCAGGACCGCTGCGTTCTTGTCGAAGATGTTCATCAGCGGCAGGTTGTGACGCTTGCCGACTTCGTAGTCGTTGAAATCGTGGGCCGGGGTGATTTTCACGCAGCCGGTGCCGAATTCAGGGTCGCAGTAATCGTCGGCGATGATCGGGATGCGGCGGCCAACCAGTGGCAGCTCGACAAATTTGCCGATCAGGGCTTTGTAGCGTTCATCGTTCGGGTTCACGGCCACGGCGGAGTCGCCGAGCATGGTTTCCGGGCGAGTGGTCGCGACGATCAGGAAATCGTTGCCTTCAGCAGTCTTGGCGCCGTCGGCAAGCGGGTATTTCAGGTTCCACAGGAAACCTTTCTCGTCGTGGTTTTCCACTTCGAGGTCGGAAATCGCCGTGTGCAGCTTGGTGTCCCAGTTGACCAGACGCTTGCCGCGGTAGATCAGACCGTCTTCGTGCAAACGAACGAACGCTTCTTTCACGGCTTCCGAGAGGCCATCGTCCATGGTGAAGCGCTCGCGGCTCCAGTCGACGGACGAACCGAGGCGACGGATCTGGCGGCTGATGTTGCCACCGGACTCATCCTTCCATTCCCAGACTTTCTCGAGGAATTTTTCGCGGCCCAGGTCGTGGCGGCTCTGGCCCTTGGCTTCGAGCTGACGCTCTACCAGCATCTGCGTGGCGATACCGGCGTGATCGGTACCCGGCTGCCACAGGGTGTTGCGACCCTGCATGCGGCGGAAACGGATTAGGGCGTCCATGATCGCGTTGTTGAAGCCGTGCCCCATGTGCAGGCTGCCGGTGACGTTCGGCGGCGGGATCATGATGGTGTAGGACTCGCCCGCGCCTTGCGGGGCGAAGTAATTCTCTGACTCCCAGGTGTTGTACCAGGAAGTTTCAATGGCGTGCGGCTGGTAGGTCTTATCCATGCGCGGCGGGACCCTATTGGCATTTATTCAGGAAAAGCCGGGAAGTATAGCGGGGATGAGCCGATGCGCGTAGAGCGAGGTGACAATGGGCTTGGGAAAAATTGTGGTTTTTCGGGAGGCGTTTTGTCTGCAATGACGCCATCGCGGGCAAGCCACGCTCCCACAGGATCAGTGTCGATCACAAAATAGTGGTTCGACAAAAGACCTGTGGGAGCGTGGCTTGCCCGCGAAAGCGATCTGTCAGGCGACCTGATTCAAATCGTTATGCCGCGTTTCCTTCAGGCACAGCACCGCAATCAAACTCAGCACCGCGGCCCCGGACACATAGCCGCCGACGTAGCTCAGTCCGCCCATCGCCACCAGTTTCTGGGCGAAGAACGGCGCTGCGGAGGCGCCCACGATACCGCCCAGGTTGTAGGCCGCTGAAGCACCGGTGTAACGCACGTGGGTGGGGAACAGCTCCGGCAGCAGCGCGCCCATGGGCGCAAATGTCACGCCCATCAGAAACAGTTCGATGCACAGGAACAGCGCCACACTCCAGGTGGAACCTTGGGTCAGCAGCGGTTCCATGAGGAAACCGGACAGGATCGCCAGCACGCCGCCGACGATCAGCACCGGCTTGCGCCCGTAACGGTCGCTGGCCCAGGCCGACAGCGGCGTGGCAGCCGCCATGAACAGCACCGCGAAGCACAGCAGGCCGAGGAAGGTTTCACGGCTGTAGCCGAGTGTTGCAACGCCGTAGCTCAGGGAAAACACCGTAGAGATGTAAAACAGCGCATAGCACACCACCATCGCGCCGGCGCCCAGCAAGACGGGCGCCCAATATTGGCCGAACAGCTCGAACAGCGGGATCTTCACCCGTTCCTGGCGCGCCATGGCGTTGGCGAATACCGGGGTCTCATGCAGCTTGAGGCGCACGTACAGGCCGACCATCACCAGTGCGGCGCTGAGCAGGAACGGAATACGCCAGCCCCATGAGCGGAACTGTTCATCGTCCAGCACCACGGCCAGGGTCAGGAACAGGCCGTTGGCCGCAAGGAAGCCAATGGATGGACCCAGCTGCGGGAACATGCCGAACCAGGCGCGCTTGCCTTTCGGCGCGTTCTCCGTGGCCAGCAATGCCGCGCCACCCCATTCGCCGCCCAGCCCCAGGCCCTGGCCGAAGCGCAGGACGCACAGCAGGATCGGTGCCCAGGCGCCAATGCTGTCGTATCCCGGCAGCACGCCGATCAGCGTGGTGCACACACCCATCAGCAGCAACGAGGCGACCAGGGTCGACTTGCGGCCGATACGGTCGCCGAAGTGGCCAAAAAGGGCCGAACCCAAGGGGCGTGCGAGGAAGGCGATGCCGAACGTGAGAAACGCCGACAGCATCTGGGCGGTGCCGGATGTCTGCGGAAAGAACACCGGGCCAATCACCAGCGCTGCGGCGGTGGCATAGACATAGAAATCGTAGAACTCGATGGCGGTACCGATGAAGCTCGCAGTGGCCACGCGGGTAGCGGAGTTCGTCGGTTGTACAGGTGTGGAGTCGCTGTAAGTCGTGCTGGTCGTCATGCGGTGATCCCTGACAGTCATGTGCCCCAGTGGAGCGAATTATTATGGTCGAGAACCCAGGGATGTGGGCTTAACGCAGAGTGCGGGTGGCACAGGGTGTGGCGGGGCTTGGGTAAGCGGTTCGATTATAGGAAGGTGGCTAACGATTCAACAAGCGCAAAAGATCGCAGTCTGCGGCAGCTCCTACAGGGGAAACGGGTTCCAATGTAGGAGCTGCCGCAGGCTGCGATCTTTCAACAATCTAACGGGCGGGTAAAGCAGCGAGAGCCGGGTTGGTCTGCCAAATCAACACCCGCGTGACACGGTTTTCCTCAGTCGCGAGAATTTCCAGGCGATAGCGGCCGATTTTCAGGCAGACAGGGCAGTCCGGGATGGTTTCCAGCGCTTCGGTGACCAAGCCGTTCAGGGTTTTCGGGCCATCGCTGGGCAGGTGCCAGCCGAGGCTCTTGTTCAGTTCGCGGATGGACGCGGCTCCGTCGATCACCAGGCGTCCGTCGGCTTGCGGATGAATGTGCGGGTTGTCCAGGCTGTGCTGGCTTTCGAACTCGCCGACGATTTCTTCGAGAATGTCTTCCAGGGTGACGATGCCCAGCACTTCGCCGTATTCATCGACCACCATGCCCAGGCGTCGCTGCTGTTTGTGGAAATTGAGCAGTTGCAGCTGCAGCGGGGTGCTTTCCGGCACGAAGTACGGCTCGTGGCTGGCCGCCAGCAAGGCTTCCCTGGTCAGGCTCGCATCGGGCAGCAAGTGCAGGATGTGCCGGGTGTTGAGGACGGCTTCGACCTGGTTGATATCACTGTGGAACACCGGCAGGCGCGTGCGCTTGTTGTGGCGCAACTGTTCGATGATTTCTTCGATGGAGTCATCGAGATTGATGCCGTCCACGTCGCTGCGCGGTACCAGGATGTCATTGACGGTGATGTTGTCCAGCGCGTGGATGCCGGGCAGCGGGTGAGGGCGGCTTACGGTTTCGGAGGGCGCATGCCGCTCCGTCAGTGCTTCATCCTCACTCTGTTGCACCACTTTGGCTTTACGGACAAATGGGCGCGTCAGCAAGCGGCTGATGCTGGTGAGCAGCCATGCCGCGGGATAGATGACTTTTAGCGGCAACCGCAGCAGGTTGTTGCCCTGGGCCAGGATCGCATCCGGATAGCGAGCGGCGAGGGTGCGTGGCAAGTAGTCGGAAAACACCAGCAACATGGCGCCAGCCCCGAGGCAGGCGACCCACGGGCCGTTCTCGGCCCAGGTGAAAATGGCCAGCAAGGTGCTGATGACCACCACGAGTGCACGGCACAGTGTGTTGCAAAAAATCAGGCTGGCCAGGGGGAAACTGAGTTTCGCCACTGGCTTGTCGCTGGAACGCGTTGCGGTGCGCTGGGCCAGCAAATGCTGGTGCGCCGCTTCGATGGCGGTAAACAGCCCCGACCATAAAACCAGCAGGGTCACTACCGCGAGCATCGGCCCTATGGGCAAGTCGTCCATTAATGCCGCCCGTCAGATATGCAGGATGTATTCACGAACCAGCTTGCTGCCGAAGTACGCCAGCATCAGCAGGCAAAAGCCGGCCAGGGTCCAGCGAATGGCTTTGTGCCCGCGCCAGCCGAGGCGATTGCGTCCCCACAGCAGCACGCTGAAAACAACCCAGGCCAGGCAGGCCAGCAGGGTCTTGTGCACCAGATGCTGGGCGAACAGGTTCTCGACGAACAGCCAGCCGGAAATCAGCGACAGCGACAACAGCGTCCAGCCGGCCCAGAGAAAACCGAACAGCAGGCTTTCCATGGTTTGCAGCGGCGGGAAGTTCTTGATCAGCCCGGAGGGGTGCTTGTGCTTGAGCTGGTGGTCTTGAACCAGCAGCAGCAAGGACTGGAACACCGCGATGGTGAACATGCCATAGGCCAGAATCGAAAGCAGGATGTGGGCGAGGATGCCCGGCTCCTCATCGATGACCTGTACCGTGCCGGCGGGGGCAAAGTGCGCCAGCATTACGGTCAAGGCCCCAAGCGGGAACAGCAGGACCAGCAGGTTTTCCACCGGAATCCGCGAGCAGGCCAGCAGGGTCAATGCGATGACTGCCACGGCAATAAGGCTGGCGGCACTGAAGAAGTCCAGGGCCAGGCCGGTCGGGGTCAGCAAGTGGGTGAGCAGGCTGACGCTGTGGGCCAATACGGCGAGCACGCCGAGCATGACCAGCAGGCGTTTGTTGACCTTGGCGCCGGACGCCAGGCGAGTGCCCTGGTAAATGGTCGCAGCGGCATACAAGCAGGCGGCGGCGAGGGTAGTTAGCAAGCTGGGTGACAAGGGGAGCATAAATCCTGTTAGGCAAGCCCGAAAGTCGCTGAGTTTGGCATAGAACCCCTGCCACACGAAAGACCGCACAAGCCGACGGCGAGGTGTCCGCCGGCCCCAGTCTTCGCTATAATCCGCGACCTGCCCACGCCGCAGGCTCGCCGAGCACACGTTTAGTCCGGTCCGGGCCGCCATTATCCCGGTCTACACAGGGCCTGAAAGGATCGCGCAATGTTTGAAAACTTAACCGAACGTCTCTCGCAGACGCTGCGCCATGTCACCGGCAAGGCCAAGCTGACTGAAGACAACATCAAAGACACCCTGCGTGAAGTGCGCATGGCGTTGCTCGAAGCCGACGTCGCCCTGCCGGTGGTCAAGGATTTCGTCAATTCGGTCAAGGAGCGTGCCGTCGGTACCGAGGTGTCGCGCAGCCTGACGCCGGGCCAGGCCTTCGTGAAAATCGTCCAGGCCGAACTCGAAAGCCTGATGGGCGCGGCCAACGAAGACCTGAACCTGAGCGCAGTGCCGCCAGCGGTCATCCTCATGGCCGGTTTGCAAGGCGCTGGTAAAACCACCACCGCCGGCAAGCTCGCGCGCTTCCTTAAAGAGCGCAAGAAGAAGTCGGTCATGGTCGTGTCCGCCGACGTATACCGTCCGGCGGCGATCAAGCAGCTGGAAACACTGGCCAACGACATCGGTGTGACCTTCTTCCCGTCAGACCTGAGCCAGAAGCCGGTCGACATCGCCAATGCGGCTATTAAGGAAGCAAAACTCAAATTCATCGACGTGGTCATCGTCGATACCGCCGGTCGCCTGCACATCGATGAAGAGATGATGGGTGAGATCAAGGCGCTGCACGCCGCGATCAATCCGGTCGAAACCCTGTTCGTGGTCGACGCCATGACCGGCCAGGACGCCGCCAACACGGCCAAGGCCTTCGGCGATGCATTGCCGCTGACCGGTGTGATCCTGACCAAGGTCGACGGCGACGCCCGTGGCGGTGCCGCGCTGTCGGTGCGCGCCATCACCGGCAAGCCGATCAAGTTCATCGGTATGGGCGAGAAGAGCGAAGCGCTCGATCCGTTCCACCCTGAGCGTATCGCCTCGCGCATCCTCGGCATGGGCGACGTGCTCAGCCTGATCGAGCAGGCGGAAGCGACCCTCGACAAGGACAAGGCCGACAAGCTGGCCAAGAAGCTGAAGAAGGGCAAGGGCTTCGACCTCGAAGACTTCCGCGATCAGTTGCAACAGATGAAGAACATGGGCGGCCTCGGCGGGCTCATGGACAAGCTGCCGAACATGGGTGGCGTGAACCTGGCGCAAATGGGCAACGCCCAGGGTGCGGCAGAGAAGCAATTCAAGCAGATGGAAGCCATCATCAACTCCATGACCCCGGCCGAGCGCCGCGATCCCGAGATGATCAGCGGTTCGCGCAAGCGCCGGATCGCCATGGGTTCCGGCACCCAGGTGCAGGACATCGGCCGCTTGATCAAGCAGCACAAGCAGATGCAGAAGATGATGAAGAAGTTCTCTGCAAAAGGCGGAATGGCCAAGATGATGCGCGGCATGGGTGGAATGCTACCCGGCGGCGGCATGCCCAAAATATAGTGTCCTTTCACGCCAATACTGCTCACTTTTGGCGGCGTCTGGTGCCCTCATGCGGCGTTGCCGCTCCTCGCCATAGCGGGCTATGACTCGTCGCGGCGCCTTGCCTGAGGGCACCAGTCACTCGCCAAAATGTGAGCGCATTGGCGAGAAAGGACACACGAATTCGCGCCGACCATCAGGTCGGCGCAGCCCCACACGGACGTGGGATACACAGCAAACCCGCACTTGGCGGGAGCTGACCGGCCGTTTTCAACGACGGCTCTATAGCAAATCTGCATGGCGGCCGATAGACCGCCGGAAAAAGTCATTTGCAAAAGTCCGGATATTCCTTAGAATATGCGGCCTTTCGGGCACCCATGCCCGCTGTGCCTTTAGATTTGCAGCACCGACTACAGGAACGATGTTCACATGCTAACAATCCGTCTTGCCCTTGGCGGCTCCAAAAAGCGCCCGTTTTACCACTTGACCGTAACCGACAGCCGCAACCCGCGCGACGGTTCGCACAAGGAACAGGTTGGCTACTTCAACCCTGTTGCCCGTGGTCAGGAAGTTCGTCTGTCCGTGAACCAAGAGCGCGTAGCCTACTGGCTGAGCGTTGGTGCACAACCTTCTGAGCGCGTTGCTCAGTTGTTGAAGGAATCTGCCAAGGCTGCGGCCTGAGCAATATGAACGCGACGCCAGCTGTTGCTGATGATTTGATCGTTATCGGCAAGATTTATTCTGTTCACGGCGTTCGCGGCGAAGTGAAGGTGTACTCCTTTACTGATCCGATCAAGAACCTGCTGGATTACAAAACCTGGACGCTCAAGCGTGACGGCAATGTAAAGCAGGTAGAGCTGGTCAGCGGACGCGGGAATGACAAGTTCCTGGTCGCAAAGCTCAAGGGTCTCGATGATCGTGAAGAAGCTCGTCTTCTGGCCGGTTATGAGATCTGCGTGCCGCGCAACCTGTTCCCTGAACTCACCGACGGCGAGTACTACTGGTACCAGCTGGAAGGTCTCAAGGTCATCGACACCCTCGGGCAACTGTTCGGGAAGATCGATCACCTGCTGGAGACCGGCTCGAACGATGTCATGGTGGTCAAGCCTTGCGCTGGCAGCCTGGATGATCGCGAACGCCTGTTGCCCTATACCGAGCAATGCGTGTTGGCTGTCGACCTGGCGGCAGGCGAGATGAAGGTGGATTGGGACGCGGATTTCTAAGCGTGGCTAACTTGCGCGTAGAAGTGATCAGTCTGTTTCCCGAGATGTTCTCTGCCATCAGCGAGTACGGCATCACCAGTCGTGCGGTGAAACAGGGGCTCTTGCAGCTCACCTGTTGGAATCCGCGAGACTACACGACGGATCGACATCACACTGTGGACGATCGCCCGTTTGGCGGTGGTCCGGGCATGGTGATGAAGATCAAGCCCCTGGAAGATGCTCTGGTTCAGGCCAAGGCAGCAGCCGGGGAGGCGGCGAAGGTAATTTACCTGTCGCCCCAAGGCCGCCAGCTGACTCAGTCGGCGGTACGCGAGTTGGCGAATCTGGATGCATTGATCCTGATTGCCGGCCGCTATGAAGGCATTGACGAGCGTTTTATTGATGCTCATGTCGATGAAGAGTGGTCGATTGGCGACTATGTTCTGTCTGGCGGCGAGCTGCCGGCGATGGTCCTGATCGATGCGGTTACACGACTGCTGCCTGGAGCTTTAGGGCATGCGGACTCCGCCGAGGAAGATTCCTTTACGGATGGTTTGCTGGATTGCCCGCACTACACCCGACCGGAGGTGTATGCGGATCAGCGTGTTCCCGACGTATTGCTAAGTGGCAATCACGCGCACATCCGGCGTTGGCGTTTACAGCAGTCCCTTGGTCGGACCTTTGAACGACGCGCCGATCTTCTGGAAAGCCGCTCGCTTTCTGGAGAAGAGAAGAAGCTGCTCGAGGAATACATCCGCGAGCGGGACGATAGTTAACAACGTATCGATGGTAGATCCGACGATTTACCTTAGGAGCACAGCATGACTAACAAAATCATCCTTGCACTCGAAGCAGAGCAGATGACCAAAGAGATCCCTACCTTTGCCCCGGGCGACACCATTGTCGTTCAGGTGAAAGTGAAGGAAGGCGACCGTTCGCGTCTGCAAGCGTTCGAAGGTGTTGTTATCGCCAAGCGTAACCGCGGCGTAAACAGTGCATTCACCGTTCGTAAAATCTCCAACGGTGTTGGCGTAGAGCGTACTTTCCAGACCTACTCCCCGCAAATCGACAGCATGGCTGTCAAGCGTCGCGGTGACGTACGTAAAGCCAAGCTGTACTACCTGCGCGACCTGTCGGGTAAAGCAGCTCGCATCAAGGAAAAACTGGCTTAAGTCCAGCTTCCGATGCAAAAAAAAAGCAGCCTGCGGGCTGCTTTTTTGTTGCCTGCGATTTAATGAGTTCTCCGGTTCATGGCCTGACGCAAGACCGAGTTGCGGCCATCGCGAGCAAGCTCGCTCCCGCAGTGGATCTCCAGTGAGCGCAATATCGGTGAGCACTAAAGATCATTGTGGGAGCGAGCTTGCTCGCGATGGGATTTAGCCGGCGCCAACAGTCTCCGGCTGAATCAACGCCAACAACGTCCAGCCCGCCGCGGGCTTGATCGTGCTCTCCGGCGTCACCACATGCACCCAACCGCTGTCATCGCGCACGAACAGCAACGTCGCTCGCTCACCATGCAGTGCCTGGTAATCATCCCAGCCGAAGCCATCCGTCAATGTTGTGCTGTACAGCTCGGCCCCCTGGCTCAACTGGCTGGCGAGTTTGGCGTAGGTCAGCGCTTCGCTGCCCAGTTGATTGCCGCGATGTTCCAGGCTGGTGCGATGCTTGTCGGTGCGACGGCTTTCCTGGCCGCTGCCCAGGCCGAACATACGCTGATGGCCCAGTTCATGACGAAAGCGCATCAGCGCCAGGGTGTTCATTTCACCGGAGGGTGACAGCGCCAGCAAGTGCCCGAGGCCGACCAGGTCCAGGTGCGCATCGGCATGTTGCGACGCCGGATTGCCAAAATAGGTCGGCAAGCCTTCCATCCGGGCTGCGCGAATGTTTTCCCAGCTCGAATCCGTCAACAGTACGCGACTGCCCAGTTGCTGCAGGGCCTTGCCCAGTGTGCGAGCGGGTCCG
Source organism: Pseudomonas sp. PDM32 (assembly GCF_019219225.1). NCBI lineage: Bacteria > Pseudomonadati > Pseudomonadota > Gammaproteobacteria > Pseudomonadales > Pseudomonadaceae > Pseudomonas > Pseudomonas sp. PDM32. The sequence goes on from NZ_JAHUWE010000004.1 coordinate 194,313, forward strand.
TTGGCGCCGATGATCAGGAAGCCGCTCGGTGCCGGTTCCGCCACCTTCAGCAGGCGTGCCAGCGGTCGTGCCGTCGCGCTTTGCAACACCACCGTGCCGATGATCACCGCAAAGGTGAGCGGCACCAGCAGCAGTGCCCCCTGATGACCGGCCTCATGCAGGCGGATGGCGAAGATTGCCGACACCGCCGCTGCCACAATGCCCCGCGGGGCGATCCACGCCAGCAGCGCCCGTTCGCGCCAACCCAGGCTGGAGCCCGCTGTGCTCAGCAACACATTCAATGGGCGGGCGATGAACTGAATGACCAGCAACAAAATCAGCACCAGTGGCCCGAGGCCGATCATGGCGTTCAGGTCCAGTCGTGCCGCCAGCAGAATGAACAGGCCGGAGATTAGCAATACGCTGAGGTTTTCCTTGAAGTGCAGGATGTGCCTCACGTCGACGCCTTTCATGTTCGCCAGCCACATGCCCATCAGTGTCACGGCGAGCAGTCCGGATTCGTGGGTGACTTCGTTGGACGCTATGAAAATGCCCAGCACTGCCGCAAGCGCTGCCAGGTTGTGCAGGTATTCCGGCAACCACTGACGACGAATCAGGGTGCCCAGCAACCAGCCGCCAAAAATGCCGAAGAGGCTGCCACACAAGATTACGCCGCCGAAGGTCAGCAGACTTTCCTTGAGCCCGTTACCTTCGGCGCTGGCGATGATGAAGCTATAGACGACCACCGCCAGCAGTGCGCCGATGGGATCGATGACAATGCCTTCCCAGCGCAGAATGTTGGCAATCGAGGCTTTCGGTCGCACGACACGCAGCATCGGTACGATCACGGTCGGCCCGGTCACCAGGGTCAGGCTGCCGAACAGGATGGCGAGCATCCAGTCGAAACCCAGCAGCCAGTGAGTGGCGAGCGCAATGACCGCCCATGTGGAGAGCGCGCCAATCGTGACCAGGCGGTGGACGACGCTGCCGATCTCGCGCCATTCGGACAAGTGCAGGGTCAGGCTGCCTTCGAAGAGGATCAGCGCCACTGCCAGGGACACCAGCGGCATCAGCAATGGCCCGAACATTTCCTGAGGGTCGAGCATGTGCAGCACGGGGCCGACCAGAATGCCGGTCAACAGCAGGAAAAGGATCGCCGGCAGTTTCAGGCGCCAGGCCAGCCATTGACAGAGCAGCGCCGCCGCACCGATTCCACCCAATGCCAGTAAGATCTGCTGTTCGCTCATTGCTGCTCCCTGTTCCTTGATTTGGCGGCCTATGAAAGACTAGCGGCCGTTTCCATGTCTGTTTCTAATTTTGTGCGCAGTCTCAAGGCTGCGTGATTTGAGTGCCCATGCCTGCCATCGATCACCCGCTGATAGACCAATTTCTCGATGCCTTGTGGCTGGAGAAGGGCCTTTCCGATAACACCCGCAATGCCTATCGCAGTGACCTGGCGCTGTTCAACGGCTGGTTACAGGACAAAGGACTGGAGCTGGTCAATGCCGGGCGCGAGTTGATACTCGACCACCTGGCGTGGCGCCTGGAGCAAAACTACAAGCCTCGGTCCACTGCGCGATTTCTCTCGGGGGTGCGTGGCTTCTATCGCTATCTGTTGCGGGAAAAGATGATCGCCGTCGATCCAACCCTGCGCATCGATATGCCGCAACTGGGTAGGCCATTGCCCAAATCCTTGTCGGAAGCTGACGTTGATGCGCTGTTGGCTGCACCGGACCTCAGTGAGGCCATCGGCCAGCGTGACCGGGCAATGCTCGAAGTGCTTTATGCCTGTGGTCTGCGGGTGACGGAGCTGATCAGCCTGACGCTGGAGCAGGTCAATTTGCGCCAGGGGGTGTTGCGAGTGATGGGCAAGGGCAGCAAGGAGCGGTTGGTGCCGATGGGCGAGGAGGCGATTGTCTGGGTCGAGCGCTATATGCGCGATGCCCGCAGCGAACTGCTTGGCGGGCGTCCCAGCGATGTGTTGTTCCCGAGTCAGCGTGGCGAGCAAATGACCCGCCAGACCTTCTGGCACCGGATCAAGCATCAGGCCAAGGTCGCCGGGATTGGCAAGTCGCTGTCGCCGCACACGTTGCGCCATGCCTTCGCCACGCATCTGCTCAACCATGGCGCCGATTTGCGGGTGGTGCAGATGTTGCTGGGGCACAGCGACTTGTCAACGACCCAGATCTACACCCATGTCGCCCGGGCACGGTTGCAAGACCTTCACGCCAAGCATCATCCGCGCGGATGACGGTGTTCCCCTGTAGGAGCTGCCGAAGGCTGCGATCTTTTGATCTTGAAAAAAACAAATCAAAAGATCGCAGCCTTCGGCAGCTCCTACAGGGAGCCTCATGCGTCGAGGTCAAAATGTCTTGCGTCAGGCGCATTCGGTCATGCGAACCTTATGTGATAGGCTTGACCGGTTTGCACGATGGGCGGTTATGACCCGGTGTTTCGGCACGGGCGTTCTGATCGTCCCATATGTTCGCCTTCAGGAGTTCTCATGCGTCTGACCCAGATTTTCGCCGCCGCAGCCATTGCGTTGGTCAGCACCTTTGCCGTCGCCGATGACGCGGCCGACAAAGCCATTCGTAAAAGCCTGGAAAACCTCCAGCTCGAAGTGCCGGTAGAGACCATCACCGCCAGTCCGTTGCCGGGCCTGTACGAAGTCAAGCTCAAGGGCAGCCGTGTGCTGTACGCCAGCGCCGACGGCCAGTACGTGGTGCAGGGCTACCTGTTCGATCTCAAGGACGGCAAGCCGGTCAACCTGACCGAGAAGACCGAGCGCCTGGGTATCTCCAAGCTGATCAACGATATTCCTGTTGCAGAAACCGTGGTGTACCCGGCCATTGGCGAAACCAAGTCGCACATCACCGTTTTCACCGATACCACCTGCCCGTACTGCCACAAGCTCCACGCCGAAGTGCCGGAGCTGAACAAGCGCGGCATCGAAGTGCGTTACGTCGCGTTCCCGCGCCAGGGCCTGGGCTCGCCGGGTGACGAGCAACTGCAAGCCGTGTGGTGCTCTAAAGACAAGAAAGCGGCCATGGACAAAATGGTCGACGGCAAGGAAATCAAGGCCGCCAAGTGCGATAACCCGGTATCCAAGCAGTTCGCTCTTGGCCAGTCGATTGGCGTGAACGGTACACCGGCCATCGTTTTGGCCGACGGACAGGTCATTCCGGGCTACCAGCCTGCGCCACAAGTCGCCAAACTGGCGCTGGGCGCGAAGTAAATTCGCATCGTCACGGGCAGCCATTGACGATCATGGTCCGGCAGCGACATCGCCGGGCCATTAATAGAGAGCCGCGAGCATGCGGCTGTTTTCACGGCCGGCCTTGAGTCGGCCGTTTTATGGGGAGTTCACAGTGAAACCGGTCAAAGTAGGCATCTGTGGGTTAGGGACCGTCGGTGGCGGTACCTTCAACGTACTTCAGCGCAACGCCGAGGAAATTGCTCGTCGTGCCGGGCGTGGGATCGAAGTGGCACAAATTGCCATTCGCACGCCAAAGCCTCAGTTCCAAACGACCGGTATTGCGATTACCAACGATGTCTTCGAAGTGGCCACGAACCCTGAGATCGACATCGTTATAGAGCTGATGGGCGGCTACACCGTTGCCCGCGAGCTGGTACTCAAGGCCATCGAGAATGGCAAGCATGTGGTCACCGCGAACAAGGCGCTTATTGCTGTTCACGGTAATGAAATTTTCGCCAAGGCACGCGAGAAAGGCGTGATCGTTGCGTTCGAAGCGGCGGTGGCTGGTGGCATTCCGGTGATCAAGGCGATTCGCGAAGGCCTGTCCGCCAACCGTATCAACTGGGTGGCCGGCATCATCAACGGCACCGGCAACTTCATCCTGACGGAAATGCGCGAGAAAGGTCGCACCTTCGAGGACGTATTGGCCGAAGCCCAGGCTTTGGGTTACGCCGAAGCCGATCCGACCTTCGACGTTGAGGGGATCGACGCTGCTCACAAGCTGACGATCCTGGCGTCCATCGCATTCGGCATCCCGCTGCAATTCGACAAGGCTTACACCGAAGGGATCACCAAGCTGACCACCGCTGACGTGAACTACGCCGAAGCGCTGGGTTACCGCATCAAGCACCTGGGCGTGGCGCGCAGCACCGCGGCCGGTATCGAGTTGCGTGTGCACCCGACGCTGATCCCGGCCGATCGCCTGATCGCCAATGTCAACGGCGTGATGAACGCGGTGATGGTCAATGGCGACGCCGCCGGTTCGACCCTGTTCTACGGTGCCGGTGCCGGCATGGAGCCGACCGCTTCGTCGGTGATCGCCGACCTGGTGGACGTGGTCCGTGCCATGACGTCCGATCCGGAGAACCGCGTACCGCACCTGGCGTTCCAGCCGGATTCGCTGTCGGCTCACCCGATCCTGCCGATCGAAGCCTGTGAAAGCGCCTATTACCTGCGCATTCAGGCCAAGGACCATCCGGGCGTATTGGCTCAGGTCGCGAGCATCCTCTCGGAGCGCGGCATCAACATCGAGTCGATCATGCAGAAGGAAGCCGAGGAGCACGACGGCCTGGTGCCGATGATCCTGCTGACCCACCGCGTGCTGGAACAGCACATCAACGATGCCATTGCTGCTTTGGAAGCCTTGGCGGGTGTGGTCGGTCCGGTTGTTCGGATCCGTGTCGAGCACCTGAACTAAGCCGATATCGTTGACCGGGCTCGCTTGCGGGTCCGGCACTACGAACACTGTCCATTGGAGTCAGTCATGCGTTACATCAGTACCCGCGGCCAGGCACCGGCCCTGAATTTCGAAGACGTCCTGCTGGCAGGCCTTGCCACCGACGGCGGTCTGTACGTCCCGGAAAACCTGCCACGTTTCACCCAGGAGGAAATCGCTTCCTGGGCCGGCCTGCCGTATCACGAGCTGGCCTTCCGCGTCATGCGCCCGTTTGTCACCGGCAGCATTCCAGACGCTGATTTCAAGAAAATCCTTGAAGAAACCTACGGCGTGTTCGCCCACAGCGCCGTTGCGCCGCTGCGTCAGCTGAACGGCAACGAATGGGTGCTGGAGCTGTTCCACGGCCCGACCCTGGCGTTCAAGGACTTCGCCCTGCAACTGCTCGGTCGTTTGCTCGACTACGTGCTGGAAAAGCGCGGCGAGCGCGTGGTGATCGTCGGCGCTACCTCCGGTGACACCGGTTCGGCCGCCATCGAAGGCTGCAAGCACTGCGAAAACGTCGACATCTTCATCCTGCACCCGCACAACCGCGTGTCCGAGGTGCAACGTCGGCAGATGACCACCATCTTCGGTGAGAACATCCACAACATCGCCATCGAAGGCAACTTCGATGACTGCCAGGAAATGGTCAAGGCCAGCTTTGCCGACCAGGGCTTCCTCAAGGGCACTCGCCTGGTCGCCGTGAACTCGATCAACTGGGCGCGGATCATGGCCCAGATCGTTTACTACTTCCACGCAGCCCTGCAGTTGGGCGGTCCGGCGCGCTCGGTGGCGTTCTCGGTTCCGACCGGCAACTTCGGCGACATCTTCGCCGGTTACCTGGCACGCAACATGGGCCTGCCGATCAACCAGTTGATCGTCGCCACTAACCGCAACGACATCCTGCACCGCTTCATGAGCGGCAACCAGTACGTCAAGGAAACCCTGCACGCCACGCTGTCGCCGTCCATGGACATCATGGTGTCGTCGAACTTCGAACGCCTGCTGTTCGACCTGCATGGTCGCAACGGCGCGGCAATCGCCGGCCTGATGGATTCGTTCAAGCAGGGTGGCGGTTTCAGCGTCGAGCAAGAGCGCTGGACCGAAGCGCGCAAGTTGTTCGACTCGCTGGCCGTGGATGACGCGCAAACCTGCGAAACCATCGCCGAAGTCTACGAGCAGACCGGTGAAGTGCTCGACCCGCACACGGCCATCGGGGTGAAGGCTGCACGCGAATGCCGTCGTAGCCTGGACATTCCAATGGTGATCCTGGGCACTGCCCACCCGGTCAAATTCCCGGACGCCGTGGAAAAAGCCGGTGTAGGAAAAGCGCTCGAACTGCCTGTGCATCTTTCTGATTTGTTTGAGCGAGACGAACGTTGCACCGTATTGCCAAATGACCTGACGGCCGTGCAGGCCTTTGTCAGCCAGCATGGCAACCGTGGCAAGCCGTTGTAACCGGTCAGCGCTGTTACATTTTGAAGCCCGTCTCCTGACGGGCTTTTTCATTTCTGCATGCACACTTGTCGTGTTCTCGCCGCGAAGGGACAGGCGAGTGGATCACCAAGGACATGGGAATGCGGTTTACAAGTGTGTTCAAGCCAGTCGCGCGCTGGCTGATTTTATTCGGCATCGTGGGAGTCGCCGACTGGGGAGGGGCGAGCCCGGCATCGACTCAGGAGCGTGGGAAGACTGTCGCACGTACAGCGGTCGTGCTGGATGACCAGGAGCAGCAGTGGATAGCCAGCCATCCATGGGTCGTGGTCGCGGCACTGGAATACCCGTTATACCATTTCAAGGATGAGCAGGGTCAATGGACGGGCCTGAACAGTGACCTGCTCAAGCGCATCAGTGACATGACGGGGTTGCAGTTCGTTTACGAAGAGTCTTTTTCCGTTGATCAGATGCTGGCTCACCTGGAAAGCGGCGCGGCGGATTTGAGCACCACGCTGTCAATGAATGACGAACGCCGGACCTTTCTCGATTTCAGCCATGCGTACGGTGGTGCAGGATGGGTCTTTGTCGGGTTGGCCGGGTCACCGCCGGTGCAGTCGCTGGAGGATCTGGCGAAGCGGGTACTGGTGCTGCCGGCCCGGCATGCACTGGAAGCGATGATCCGTCGCGATTTTCCGTCCATCGAATTGCGTTCAGTCAAGACCTACGCCGAAGCCCGTGCCTGGGTTGAAAGCGGCGAAGCCTATGCCACCATCGAAAGCGAAATCGGCGCCCGGCTTTTTCCGTCGGGGCGGCTGCAGATCGGAGCTGCGGTGCCGGACAAATGGGATGCGGATTATCTAGCGGTGCGCAAAGGTCAGCCGCAGTTGCTGAGCATCCTCAACAAGGCGCTCGAGGCCTTTCCTGCTCAGGAGCTGCGCGATCTTCGCCGCAAGTGGTTCGGTGGCGCTACCACGGCACAGGCGCCTGGCCTCTGGCAGCGGCTTGACCAGTGGGTCTGCTGGGGCATGTTTGTGCTCAGCCTGTTCGGCCTGTTGTCCCTGCTCTGGAACCGGCGGTTGGCGGTGGTCGTCAGGCAGCGGGTCGAGGCCGAAAGGAACCTGCGTGATCAGCTCGCATTCCAGCACGCCCTGATGGATGCCATGCCTGACCCGATGTTTGTCCGTGACCTGCAAGGGCGTTTGATCATGTGCAACAAAAGTTATGAGGACGCCTTGTCGACACGTTTTGACCGGATGCAGGGGCGGCAGTTGATCGAGGTCGATGTCATGCCCAGACAAACCGCGGAACTGCTGCATGCCGAGCTCATGGCGCAGTTGAGTACGCGCAGGACGCGTTTCTTCGAGCGTCAATTGCTGTTCAAGGAGGGTGTCCGGGATATCTACCAGTGGACAGTGCCGTTTTACACGGCGGATGGCGAGATGAGAGGCTTGTTGGGAGGCTGGGCCGACATCGCCCGGCGTACCCGACAAACGTGACGGCCGGGTTTTTTCTCTGTCATGTTCACCGTGCATGCTCTCTTGACTGTACGGCAGGTTCGCCTGTGGTCAGTAGCCAGAACTTTCTTCTCGGGCAAGTGGTCATCTGTTACAGGCATGCCCCAGGCAAGTTGTTTTCTGACTATTGAGTGGTGATCGGGATGGAAAGTATCAGTCTGTTGCTCGGTGAAGCGCTGAGCCCGTATCAGGTCACATTGACCCCGTCAGGCATTCGTGGCGAATGTCGGGTGACCCTGAAAAATGCTATCGGCGCGACCGTGGTCGAGCGCGAGTTCAATCAGGCCCAGTTGAATGACAAGCGCCTGCTGACGGATGTGGTCGACGGTTTGCATCGCGACGTGCTGATCGCTGAAGGACGCCTTGAGCCTTGTGTCATCGCGGCATTGCGTAATGCTGCCCGGGACAAGCTTCTGGCCAGCCGCAATTGAACGGTTTTTTGTGGGAACCTTCCCACGCCCAGGTCAGTCAGACTTTGTAACAGCAGGATCAAGCATTGTGCTCCGGTGCTTGTAGCTTGCTGCTACTGGTCTCCAAGCAGGCCACGTTTAACCCCGAGTCGTTTCCCCACTTCTCGGGGTTTCTTTTTGCCCGGGATTGATCATGGCTGCGCCAGATTGTCGAAAAACGCCTTGGTGTCTTTCAGGTATTCACTGCGGCTTTGCGGATCCAGCCAGGCCGCATAAGCCTCGTCCAGGCGTTCGCGGGGCAGGGTGCGCAGCACCTGATTGATTTCGGCAATGGCCTGTCGGCCCTTTGGTGTGTCGGTGCAACCGATGTAGCCGGACAGGTATTTGCCCGTGCCACGGATTGGATAGAACAGCAATTCATCCTCGGCGAGGCCTTGCAGCGAAGCCTGGTAGCGGATCTCCGGGCGATAGCCCAACAGCAGGCGCAAACGCCCAAGGCGCTGCATTTGCAGGAGGCTGCCCAAGGCGTCGTTGCCATAATGAGGCGTCAGCACGTCGACGGGTGCTTGCTTGAGCAACCCGTCGAGGTATTCGCCGTAATTACGCTCGGCGATGATCCCCAGTTTTTCGTTGCCGCTGGCGAGCAGCTTTGCGAGGTCCACTTCGCCATCCTTGATAAAGGGGGCCAGTACCTTCTGGTCGACGCGCCGCACGGCCAAACCATTGCTCATCGCACGAAAGACCGGGACGGAAAAGGCGATCCACTGTTCCCGTTCCTTGCTCCAGTTCAGTGCCGCGTCGCAGACGAGGGACGGTTCGTGAAGCATTTGCAGGCCACGCGCGCGATTGACCCTCATCACGCTGTGCTGGTACTGCGGCATGCCGGCTATCAACAGGGGAAGCAGTTGATCGATGACGCCCTGGCCCTTTTTCGGTCCGTCGAAAATCGTCAGCGGCGGCAGGTCGCGTTTGAGCCAGATCAGGGTTTCCCTGGATTGCGCCAAGGCTGACGGGACCGGTTCAATGAGCAGGAGCAAGGTCGCCAGCACGCAAAGCAAGCAGCCAGCGCGCGACGGGCAGTACCGAATGGCCCATGCAGGCAGTCGCCTCAGCTCAGATGGCTCCGTCTTTGCGCAACTGTGCGATCTGCGTCGCGTCATAGCCAAGTTCCTGGAGTACCCGTGCGTTGTGCTCACCCAGTTGTGGCCCGACCCATTCACATTCACCGGGTGTCTCTGAGAGTTTCGGCACGATTCCCGGCATCTTGAAGTCTTTACCGTCCGGCAGTTTGGCCTGCAGGAACATTTCACGCGCCAGGTACTGAGGGTCATTGAACATGTCTTCGGCACTGAAGATCCGGCTGGCCGGCACGTCGGCCTGATTGAGCAGCGCCAGCACCCTGTCCAGCGGCAGCGAATTGACCCAGCGATCGATGACGCCATAGAGCTCGTCGCGCCGCGCATCACGGCCATCGTTGCTGGCAAGCAGAGGGTCGTTGGCGAGGTCTTCCCGGCCAATGATCAGCATGAAGCGTTTGAAAATGGCGTCGCCATTGGCGCCGATCTGCACGTGCTTGCCGTCGGCGCTGGTGTGGATCGAGGACGGGGTGATGCCCGGCATGATATTGCCCGTGCGTTCTCGGATAAAGCCGAACACGTCGAATTCCGGGACCATGCTTTCCATCATGGCGAAGATGGCTTCATACAGCGCCACGTCCACCACTTGCCCCTGGCCGCCGTTGACCTCGCGATGACGCAGGGCCATCAACGCGCCGATCACGCCCCAGAGCGCGGCAATCGAGTCACCGATGGAAATGCCGGTGCGCACCGGTGGCCGGTCTTCGAAGCCGGTGATGTAGCGCAGGCCGCCCATGGACTCGCCAACCGCGCCGAAGCCGGGCTGATCTTTCATCGGGCCGGTCTGGCCGAAACCCGACAGCCGTACCATGACCAGTTTCGGGTTCAAGGCGTGCAGGACGTCCCAGCCCAGGCCGAGTTTTTCCAGGACGCCGGGACGAAAGTTCTCGATCAGAATGTCGGCTTCACCGAGCAACTGTTTCAGGATCGCCTGACCGTCGGGGTGCTTGAGATTGAGGGTCAGGGACTTTTTGTTGCGCGCCTGGACAAACCACCACAACGAAGTGCCTTCATACAATTTGCGCCATTTGCGCAATGGATCACCGCCGTCCGGGGATTCGACCTTGATCACATCGGCACCGAATTCAGCGCAAATGCGCGAAGCAAACGGGCCGGCAATCAAGGTACCCAGTTCGATGACTTTCAGACCGGAAAGCGGTTTGGCGGTGAACGGCATGCGGGATCCTGCTGGACAAGGGATGGGCGAATACAGCGTTTTAACATAGCCGACTGTCAGGCGCTTCAGGTTGATCACCTTCAATTCGTGGATTGCCCGTCGCATCGGTTAGACTTGCCGCCTTTCCTCGTATCAAGAAGCCCGTTCATGGCCCAGCCGTCCACGACCTACAAGTTTGAACTGAACCTCACCGACCTCGACCGCAGCGTCTATGAGAGCGTGAAGCAGACCATCGCCCGTCACCCTTCGGAAACCGAAGAGCGCATGACCGTGCGCCTGCTGGCCTACGCCCTCTGGTACAACGAACAGCTGTCGTTCGGCCGTGGCCTGTCGGAAGTGGATGAACCGGCCTTGTGGGAAAAAAGCCTGGATGACCGCGTCCTGCACTGGATCGAAGTCGGCCAGCCGGATGCCGAGCGCCTGACCTGGTGCTCGCGCCGCACCGAGCGCACCAGCCTGCTGGCCTACGGCAGCCTGCGGGTGTGGGAAGGCAAAGTGGTACCGGCGGTGAAAAACCTGAAAAACGTCAACATCGCTGCCGTGCCTCAGGAAGTCCTGGAGACGCTGGCCAAAGACATGCCACGCGTCATCAAGTGGGACGTGATGATCAGCGAAGGGACGATCTTCGTCACCGACGACCGTGGTCAGCACGAAGTTCAGTTGCAGTGGCTGGCCGGTGAGCGCGGCTGATTTCTCACCGCTTCAGCGCGTCACCCGGTTTTATCCTACGTATTGAAGAGAAGCATCTTTCGCCCCATGCGCATCGAACCTCGCCTGCTGCCCGACACCCTGCCATTCCTCGGTGATATTCCGCCACTGCTGACCCGCCTTTATGCGGCGCGGGGCGTGCAATCGGAGGCGGAACTGGACAAGAGCCTGGCGCGGCTGATTCCGTTCCAGCAGCTCAAGGGCATTGATGCCGCCGTGGATTTACTGGTGACGGCGCTCGATCAGCGCCAGCGCATTCTGATCGTCGGCGACTTCGATGCCGACGGCGCAACGGCGAGCACCGTGGGCACCCTGGGGCTGCGTTTGCTGGGGGCGGCGCATGTCGATTATCTGGTGCCGAACCGTTTCGACTACGGCTACGGCCTGACCCCGGAGATCGTCGCGGTCGCGCTGGAGCGCCAGCCGCATTTGCTGATTACCGTGGATAACGGCATCTCCAGCGTCGAAGGCGTGGCAGCGGCGAAAAAGGCCGGGCTCAAGGTGCTGGTTACCGATCACCACTTGCCCGGCGACGAACTGCCGTTGGCCGATGCCATCGTCAATCCGAACCAGCCAGGTTGCGCGTTCCCGAGCAAGGCCCTGGCCGGTGTCGGGGTGATTTTCTATGTGCTGATGGCCCTGCGTGCGCGTTTGCGCGAGCTCGGCTGGTACGCCAGCAAGCCGCAGCCGAATATCGGCGAACTGCTCGATCTGGTGGCCTTGGGCAGTGTGGCCGACGTGGTGCCACTGGATGCCAACAACCGGATTCTGGTGCATCAGGGCCTCGAGCGGATTCGCGCCGGACGTGCCCGACCGGGAGTCAAGGCGATCCTCGAGGTGGCCAAGCGTGACCATGCGCGCATCACCTCCACCGACCTGGGTTTCATCGTCGGTCCACGCCTGAACGCCGCAGGGCGTCTGGATGACATGAGCCTGGGCATCGAATGCCTGTTGACCGAAGACGCAGCTCTGGCCCGTGAGATGGCGGCTCAGCTGGACGGCATGAACCAGGATCGCAAATCCATCGAGCAGGGCATGCAGCGCGAAGCGCTGGCCCAGCTCAAGGATCTGCCGGTGGAGTCGATGCCGTTCGGCTTGTGCCTGTTCGATCCCGAGTGGCATCAGGGCGTCATCGGAATCCTCGCGTCACGGATGAAAGAGCGTTATTTCCGCCCGACCATCGCCTTTGCCGATGCCGGTGACGGCCTGCTCAAGGGGTCTGGGCGTTCGGTCCAGGGCTTTCACATCCGCGACGCCCTGAGCGTGGTGGCGGCGCAGCATCCGAATCTGATTACCAAGTATGGTGGCCACGCAATGGCGGCCGGCCTGACGCTGCCGGAAGCGAATTTTCCCTTGTTCGCCGAGGCCTTTGACGCTGAAGTGCGCCGCCAACTGCGCGAAGAAGACCTGACTGGCCGCTTGTTGTCGGACGGCACCCTGGCAGTGGAGGAGTTTCACCTGGAACTGGCCCGCGCCCTGCGGCATGCCGGCCCTTGGGGGCAGCACTTCCCGGAACCGTTGTTTCATGGGGTGTTCCAGTTGGTCGAGCAGCGCGTGGTGGGCGAACGGCACCTTAAAGTGGTGCTGAAAAGTGAATGTGGTTCGGTGAAGCTCGACGGCATTGCCTTCGGGATCGACCGCGATATCTGGCCGAATCCGACCATCAAGTGGGTGGAACTGGCCTACAAGCTCGACCTCAACGAGTTTCGTGGCAACGAGACGGTTCAACTGATGATTGCCCATATCGAACCGCGATAGACATTAAAAAATCAAAAGATCGCAGCCTTCGGCAGATCCTACGGGGATCGACATACCCCTGTAGGAGCTGCCGAAGGCTGCGATCTTTTCTCCATTGTCGACTAGGCTCTAATCACTGCTTGATTTTGGTCTTGTGACGTCTTGTCGAATTTTTTGCCCGCGGGGGCGGGTGTTGTACCTTTTTCCTGTCACTCGTCGACTATTCAAACAGAACCTGGAGCCTGCCCACTGATTCGAGAGGTGCCCCATGAGTCTGCTGCTTGAACCCTTTACCCTTCGCCAATTGACCCTGCCCAACCGTATCGCGGTATCGCCGATGTGCCAGTATTCCAGTGCCGATGGCCTGGCCAATGACTGGCACCTAGTCCACCTCGGCAGCCGTGCGGTCGGCGGGGCCGGGCTGGTGTTTACCGAAGCCACGGCGGTCACCGCCGACGGGCGTATCACAGCTCAGGACCTCGGTCTGTGGAATGACGAGCAGATCGAACCCCTGCAACGCATCACCCGTTTCATCAACGCCCAGGGTGGCGTTGCCGGCATTCAACTGGCCCATGCCGGGCGCAAGGCCAGTACCTATCGGCCATGGCTTGGCAAGCACGGCAGCGTCAAACCCGACGAAGGCGGCTGGGTGCCGGTCGGGCCCTCACCGATTGCGTTCGACCCTCAGCACACCCAACCCAGACAACTGGATGACAGCGAGATCGCCCAAGTGATCCAGGCCTTTGTCGATGCGGCAAAGCGCTCGCTGACGGCCGGTTTCAAGGTGGTCGAAGTGCACGCCGCCCATGGCTACCTGCTGCATCAGTTCCTGTCGCCGTTGAGCAATCAGCGTCGCGATCAATATGGCGGCTCGTTCGAAAATCGTATTCGGCTGGTGCTGCAGGTCACTGAAGCGATACGCGCGGTGTGGCCTGAAGAGTTGCCGGTGTTTGTCCGGGTATCGGCCACCGACTGGGTCGAAGACGGCTGGAACCCCGATGAAACCGTGGAACTGGCGCGTCGCCTCAAAGCCTTGGGCGTGGACCTGATCGACGTCTCGTCGGGCGGAACGGCAGTGAATGCCGAAATTCCCACAGGCCCCGGCTACCAGACTCGCTTCGCCGAACGTGTGCGCAAGGAGTCGGGCATGGCCACCGGCACGGTCGGCATGATCACCGAGCCGGCCCAGGCCGAGCATATCCTGCGTACCTGCCAGGCGGATATCATCTTCCTGGCCCGTGAATTGTTGCGCGATCCGTACTGGGCGCTGCATGCCGACGATGATCTGGGCGGGCACAAGGCCGTGTGGCCGGCGCAGTATCAGCGGGCGACTCACCGTGAGCAGCCGATTCACGAATCGGATTTGCGCGACTGAAATCCATCGATACGAAAAAGCCCCTGAATCGCGAGATCCAGGGGCTTTTGTTTATACCGGTGACTGATCACGCCGCTTCGATCTTGCTGCGGTTCTGCTCGACCTGGTTCAGGTAGTCCTTGAGCTTGTCCTGCTCGGCTACTGTCGTGAACAAGCCGAGTTTGCTGCGACGCCAGAGGATGTCTTGGGCGCTGGTGGCCCACTCCTCGCTGCACAGGTAGTCGACTTCACGGGTGTAGAGGCCGCCGCCGATATGCTCGCCCATGTCGCTGAGGTCTTGTACACCTTCAAGCATGCGCCAGGTACGGCTACCGTAGGTGGTGGCCCAGCGGCGCGCGATCTCGCTCGGTACCCAGTCGAACTGGTCGCGGATACGTGAGCTCAAGGCTTGCGGGGTGGTCATGTCTTCACCGCCCGGCAGCGGGGCGCTGGCGGTCCAGCTCGGCTTGATGTGCTTGAAGTACGGTGCCAGTTGCGCCAGCGCCGACTCGGCCAGTTTGCGATAGGTGGTGAGCTTGCCGCCGAACACCGACAGCAATGGGGCTTCCTCGCCACTGCCCGACAGCGCCAGGGTGTAATCGCGGGTCACGGCCGATGGGTTGTCGGATTCGTCGTTGCACAGCGGACGCACACCGGAATAGCTGTGCAGGATGTCGTCGCGGCTGATCTGCTTTTTGAAATGGGCGTTGACCACGTTCAACAAGTAGTCGGTTTCGCCGTCGGTGATTGCAACGGCAGCCGGATCGCCGGTGTACTCGCGGTCCGTAGTGCCGATCAGGGTGAAGTGGTTCAGGTACGGAATGGTGAACACGATGCGCTGATCTTCGTTTTGCAGTATGTGCGCGTGTTCGCCTTCATACAGCTTCGGCACGATCAGGTGGCTGCCCTGGATCAGGCGAATGCCGTAAGGCGATTCCATCTTCAGGTCATCGCGAATGAACCTGGCGACCCATGGCCCGGCCGCATTGACCAATGCCTTGGCGCGAATCGAAAACAGGCTGCCATCGCTGCGTTCCAGGTGCAAGTGCCACAGGCCCTTGGTACGGCGCGCGCTGACGCAACGGGTTTGGGTGTGAACGTGGGCGCCTTGTTCCCGGGCGGCCATGGCGTTCAACACCACCAGGCGCGCGTCGTCGACCCAGCAATCGGAGTATTCGAAACCCTTGGTGATCTCGCTTTTCAGCGCGCTGTCGGGGCCGAACTTCAGGCTTTTCGAACCCTGGAGTTGCTCGCGCTTGCCCAGGTTGTCATAGAGGAACAGCCCGGCGCGGATCATCCATGCCGGACGCAGATGCGGGCGGTGTGGCAACACGAAGCGCATTTGCTTGACGATGTGCGGTGCCTTGGCCAACAGCACTTCACGCTCGGCCAGGGCTTCACGCACCAGGCGAAATTCGTAATGTTCGAGGTAGCGCAGGCCGCCGTGGATCAACTTGCTGCTGGCCGACGAAGTATGGCTGGCCAGATCATCCTTTTCGCAAAGGTACACCGAGAGACCGCGACCGGCGGCATCTGCTGCGATCCCCACGCCATTGATCCCGCCACCGATGACGGCGATATCGTAGACCTCGGCGAGAGGGGGCGTAGGCAAGGTGGAAGTGGGCATCGGCACGGCCTCGGAATTCTTTGATGTTCTGTATTTGAATTCGAACATTAATGTTCATTTGCGAAAATACTAGCCCATAAAGAGGCGCACAGCCAGTCGGCTTCGATTGAAAATACTCATCGAAGGGCCGTTAAAGGAAAATTTACGAACATAAAAGCAAAAGATCGCAGCCTTCGGCAGCTCCTACAGATGCACTCAAATCTGTAGGAGCTGCCGAAGGCTGCGATCTTTTAAGGGTGGTTTAAACGACCTCTAGCCGAACCTTGTGCTGGTTCAACAGCTGCGCCAGCGCCGGGGAAGGCTGCTGGTCAGTGACCAGGCAATCGACCAGGCTGATCGGTCCCAGGCGAATCATGGCATTGCGCCCGAATTTGCTGGAGTCGGCCGCGAGTATCACTTGTCGGGCATTGGCAATGATCGCCTGGGATACCCGCACTTCCTGATAATCGAAGTCCAGCAGGCTGCCGTCCTCATCGATACCACTGATGCCGACCAAGGCGAAATCGACCTTGAACTGGTTGATGAAGTCGACACTGGCCTGACCGACCACGCCGCCGTCGCGCCGCACGTTGCCACCGGTCAGCAGCACGTCGAAGTCGTCCTTGGCGCTGAGCATGGAGGCCACATGCAGGTTGTTGGTGATGATCTTCAGGTGACTGTGGTTGAGCAGCGCCCGGGCGATGGATTCGGTGGTGGTGCCGATGTTGATGAACAACGAGGCATGGTCGGGAATCTGCGCGGCAATGGCTTCGCCGATACGCTGTTTTTCATCGCGCATCTGATCGGCGCGCATGGCGTAGGCGGTGTTTTCGACACTGGAGTCATAGGCGGCGCCACCGTGGTAGCGACGCAACAGGTTGGCTTCCGCGAGCTGATTGATGTCGCGGCGGATGGTCTGCGGTGTAACGACGAACAACGTGGCCATTTCCTCGATGCTGACATAGCCGCGTTCGCGAACCAGCTCGAGGATTTGCTGCTGACGGGGAGGCAGATTCATGGGGCGTCCTTTGGGCTGCCGTGCAAAATTTGCCCATGATGCCGCAGGAATCCGCTCCCTACCAGTTACATACAGATACGGGGACTGGAGTTCGCTTATTCAGCCTCGTCTTCAACGGCCCAATCGCGGGTACGGCTGACGGCTTTTTTCCACCCGGCGTAGAGTTTTTCCTTCGCCGCTTCATCCAGCGTCGGCTCGAACCGGCGCTCGATCACGGCCTTGCCACGCAACTCTTCCAGGCTGCCCCAGAAGCCACAGGCCAGGCCTGCCAGGTAAGCGGCGCCGAGTGCTGTGGTTTCGCGCATTTGCGGGCGCTCGACCTGCGTGCCGAGGATGTCGGCCTGGAATTGCATGAGGAAGTTGTTGGCCACCGCGCCGCCGTCCACGCGCAGAGCTTTCAGACGCTCCCCGGAGTCCTGCTGCATGGCGTCCAGCACGTCGCGGGTCTGGTAGGCAATCGACTCCAGCGCGGCACGAATGATGTGGTCCACGCGAACGCCGCGGGTCAGGCCGAACAATGCGCCACGGGCATACGGGTCCCAGTACGGTGCGCCCAGACCGGTGAAGGCCGGCACCAGGTACACGCCGTTGCTGTCCTTGACCTTGTTGGCGAAGTATTCGGTGTCGTGGGCGTCGTTGATGATCTTCAGCTCGTCACGCAGCCATTGCACGGTGGAGCCGCCGTTGAACACTGCGCCTTCCAGTGCATAAGCCACTTCGCCGCGAGGGCCGCAAGCGATGGTGGTCAGCATGCCATGCTTGGATTTCACCGCTTTGTCACCGGTGTTCATCAGCAGGAAGCAGCCAGTGCCGTAGGTGTTTTTCGCCTGGCCTGGCTCGACGCACATCTGGCCGAAGAGGGCGGCTTGCTGGTCACCGGCGATACCGCCTATGGCGATGCCGCTTTTGGTGTGGCCGTAGATTTGCGAGGACGATTTAACTTCCGGGAGCATTTCGCGCGGAATATCCAGCAGCTCCAGCATCTTCGCGTCCCACTCGAGGGTGTGGATGTTGAAGAGCATGGTGCGCGAGGCGTTGGTGTAGTCGGTGACGTGCACCTTGCCGCCGGTAAATTTCCAGATCAGCCAGCTGTCGACGGTGCCGAACAGCAGTTCGCCATTGCGCGCACGTTCGCGGCTGCCTTCGACGTTGTCGAGAATCCACTTGAGCTTGGTGCCGGAGAAGTAGGGATCGGTGACCAGGCCGGTGGTGTCGCTGATGTATTGCTCGTGGCCATCGCGCTTGAGCTGCTGGCAGATCTCGGTGCTGCGTCGGCACTGCCAGACGACGGCGTTGTAGATCGGGCGACCGGTGTTCTTGTCCCAGACCACGGTGGTTTCGCGCTGGTTGGTGATGCCGATGGCGGCTACCTGGTCGTGGTGCAGGCCGGCTTGTGCCAGGGCCTCGACCATCACGGCGCTTTGGGTGGCGAAGATCTCCATCGGGTCATGCTCGACCCAACCGGCTTGCGGGTAATGCTGGGCGAACTCCCGTTGGGCGGTGCAGACCACGTTCGCGTCGCGGTCGAAAATGATCGCGCGGGAGCTGGTCGTACCCTGATCGAGGGCAATGATGTAGTTCTTATTCTGTGTGTCGGTCATGTCGATTGCCTTGGACGAAAAAAGGGAGTGAGGTCTGGCGCGTGATCAAAGGGCTGGGGCACGCGCCAACGGTATCAGGACGTTCTGGGTTTGCCGTCAATGGCAGGTCGCTCATCCTTTGTAGCAGGTACGGCGCCGGGCAGATGGCGGGCAATCAGCCCGCGATAGGCGGCGGCGCCGAGGCAGGCACCGACAATCGGCGCAAAAACAGGAATCAGGAAGTACGGAATATCGCGTCCGCCAGTGAAGGAAATTTCACCCCAGCCAGCGAAGAAAGTCATCAGTTTAGGGCCGAAGTCCCGCGCAGGGTTCATGGCAAAACCGGTCAGCGGTCCCATCGAGCTACCGATCACCGCAATCAGCAAGCCGATCAGCAGCGGTGCCAACGGGCCTTTCGGCAGGCCATTGTTGTCGTCGGTCAGGGACATGATTACGCCCATCAGGATGGCCGTAATGATCACCTCCACCAGAAATGCCTGGGCGGTGGTGAGCGCAGGATTCGGGAAGGTGGAGAACACGGAGGCCAATTCAAGGCTGGCTTGCGTGCCACGAACCATGTGCTGTGTTTGTTCGAATTCGAAGAATAGATTGCTGTAGAGCGTGTAAACCAACAACGCGCCACAGAAGGCACCTGCCACTTGGGCGAGTACGTAGAAAGGCAGTTTGCGCTTTTCGAAGTCCGCAAAAATGCTCAGGGCAATGCTGACGGCAGGGTTCAGATGAGCCCCGGAAACCCCGGCGGTGAGGTAGATCGCCATGCTGACGCCGACGCCCCAGATAATGCTGATTTCCCACAAACCAAAACTGGCACCCGCGACCTTGAGCGCGGCAACACAACCGGTACCAAAAAAGATCAGCAGCGCCGTACCCAGAAACTCGGCCATGCATTGGCTCGAGAGCGACGGTTGTTGTAAAGCAGTAGTCATTGAAACCTCATTTTTTTTGTTGTCTGGCGCGTTCTTGCCTTCATGGTCAACGCGCGTTTTTCACCGAGGCAGGATCCCCATCCTGGTCGCGGTTTACTGCCGGGTACAGCGGTAGGACGTTTCGTGCAGTTTCAGAAACGAAAAAATATAGACAAGAAACGCTGCTGTCAAAGGTCGAAAGTGAACCATCAGTCACAAAAAAACTATTCGTTGCTTGAATGAATGAGTCATTGCGCAATGGGATGGCCAGGCAATGGCGTTATGAATGCGCCGCCGTAGAGCCTTTTGACGATCAATGTCCTAGAATCCGGCGCAGTATTTTCTTCTGCCGCCCAGTCTGGAGCTGCCATGACCCCCGCATTGGATTTATTGAAAAAGGTTCGGGCCGAACATCGCGTACACAGTTACGAACATGACCCGAAGGCCGCTTCCTATGGTCTGGAAGCCGCGGAAAAACTCGGGCTCGACCCGGCGCAGGTGTTCAAGACTTTGCTGGCGGCCAGCGAAAAAGGAGAGTTGCTGGTGGCTGTGGTGCCGGTTGTCGGCAGCCTGGACTTGAAAGGGCTGGCCCATGCCGCCGGCGTGAAAAAGGTCGAAATGGCCGATCCGGCGGCAGCGCAACGCTCTACGGGCTATCTGTTGGGCGGGATCAGCCCGCTGGGGCAGAAAAAGCGTTTGCGTACCTTCATTGATAACTCGGCCCAGCCTTTCGCCAGCATTTTTGTCAGTGCCGGTCGGCGTGGACTGGAAGTCGAGCTGGCGCCGGCCGTGCTGGCCGAACACACCCAAGCGAAGTTTGCCGATATCGGCCGTGCGTGAGCGGCAGGGCTGTATGGTGAAAATCAGCCGGTTCTGTCACTGGTGCCGGTTCGGTCGGCGCTGCATGCTCGGCGATCAGACAAAGGGAGAAGGGTATGCAGCTTGAGTTTCATCAGGTCGACGCGTTCAGCAATCAACCATTCAGCGGCAACCCGGCGATGGTCTATCGGCTCGATACCTGGCTCGCCGATGGATTGATGCAGAAGATTGCCGCTGAGCACAACCTCGCCGAAACGGCGTTTGTCGTGCGCGAAGGGCAGGGCTGGCACATCCGCTGGTTTACGCCGACCACCGAGGTGCCATTGTGCGGTCACGCGACACTGGCCAGTGCCCATGTGTTGTTTGAGGTCTATAAAGAGCCGGTCGAGCGACTGGACTTTATCTGCAAATCCGGCCCGTTGAGCGTGACCCGTGAAGAGGGACGACTGTGGCTGGATTTCCCGTCGATCACTGCGTCGCCGGTGAACGTGATCTCGGACATCGAGCGTGCACTGGGTGTGAAGGCTGTCGAGGTACTGGCTTCGAATGAGCTGTTCGTGGTGCTGGAGTCAGAGCAAGCCGTACTCGATTGCAAGCCGGACATGGTCGCCCTGGCGAAGTTGCCATGGTTGGGCGCCATCGTGACGGCGCGGGGCGAGCAGCACGATTTCGTGTCCCGGTACTTCGCCCCGGCGATCGGCATCAATGAAGACCCGGTGACCGGATCGACCCATTGCCTTCTGATTCCGTATTGGTCGAAGCGATTGGACAAGTCGAACCTGACGGCCTGTCAGCGTTCGACGCGAGGCGGGGAGTTGTTCTGTCGACTGGAAGGCGAGCGGGTGAAGATCGGCGGGGATGCGACGCTGGTTGCCAGTGGTACGCTGATGCTGGGCTAACTCACATCCAATTGTGGGAGCGGGCTTGCTCGCGAAGGCGGACTGTCAGTTAACATCATCATCGACTGACACTCCGCCTTCGTCGGAACGCCGCCCGGAGCAAGCCCGCTCCCACATTTGATCCATGTTTGTCAGTTGGCCGTGCTGTAGCGCCGGACACCCGATTCAACAGCAGGAATCTGCGCCGCCGTGCTGCCGCACGCCTGGAACAGCACCAGGTGTTCAGCCGCGACACGAATGCCCACATCTGCCCCGACCTGACGATCGACATGGCTCGGGAAGATGGACTCCAACTGCGCGCCTGTCGGCAGTTGCAAGCGATACAGGGTCGACGCACCGAGGAATGTCTTGCCGGCAATTCGCGCCTTCAGTGCGCTGTCCGGCGCATAGACGATATCGTCCGGGCGCAGCAGCACGTCCACGGCGCCGCCTACCGGCCAGGTGTAGGCCCGGTTGCCGCGCAATTCACCCAGCTCGGTTTGTACCGACTCCGGGCTGCTCAACTGACCGCGAATGAAATAGCCCTGGCCGATGAAGCTGGCGACAAAGGGCGTCAGTGGTTCGTGATACAGGTTGTAGGGCGTATCCCACTGTTCCAGTCGACCTTCCTTGAACACGCCGACGTGGTCGCTGACCGCGAAGGCTTCTTCCTGGTCGTGTGTCACCAGAATCGCGCTGGTGCCACGGGTCTTGAGGATGTCGCGTACTTCATGGCTGAGCTTGCGGCGCAATTCGCCATCGAGGTTGGAGAACGGCTCGTCGAGCAACAGCAGTTGCGGTTCCGGCGCCAGGGCACGGGCCAGGGCGACACGTTGCTGCTGCCCACCGGAAAGCTCGTGGGGGAAACGCTTGCCGAGGTTCTTCAGGTTGACCAGTTCCAGCAGCTCTTCGGTGACGCGATCCTTTTGCGGATGCTTGCGAATGCCGAAGGCGATGTTGTCAGCCACGCTCAAGTGCGGGAACAGTGCGTAGTCCTGGAATACCATGCCGATGCGGCGTTTCTCTGGGGCGAGGGTGAAGCCGGCGCTGGAGATGGTCTCGCCGGCCAGCTGGATTTCGCCTTCGTGTACCGGTTCGAAACCGGCAATAGCCCGAAGAGTGGTGGTCTTGCCGCAGCCGGAAGAGCCCAGCAGGCAACCGATGTCACCGGCGTTCAAATGCAGGTTCAGGTTCTGCACCACGCGTTGGTCTTGATAGCCGCACGCGAGGTTGCGCAGGTTAAGCAGTAATGGCTGGCTCATGCGTGGTGATACGCCGGTTCGACGAGGAATTCGAGCAGGGCTTTTTGCGCATGCAGACGGTTTTCGGCTTGATCCCAGGCCACCGAGCGTTTGTCGTCGAGCAGGTCGACGCTGATTTCCTCGCCACGGTGCGCCGGCAGGCAGTGCATGAACAGCACGTCGTCAGCGGCCAGGTCGAGCAGGGCGTGGTTGACCTGGTACGGTGCGAACAGTTGCAGGCGCTTGGCAGTTTCCTCTTCCTGGCCCATGGAGGTCCAGACGTCGGTGCTCACCAGGTGTGCACCACGCACGGCATCTTTCGGGTCGCGAACGATGGAGACGCGATCGCCGGCCTTGGCCAGGAACACCGGGTTGGGCTCGTAGCCTTCCGGGCAGGCAACGCGCAACTGGAAGTCGAACTGGATCGCCGCTTCTATATAGCTGTTGCACATGTTGTTGCCGTCGCCGATCCAGGCCACGGTCTTGCCCTGGATGGAGCCGCGGTGTTCGAGGAAGGTCTGCATGTCGGCCAGCAACTGGCACGGGTGCAGGTCATCGGACAGGCCGTTGATCACCGGTACGCGGGAGTTGGCGGCGAATTCGGTCAGGTTGCTGTGGGCAAAGGTACGGATCATCACCGCATCGAGCATGCTCGACATGACGATGGCGCAGTCGCCGATCGGCTCGCCACGGCCCAGTTGGGTGTCACGGGGCGACAGGAAGATCGCCTGGCCGCCGAGCTGGATCATGCCGGCCTCGAAGGAGATCCGGGTGCGGGTCGAGGATTTCTCGAAAATCATCCCCAGGACGCGGTTTTTCAGAGGCTCGAACAGTACGCCGCGGTTACGCAGGTCCTTGAGCTCAACGCCTCGACGGATCACGCTGACCAGCTCTTCGGGCGTGCAATCCATCAGGGAGAGAAAGTGCCTTGCGCTCATCATTGACTACCTTTTTGCTACAAACCGCAGATGCTCAAAGCCTTGTTTGACGGAACAACGGGCGAGACCTGCGGCGTAAGCCGCACGGGGCGACGAAATAGGGGAAGGCGCGATCTTATAATTAAATGTCGCGTCTTACCAATAGGGCTACAGTTTTTAGGGAGTTTCAGAGGTGCTACGGGTTCACCGAGGTAGCGCTTTTGAAGTCTGTTTCCTGAATGCAGCGGTTCATTTGTACACCGGCCTCTCGGGGCTTGGCAATCAGGCGGGGCGGCAATGGTGCGCTGACAGTCGGTTTCTGACTTGCCGTTCCAGGTCTTGAGCCATGTGTCGCAAGCTTGAAATATTTGCTAATGCAAAGTGCTGGGTTATAAATAAATCTCGAGTGACGCGGAAGCTTCCCGATGGAATCGAAAGAACAGCTGTTAATGGAGCTACTGGGCCTCACGGCTCGCTCGCTGACTCACCTCACCGCCTCGATGACGACGATGTCCTTTGAGTTATTGCGCAGCGAAGACGAGGTGACCCGGGCTGCCGGCCGTCACATGATCGATCGCATGGCCACTATCAGTGCCGGGCTCGACGAGCACTGGCGCCTGATTGGCGAACTGACCGGTGTCGATGTCGCTCACGGGGCGTTCGAAAACCTCCAGGAAATCCAGTTGCAGGCCCCGCCCAGGCTACCTTCGAACTGAACCCGCGCGGCCATCGGCTGGCCTGATACCCCTCGATTCACAAGACGAACGTCGCTGGCGTGGCGTCGGGTCTGGCGCCATAGTTTTGTTTCCGCGGCCATCGGTGCCCGCCTATGACAAGACAGACTGGCCATGACCAAGACTCTCCATCACCGTGCGTGCCATTTGTGCGAAGCCATCTGTGGCCTGACCATCGAAACCACTGAGTTCGAAGGCGGCGGCGTGCAGATCACGTCGATCAAGGGCGATCCTCAGGACGCATTCAGCCGAGGCCACATTTGCCCCAAGGCCGTTGCGTTGCAAGACATCCAGAACGATCCGGATCGCCTGCATCAGCCGATGCGGCGGGTGGGCAATGAATGGCAGCCCATCGAGTGGGACGCGGCATTCAATCTGGTTGCCGAACGTCTTGCCGCCATTCAGGAGCGCCATGGGCAAAACGCCGTGGCGGTCTATCAGGGCAATCCGAGCGTGCACAATTACGGGCTGATGACCCACAGCAATTACTTCCTCGGCCTGCTGAAAACCCGCAACCGGTTTTCCGCGACGTCGGTCGATCAATTGCCCCATCACCTGACCAGTCATTTGATGTACGGCCACGGTTTGCTGCTTCCGATCCCGGACATCGATCACACCGATTTCATGCTGATCCTGGGCGGCAACCCGCTGGCTTCGAACGGCAGCATCATGACCGTGCCCGACGTGGAAAAGCGCTTGAAGGCAATACAGTCCCGGGGTGGCAAAGTGGTGGTGGTCGACCCTCGCCGCAGTGAAACGGCGGCGATTGCCGATCAGCATCTGTTCGTGCGCCCGGGCGGTGATGCCGCGCTGTTGTTCGGGTTGCTCAACACCTTGTTCGCTGAAGGCCTGACCCGCGACGGCCATCTGCCGGTAGACGGTCTGGAGGACGTGCGGGAGGCCGTCGCGCCGTTCACTGCTGAGGCCATGAGTCCGTTGTGCGCCGTACCGGCCGAACAGATCCGCCAATTGGCGCGAGACTTCGCCGCGGCGCCCTCGGCTGTCTGTTATGGCCGCATGGGCGTCTCGACCCAGGCCTTCGGAACACTTTGTCACTGGGTGGTGCAGTTGATCAATCTGGTCACCGGCAACCTCGACCGCGTGGGGGGGGCCTTGTGCACCGAACCGGCGGTGGATCTGGTGGCGACGACTTCGGGCGGGCATTTCAATTTGTGGCAGAGCCGGGTTTCCGGGCGTCCGGAATACGCCGGAGAGTTGCCGGTCTCTGCGCTGGCCGAAGAGATGCTCACCGAAGGGCAAGGGCAAGTCCGGGCGCTGATCACCGTGGCGGGTAATCCGGTGTTGTCCACGCCCAATGGCCGAAAACTCGAGCAGGCACTGGACGGGCTGGATTTCATGGTCAGCATCGACCTGTACATCAATGAGACCACGCGCTACGCCGACCTGATCCTGCCGTCCACATCGGCCCTGGAAAACGACCATTACGACACCACATTCAACCTGTTCGCGGTGCGTAACGTCAGTCGTTTCAACCGTGCAATCCTCGCCAAGCCCGAAGGGGCATTGCACGACTGGGAGATCTTCGTCGGGCTGGCCAAGGCGTTTGCCGCCAGAACCGGCAAAGAGTTGAAACCTACCATCGCCCCGGCGCAAATGATCGATCGCGGCCTGCGCATGGGGATGTACGGCGACACCTCAGAGCACAAGCTATCGCTGGCGACTTTGTTCGATCATCCCCATGGCGTCGATCTTGGCGCGCTCAAGCCTAACCTTGCACCGCGCCTGAAGACTGCCAATCAACGCATCCAGGCCGCGCCGGCGGCGATTCTCGCTGACCTGGCGCGCTTCGCCGCCTTGAAGGCGCCGGCCGCCGACGAGTTGTTGATGATTGGCCGCCGGCATGTCCGCAGCAACAACTCATGGATGCATAACTATCATCGGTTGGTGAAGGGCAAGCCACGACACCAGTTGCTGATGCATCCGGACGACCTGGCCAGTCGCGGGCTCAGTGACGGACAGCGCGTTCGGGTCAGTTCGCGGGTGGGTGTGATTGAGGTCGAAGTGCTGGGCAGTCTTGATATGATGAAAGGTGTGGTCAGCCTGCCGCACGGCTGGGGTCACGCGCGGCCGGGCGTGCAAATGTCGATTGCCAGCAGTCAGCCGGGCTCCAGCGCCAACGACCTGACCGACGAATGCCGGATTGACGAACTGTCGGGAAATGCCGCGCTCAATGGCGTGCCAGTGACCGTGGCGGCGGCTTGAATCAGTCTGACGGAGAGACCGAGCAGGGCGCTCGGCTTTCCGTTACAATGCGCCACCGTGCCGACCCATGAGTCGGAAAGTTCAGCCGAGGTGCTCCATGGATATCATCGAAACGATTAAAGAGCAGATTGCCAACAACACCATTCTGCTTTACATGAAAGGCTCGCCAAATGCCCCGCAGTGCGGCTTCTCCGCGAAAGCTGCACAGGCCGTGATGGCGTGTGGTGAAAAGTTTGCGTACGTGGACATCCTGCAGAACCCGGAAATCCGCGCCAACCTGCCAAAATACGCCAACTGGCCAACCTTCCCGCAACTGTGGGTTGCCGGTGAGCTGGTCGGCGGTAGTGACATCATGACTGAAATGGCTGCTGACGGTTCGCTGCAGAGCCTGATCAAGGACGCTGCCGCCAAGGCCGCTGCTCCAAAGACCGAAGCCTGATTCGCTTCCTGTAGGAGCGAGCTCGCTCGCGATGGACTAAAGAACGCCGCGGGGAACCAGATTTCCCGCGTTATCGTTGACCACCATCGCGAGCAGGCTCGCTCCTACAACAGCAGGCACAAAAAAAGCCCCGCCACTCGAAAGAGGGCGGGGCTTTTTATTGTGTCTGTTGGGGCTGTCGCCGGCTGCGATCTTTTGATCCTGGAAAGTCAAAAGATCGCAGCCTGCGGCAGCTCCTACTCTTCGCCCATCTGCGATTGCAGATAGTTTTCGATACCGATCTTGTCGATCAGGCCCAACTGGGTTTCCAGCCAGTCGATATGTTCTTCTTCGGATTCGAGGATATCTTCAAGTAGCTCACGGCTGCCAAAGTCGCCAACTGTTTCGCAATGCGCGATAGCCACTTTCAGGTCGGCATGGCCGGTTTTCTCGATACGCAGGTCGCACTCGAGCATTTCCTTGGTGTGCTCGCCGATGTGCAGCTTGCCCAGGTCCTGGACGTTCGGCAGGCCTTCAAGAAACAGGATCCGCTTGATCAGCTTGTCCGCGTGCTTCATCTCGTCGATGGATTCGTGGTACTCGTGCTTGCCGAGCTTGTTCAGGCCCCAATCTTCGTACATGCGCGCATGCAGGAAGTATTGATTGATCGCGACCAGCTCATTGGCAAGGATCTTGTTGAGATGCTGGATGACTGTAACGTCGCCTTTCATGATGGGGTCCTGCCCTTTGTTAGCTGTCAATAGAACAGAGAGTTTGAGCCGCGTATTTAATAGTGTCAAACCTAAGTTATTGAAACTTAAATGAAAATTAATCGGAATAAGAATGTTTGTGTTCCGCGTCTAGAGCATAACTAGTTGATTTTGAGACATAAAAAAACCGGACATATGTCCGGTTCTTTGAAATTTGATAGTTAAGCCGCTGTAAATTCTGCTGGATAGGGAATTGCAGCCTGGGCCGTTTGCAGTTTGGTCAGGGTCTCGCGGACCACTTCCTTGGCAAGACAGGCACATTTTCCGCATTGGCTGGCAACGCCGGTAGCCGCACGGACTTCCTTGTAGCTGCAGCATCCTTCATAGATCGCATCGCGGATTTGACCGTCGGTGACGCCAGTGCAGAGGCAAACATACATAAGGAAGACCGTCGCTGATTGTGACTCAATTGCGATGGATCTTAATGTTAACGAGAATGATTGTCAAAGTGGTTTCAGAGTACTTTTTGTCATAAGCGGGGGTGGCTGACGAACGGTCAATACGGTAAACCGGTGACACAAAACCGTCGGGGATTTCATCGTACCGGGAAAAAACAGCTAAGCCAGCTCAAATACGCGGTGTATGATGACCGGTCTTTTGCGACCGGGGTTCGTGTCACAGGGCTGTCGCCTCAGGGTGGCAGGCTGATGCGAACCCTGTTTCTCACGCTAATACACCAGGAGATATCCAATGAGCGTACTCGTAGGCAAACAAGCCCCTGACTTCACCGTACCGGCCGTACTCGGCAATGGCGAGATCGTAGACAGCTTCACCCTGTCTTCGGCGATCAAAGGCAAATACGGCCTGGTGTTCTTCTACCCGCTGGACTTCACCTTCGTTTGCCCGTCCGAGCTGATCGCTCTGGACAACCGCATGTCCGAGTTCAAGGCGCGCAACGTTGAAGTGGTCGCCGTGTCGATCGACTCGCACTTCACCCACAACGCCTGGCGCAACACCCCGGTCAACAATGGCGGTATCGGCGAAGTTCGCTACACCATGGCTGCCGACATCAAGCAGGAAATCATGAAGGCCTACGACGTTCAGTCCGCTGACGGCGTGGCATTCCGTGGCGCGTTCCTGATCGACGACAAAGGCGTTGTCCGTTCGCAGATCATCAACGACCTGCCGCTGGGCCGTAACATGGAAGAGCTGTTGCGTCTGGTCGACGCTCTGCAATTCCACGAAGAGCACGGCGAAGTCTGCCCTGCCAACTGGAAGAAAGGTGACAAAGGCATGAACGCTTCGCCAGAAGGCGTTGCAGCTTACCTGACCGAGCACGCTGCCGCCCTGTAAGGCGCGCGCTGCAGGTAAAAAGAAACCGGCCATCGAGGCCGGTTTTTTTATGTGCGGAAATAAATCTGCGACTGAAATCCCTGTAGGAGCGAGCCCGCTCGCGATGGAGTCAAGAACACCGCGGGGAACCAGAACGCCCGCGTTATCGTTCACGACCATCGCGAGCAGGCTCGCTCCTACAGAAAGCCATCAATCGTCGAAATCTTCCCAGCCACCCATCTGTTTCCAGCGATTGACGATGCCGCAGAACAGCTCTGCCGTCTTCTCGGTGTCATAGCGCGCCGAGTGGGCTTCGCGACCGTCGAAGTCGATGTCCGCTGCCTGACACGCCTTGGCCAGCACGGTCTGGCCATAGGCCAGGCCAGCGAGCGTCGCGGTATCGAAACTGGAGAACGGATGGAACGGATTGCGCTTCATGTCCAGGCGCGCAACCGCCGCATTCAGGAAGCCCAGGTCGAAGCTGCTGTTATGCCCGACCAGGATCGCCCGTTTGCAACCGTTGGCCTTGAGGGCCTTGCGCACGCCGCGGAAGATATCGTTCAGGGCAGACTCTTCACTCACGGCCATGCGCAGCGGGTGATCGAGCTTGATCCCGGTGAATTCCAGGGCCGCCGCTTCAATGTTCGCGCCTTCGAATGGCTCGACACGGAAGAAGTAGGTGTGATCCGGGTAGACAAAACCCTTTTCATCCATGGCGATGGTGGTCGCGGCGATTTCCAGCAGGGCATCGGTGGCCGAGTTGAAGCCACCGGTTTCTACGTCGACGACAACCGGCAGGTAACCACGAAACCTGGCAGCCATTGGATGACGGGAACCGCCACCGCCGCCATTGCCTTCCAGTTCGTCGTCGAAATGGTCTTCACTCACGCGTGTTCCTCCAGCAGGCGCCAGCGCAGTTTTTCACCGGCGCGCAGCGGGATAACGGTCAGCTCGCCAAACGGCAGGCTGGCAGGGGCGGTCCATTCTTCGCGGACCAGGGTGATGCGATCGGTGTTGGCCGGCAGGCCATAGAAACGCGGGCCGTTGAGGCTGGCGAAGGCTTCGAGCTTGTCCAGCGCATTGCGTTGTTCGAACGCTTCGGCGTACATCTCGATCGCCGCATAAGCGGTGTAGCAGCCGGCACAACCACAAGCGGCTTCCTTGGCGTGCTGGGCGTGGGGGGCCGAGTCGGTGCCGAGGAAGAATTTTTCGCTGCCGCTGGTGGCGGCGTCGAGCAGGGCTTCCTGGTGCGTATTGCGCTTGAGGATCGGCAGGCAGTAGAAATGCGGCCGAATCCCGCCCACCAGCATGTGGTTGCGGTTGTACAGCAGGTGATGCGCGGTGATGGTCGCGCCCACGTTGGCCGAAGCCGAGTTGACGAACTGCACGGCGTCAGCGGTGGTGATGTGTTCGAACACCACCTTGAGCGTCGGGAAGCGCTCGACCACACGACGCATATGCTCGTCGATGAAGATTTTCTCGCGGTCGAACACGTCGACATCGCCACGGGTGACTTCGCCGTGGATCAGCAGCGGCATCCCGACTTCGGCCATGGCCTCGAGTGCAGGAAAAATCTTGTCGATGCTGGTAACACCAGAGTCCGAGTTGGTGGTCGCGCCGGCCGGGTAAAGCTTGGCGGCGTGCACGAATCCGGTGGCCTTGGCCTCGCGGATCTCTTCAGGCTGGGTGCGGTCGGTCAGGTACAGGACCATCAGCGGCTCGAACGGGCTGCCGGCCGGGCGGGCAGCGAGAATCCGCTGGCGATAGCCGTCGGCTTCGGCCGCGTTGCGCACCGGTGGAACCAGGTTGGGCATGATGATGGCGCGGCCAAAGGTGCGCGCAACATCCGCGACGGTATTGGTCAACACGGCACCATCGCGAAGATGAATGTGCCAGTCGTCGGGACGCAGCAGGGTCAGGCGGTCGGACATGAGGGGATTCCAGGCGGGTCAAACTCAAGGGAATGCTACCGGAAAAGACTCTTGCAGGCACTCGCTATCAAGTTTTGCCGCCAGCTTCCGATATCCAACAGGTATGCCGTAAACATGTGTGTGTCGGTCTTTTTGTTGTAGAAGCCAGTGGAGCCTCCCGTGCGCCAGCGTTATTTAGCCTTGCTCAGTGTGTTTGCCAGCCTTCCCGCGATGGCGCTCACTTTTCAGACCCGCCTGGAGAGCATTGAGTGGACAGTCGAAGGCGACAAGTTCGAATGCCGCCTGACACAGCCGATTACCGACTTCGGCTCGGGTGAGTTCGTGCGCAAGGCCGGTGAGCAGGCAACGTTTCGTCTGAAAGCCTATAACCCGATGATGGGCGGAGGTTCGGCGACCTTGCTGGCAGCTGCCGCACCGTGGCAACCGGGGCGGGACGATATCAATCTGGGCACGGTGAGAATCGGCAGCGGCAACGTGTTGTTCAACAGCTCACAGGTGCAGGCCGGACGCCTGATCAGTGGCCTGATGGATGGTCGCAGCCCGGTGGTTCGCCATTCCTCGGGAGATGGGCGGGTGTCGGAAGTGCGCTTGCTGCCGGTCAGGTTCACCCAGGCGTTTGCCAATTATCAAGGCTGCGTGGCCAAACTGTTGCCGCAGAACTTCGAGCAGGTGAAACAATCCCAAATCGGCTTCCCTGGTGGCGGAATCGAGCTCGACAGCGCCGCGAAAGCCAAGCTGCAGGTCATGCTGGAGTACATGAAGGCTGATCCGACGGTCAATCACATCGAGCTCGACGGTCACTCCGACAACAGCGGCAACCGCCTGACCAATCGCGACCTGTCGCGGCGCCGGGCCCTGGCAGTTATGGAGTTCTTCAAGGCCAACGGCATCCAGGAGTCGCAAATCACCCTGCGTTTCCATGGCGAACGTTATCCGCTGGCGCCCAATACCAACAACGCCAACCGTGCGAAGAACCGTCGGGTTGCTGTACGTCTGGAACGGGGAGCGCCCGCGGAACAAGTCGCCCCGCAAGCGACGAAAGCGGCCACTTCGGCAACTTCCTGACCCTTCGGTCATCGTCGCGCTCTCGACAGATTCTGTCGCTTGGTCGTCATAAGCTGTCGCGCCTCTGTAAATTATCCTGCATGAGCGGTAGACTTCACGGCTTTCCGTAGAACCCCGTGGAGTGATGGCATGGCGGACGTAAACAAGGTCGTTCTGGCGTATTCCGGCGGCCTGGACACTTCGGTGATCCTCAAGTGGCTGCAGGATACTTATAACTGTGAAGTGGTGACCTTCACCGCTGACCTGGGTCAGGGCGAAGAGGTCGAACCTGCACGCGCCAAGGCTCAGGCCATGGGCGTCAAAGAGATCTACATCGACGACTTGCGCGAAGAGTTCGTGCGCGATTTCGTTTTCCCGATGTTCCGCGCCAACACCGTTTACGAAGGCGAGTACCTGCTGGGTACTTCCATCGCTCGTCCGCTGATCGCCAAGCGCCTGATCGAAATCGCCAACGAAACCGGCGCTGACGCCATTTCCCATGGCGCCACCGGCAAGGGCAACGACCAGGTTCGTTTCGAATTGGGCGCGTACGCCTTGAAACCTGGTGTGAAAGTGATTGCCCCCTGGCGTGAGTGGGACCTGCTGTCCCGTGAAAAGCTGATGGACTACGCCGCGAAGCACGCGATCCCGATCGAGCGTCACGGCAAGAAGAAGTCCCCGTACTCCATGGATGCCAACCTGCTGCACATCTCCTATGAAGGCGGCGTGCTGGAAGACACCTGGACCGAGCACGAAGAAGACATGTGGCGTTGGACCGTTTCCCCGGAAAACGCTCCCGACAAGCCGCAGTACCTGGAACTGACCTACCGCAACGGCGACATCGTCGCGCTGGACGGCGTCGAAATGACTCCGGCCACCGTGCTGGCGACCCTGAATCGTATCGGTGGTGAACACGGTATCGGCCGTCTCGACATCGTCGAGAACCGCTATGTGGGCATGAAGTCCCGTGGCTGCTACGAAACCCCTGGCGGCACCATCATGCTGCGTGCCCACCGTGCGATCGAATCGATCACCCTGGACCGCGAAGTGGCTCACCTCAAAGACGAGTTGATGCCCAAGTACGCCAGCCTGATCTACACCGGCTACTGGTGGAGCCCTGAGCGTCTGATGCTGCAACAGATGATCGATGCGTCCCAGGTCAATGTGAACGGCGTTGTGCGCCTGAAACTGTACAAGGGCAACGTGATCGTCACTGGCCGCAAGTCCGACGACTCGCTGTTCGACGCCAACATCGCTACTTTCGAAGAAGATGGCGGCGCGTACAACCAGGCAGATGCTGCGGGCTTCATCAAGCTCAACGCCCTGCGCATGCGCATTGCTGCGAACAAAGGCCGGAAGCTGTTCTGAGACCTTTGAGATCGTGATGGGTGCCTGACCTCGTCCTCGACGAGGTCAGGCACCTGAAAACGGGGTGTGACGCCACTTATCGCGTTGTTGGTGTTGACGCTGACGGTTTCCTGTCTTTCTCCTTGGTCTGTCCTGCTCTACACGTTGTTGTTTGCCGGTTGCCCGGCTTGATCAATGACCGTCAACCTGTGCGAGACCGGATCGTAGGCAATGTAAAAGGCGGAGCAGTGCTTTCTGGTCTGCCTGGAGTGGTTGAGCGCACTGGCCTTCAGTAAGGTCTCTGAAATGGCACAAGTGATAAACAGAATCACGTACGCCATCTTTTCCCGCGGCTTCTGGATTTTTTCCAGCAGCGTTTCAAACTCGACCTCCTTGCTCATACCGCGTGTATCAACGATGCACAGGTCTTTTACAAATTCCGGTAACTGAAGTTGATGCTGAGCGAAGACGGTGCTGTGCAGACCAATTTCCGTTGGCGGGTCCTGTGCACCGCAGGGCGACCGACCTGGCTGCTGGCCGTTCGCTGACGTTTCCATAGCGGGAAGCGCGGACGACTTCCCGGACACTTTTTTTTCCGACCGCCCAACATCTTCCATCGCCTTCATGAAGTGTTTTCCCTTTTCAAAGTCGGAAGGCGCATACAGTGATCGGTAGTTGAAATTGAGTGTCGCGAAAAAAAGCAAAAGTAAATAAAACGGAAAGCTGATCAGAAACCAGACATAGATTTCTCTTTCCTCTTGGTCAAGGAAGGGCAGAGAAACGGCGGCCGAGGTTTCAGAGAGTGTTGCAAATATCGCAATGATTGTCATTGGGTTGGTGAATGGCTTTTTTTTGTCATGTTCTGTGCTCATGTTGAGTTCTCATTTCTTGAATGGCTTTTGAGATTTGTTTGATGTGGTTGTTTTATAGCTTTTTGATGATTGTTGGGGATGTTTTAATGATTGCTCAAAAAATATAATTTGCTGTAAGAATAATTGGATACCTTGTGTGTGATGTTTCTGGTGTGAATGTTGAGCGCGAAAATATCAGTTAAGTTATTAACGTAGAAATAGATTCTTATGTTTGTCAGGGCGCGGCCGTTCAAGCTGGCTTTTGGAAAATTCTGTTCGTAAGTCGATAGAGCCGATTGCTGAAAACTGCGCCACCATGACGCTGATACAGTTTTCAACTCATTCCGTTCGAGGGATTTTTGTAGGAGAAATCCGTGTTGTTTGTAGGGTATGTCTCTTGGTGTGGGTGGTTGGAAGGGGCGACATGCCATGGGTGAAACGACTAGGCTATTGTGCGGGCTCTAAAAATTCGAACAGCGAAAATTGGACTTGCCCATGAATAAAGTGCTGATCGTGGATGATCACCCCGTCATTCGTCTTGCGGTACGTATGCTAATGGAGCGTCATGGCTACGAAGTTATTGCAGAAACCGATAATGGTGTGGATGCACTGCAACTAGCCCGTGAACTTGCGCCGGATATTGTCATTCTGGATATCGGGATTCCGAAGCTGGACGGATTGGAAGTCATCGCGCGTTTGTCTTCGACCTCAATGCCAATGAAAGTACTGATCCTGACTTCCCAGGCGCCGGGGCATTTTTCCATGCGTTGCATGCAATCCGGTGCGGCCGGTTATGTTTGCAAACAACAAGACCTGACGGAGTTGCTCAGTGCAATAAAGGCCGTATTGTCAGGTTACAGTTACTTTCCCAATCAAGCCTTGCATACCGTGCGTTGCAGTTTGGGGAACGCCAGTGAGTCCGACATGGTTGATCGGTTGTCGGGGCGGGAAATGATGGTCCTGCAGCAGTTGGCCAGAGGGAAGACCAATAAGGAAATTGCCGATGGAATGTTTCTCAGCAATAAAACAGTCAGTACTTACAAGACCCGCCTGTTGCTCAAACTCAATGCAAGGTCCCTGGTCGATTTGATCGAGCTGGCACAACGCAACGGTCTGGTGTGATGGCGTATCTGGGCGACAAGGGGCGTTTGTCGAAGTATGGCACTTAAAAAAAAGCCTCCGTTTCGGGAGGCTTTCAGGTGTCATAAGTCAAAATCGTAGTCGGCCAATTGCTTTTGCAGTCGGCGCTCCTCCAGCAGATTGTCGATGGTGCGGCGTTTGCTCAGATTAGTTTTCGCTACTTCAACCACCGGCTCGGCGTCATCGGTTTCGGCGGTGGTGAAGTCGTCTTCTACGTCCAATTGCTCTTTGCCAGTACTCATTTAATTGCTCCAGGCTAAGAAGGCCTTTGGCGCTCCTTATATCGACAATCTCCCGGCGGGTAAAAAAGATTTTTTCAATCGACAAATCAATAATCCCAATAGCGCCTCAATCGTCGGAGGTTTTGTGCTTGTATTCGCACAAGTCCTCGATCCGGCAGCTTCCGCATCGGGGCTTGCGGGCCAGGCAGACATAGCGGCCGTGAAGGATCAGCCAGTGATGGGAGTCGAGCAGGTACTCCCTGGGCACGAATTTCATCAGTTTTTTCTCGACCTCCACCACATTCTTGCCGGGCGCAATGCCGGTGCGATTGCTGACCCTGAAAATGTGCGTGTCGACAGCCATGGTCAACTGACGGAATGCCGTATTGAGTACCACATTGGCGGTTTTGCGGCCGACGCCGGGCAGCGCTTCCAGTTCTTCGCGGGTTTGCGGCACTTCACCGGCATGACGCTCGACCAGCAAGCGGCAGGTTTCGATCACGTTTTTCGCTTTGCTGTTGTACAGGCCGATGGTCTTGATGTACTCCGACAGTCCCTCGACACCCAGGGCATGGATCGCTGCCGGGGTATTGGCAATCGGGAACAGCTTGGCGGTGGCCTTGTTGACGCCGACGTCGGTCGACTGCGCCGAGAGAATTACGGCAATCAGTAATTCGAACGGTGAGGAATAGGCCAGTTCGGTCTTGGGTTCCGGGTTGTCTTCGTGCAGCCTGCGGAAAATTTCCAGACGTTTTGCGGCATTCATGGGCAGTGCGTTTCCTCGTAGGCAATCAATGTGTGGGTTTGGGGCGCCAGGCCTGCCAGGCGGCGATCAGCAGTCCGAGCAGAATGAACCCGCCAGGAACCAATGTGGCCAGGCGCAGACCGCCATCGGCCACCAGCACCCAGCCGTGCCAGTCAGTTTGCTTTGCACCGGACAGCCACGACAGTCGGTTTCCGAGGGTTGCGGTGCCGATGAGTTCGCGCAGCAGTCCCATAGCGATCATCAGCGTGACAAACAGCCCACTGAGTCGCAGGCACTGGCGCCAGCCGTTTTGAAAGAACCCGGTGTGCTCCAGTACGACGCATTGCAAGGCGATCATGGCGACATAAAACCCCAGATGCTGCTGCCATTGCAGCGACCAGACTTGTGCCATGAGTTCAACGCAACTGGTAAGCGTGGCGGCCAACAGAACGCTGGCCGGCAAGCGGGCCGCCGGGACCAATCGGGGTCGCAGGGCGCCCATGGCCAGGCTGAACAACTGGGTCACCAGCATGAACATCAGGCACAGGCCAAGTGCGGCCATCAGCGAATGGGTGGCGCCGATCAGTGGCGTCAGCATCAGGGCGTTGCGCAGCGTCGATGAGTTATCCATGGGCAGGGTTCCCGAGCAGTTGTTGCCGGTGTTCATCAAAGTAGCGCAAGGCATCGTGCACGGCATTGATCACTGCTCTAGAGGTGATGGTCGCGCCTGCGATCTGATCGAACTGCCCCAGATCCTTTTTCAGCGCCCAACCGCTGTCACTGGGTTCTGTTCGGGATTTTCCGGAAAAAATCTGCAGCCAGCCATTGGGCCAGTCGGCGATCCGTGCCCCCAGTCCAGGTGTTTCCGACTGTTTGAGGGTTTTGACGCCCAGCAACCTGCC
The DNA here is from genome assembly GCF_019219225.1 of Pseudomonas sp. PDM32. Classification (NCBI taxonomy): domain Bacteria; kingdom Pseudomonadati; phylum Pseudomonadota; class Gammaproteobacteria; order Pseudomonadales; family Pseudomonadaceae; genus Pseudomonas; species Pseudomonas sp. PDM32. The sequence goes on from NZ_JAHUWE010000004.1 coordinate 231,039, forward strand.
ATTGGCATCGACAGCAATCAGTAGCTCGATGGCACCGGCGTAGCCAAGGGTTTGACTGCGCAGTAACAGCGCGACGGGTTGCTCGCCCCGTGTTGCCAGATAGCCACCGAGCAAGGTGCTGTTTGCCAGGGTGGTTGTTTCGATCCTGATGGGGTGGTCGAGTGGTTGATTGTCGTAGCGGTCTGACGGTATCAGGTCCAGCAGATTCCGGCTGTCGAGCAGGCGCTGTTCGGCTGCAATGCGCGGCGCGCTGCCGAGTTGCACGAAGTACGTCACACCCATGCCCAGTGCGGCCAAAAACACCAGAAGCGTGATGCTTGATGTCCGGCTCATGACGCCTCCGGCTGTTGTCTGGCCGCCACGAATCGCTCCAGCGCCGGCACGCACAGGTTCATCAACAGCACGGCAAAGGCGATGCCGTCCGGATAGCCACCCCAGGTACGAATCAGATAAGTCAGGAGCCCGACGCCGACGCCGAACAATAGTTTTGCCCCAGGGCTTCTGGCGCCGGATACCGGTTCGGTAATGATGAAGAACGCCCCCAGCATGGTCGCACCGGTCAGCAGGTGAAACAGCGGCGAGCCATGGGAGTCGGAGCCCGAACCGTTCCAGCACAGCAGGCTGATGACGAACAGGCTGGCCAGCATGCCGACCGGGGCATGCCAGCTGATCACCCTTCGTTGCAGGAGAAACATTCCGCCCGCCAGAAACGCCAGGTTCACCCACTCCACACCACGTCCGCCGTAATGGCCGAATGCCGGATTGCCGGCAAACAGTTCATCCATGGTCAGGTTTTTGTTGATCCGCAGGCTGTCCAGTGCCGTGGCCTGCACCCACGCATCCGGTGCCTGAGCGAATCCGAACACTTGCTTCAAGCCACTCAACAGGTCCATGCCATGGGGCGATGGCCAATGGGTCATGGGTTGGGGAAAGGCCACCAGCACCAGAGCAAATCCGAGCATCGCCGGGTTGAAGGGATTCGAGCCGACGCCGCCATACAAGTGTTTGCCAAAGATCATCGCAAAGGCAGCAGCACTGAGGGGCAGCCACCATGGGCAGTAGGGCGGCAGCGCCAGAGCCAGCAAGGTGGCACTGACCAGCGCGCTACCGTCACTCAGGGTTGGCACCAGCGGTCGCTTGCGCCATTGCACGACGGCAGCTTCAACGGCCAGCGCAGCAGCGGCCGCCAGAACCAGGTTGATCAACACGCCCCAGCCGTATAGCCAGAACGCGGCGAGCACTCCCGGCAGCGTGGCCAGCAGCACCAGCTTCATGGCCTGCTGCAGGCGCTCATCAACGGTTTCAAGGGCTGGCATGGGCGTTCACCTGGCGTTCGGCTTCGCCGAGTGCGCGCTCCAGGGCTTCGATGTGCTCCGCCGGTGCTTCATTGGCCTGAGCCTTCTTGAGTTCGGCACGGCGCATGGCCAACTGGATCTTGGCCCGTTTCAGATCAGCATCATTTGACGACACCGTTGCGACCGTCGGCGCAGTGGCAGGTGGCGCGGCGCTTTCCAGTTGCGCCAGGTTTTGTTCGGCGTCTTCGAACTGCTGTTGCAGGACAATCAACTGCGATTGCTGTTCGAAGGTCGGTGGATGTCCGAAGGCTTTCAGCGACTTGTGCAGCTGCGCCCGACTCATCGCCACATCGATCTTCGCCTTTTTCAGCGCGGCATCGGCAGTGGCGGCTTTCTGTGCGCGGACGCGCTCGAGGGCGGCCTGTACCGGGTCGACTGTCGCTTCGCTAGGTTGCGTGGCACGTTGTCGGGCCTGGCGTTCGGCGATTTTCTGTTGTTCTTCGCGCTGCAAGCGGGCATTGCGCTGTTCGAAGCGGCGCCGCGCGTGATCGCGCTTGAGGGTACGGGCCTGCTGCGCTTGCGGTGTGAGGGCCAGGCCCCCGACAACCGGCAATACAGTGTCCAGCGGCAGCGGGCGCATTTCGATGCAGTCTACCGGGCAGGGTGCTACGCAGAGGTCGCAACCGGTGCACTCATCGATGATCACCGTGTGCATCAATTTGGCCGCCCCGACGATGGCATCGACCGGGCAGGCCTGAATGCACTTGGTGCAACCGATACACTCGGCTTCGCGGATATAGGCAATCTGCGCAGGTGCCGAGCCGCGAGTGATGTCCAGTTCCAGCACCGGCACCTTCAGCAACTCGGCCAGGGCCGCGATGGTTTCGTTGCCGCCGGGCGGGCATTTGTTGATTGGTTCGCCGCTGGCAATGCCTTCGGCGTACGGCTTGCACCCGGGGTGGCCGCACTTGCCGCATTGGGTTTGCGGCAAGAGTGCGTCGATGAGTTGAATCAGACTCATGTTTTGATCAGTCCGCTGAATCCGAGAAAAACCACTGCGATCAGGCCGGCACCGATCAGGTCGATCGGCAGGCCACGAAAGGGCAGGGGCACATCGTTGTCGGCCGTGCGTTCACGCAAATCAGTGAACAGGCTCAACACAAGCCAGAAACCCAACCCGGCACCCAGGCTCAAGGCTGTGGCGTGAAACAAGCCTTTGTCCTCCTGAACATTGAGCAAGGCCACGCCGAGTACGCCGGCATTGCCCAGCAGCAACGGCCAGAGGCTTTCGAACGACAGTGTCGAAAATACCCGCGCCAGCAGCTTCAGCAACGGGCCGATCAGCAACACGCTCAATGGCAGAAACACAAACAGACGCAGCGCCGTCAATTGCAGCGGCATCAGCAGCCAGTTATAGAGCGCGTAGCCGAGCATGCCCACGATCAACATCAGGCACGTCGTCGCAATGCCCAAGGCATGGACCTGACGGCGCTGGCCGGCCAACAGCGGATCGACGCTCAGCGGCCAGTGCAACACGAGGTTGTTGATCAGGGCTGTACTGATAAGCGTCAGAAGCGTTTCGGTCATGATCGTCCCTATCCGATGCTGGATAACTCTGTAGGAGCTGCCGCAGGCTGCGATCTTTTGATCTTGCTCTTACAAAAGCCAAGATCAAAAGATCGCAGCCTGCGGCAGCTCCTACAGGAGTCAGTATGGGCCAGACATGAAAATCCCACAGTCGCGCCAGGCACGACTGTGGGATCGGTTTGCCGCAGATCTTACTTGATGCGCTGACCCGGCTTGGCGCCGCTGTCAGGGCTGAGCAGGTAGATCTCTTCACCGCCAGGACCGGCTGCCATCACCATGCCTTCGGAGATGCCGAACTTCATTTTCCGTGGCTTGAGGTTGGCGATCATCATGGTCAGGCGGCCATCGAGCTTGGACGGGTCCGGGTAAGCGCTCTTGATCCCGGAGAACACGTTGCGTTGCTCGTCACCGATGTCCAGGGTCAGGCGCAGCAGCTTGTCTGCGCCTTCCACGTGTTCGGCCTTGACGATCAGCGCGACGCGCAAATCGACTGCCGCGAAGGTGTCGAACTCGATTTCCGGCGACAGAGGATCCTTGGCCAGTTCGCCATTGCCGGCAGGTGCGGCTTCGCCGGTGTCGGTCTGGCTGGCGGTCAGGTCTTCTTTCGAGGCGTCGGTCATGGCTTGTACCTTGACCGGGTCGATGCGGGTCATCAGCGGCTTGAACTCGTTCAACTGATGGTTGGCGAGCAAGGTCGCGTGGTCGTTCCAGGTCAGCGGTGCGACGTTGAGGAACGCCTCGGCGTCGGCGGCCAGCAGCGGCAGCACGGGCTTGAGGAAGATCACCAACTGGCGGAACAGGTTGACGCCGGTGGCGCAGATCGCCTGGACTTCATCCTGCTTGCCTTCCTGCTTGTTCAGCGACCACGGAGCCTTGTCGGCGATCCAGGCGTTGGCGCGGTCGGCCAGGCCCATGATCTCGCGCATGGCGCGGGCGAAGTCGCGGGCTTCGTAGGCGTCGGCAATGCCTGGCGCGGCGGCCAGGAATGCGTCGGTCAGTTCAGGCGCGGCGTTGGTGTCGACCATGACGCCAGCATTGCCTTTGTGAATGAAGCCGGCACAACGGCTGGCGATGTTGACGACCTTGCCCACCAGGTCCGAGTTGACCTTCTGCACGAAGTCTTCGAGGTTCAGGTCGAGGTCGTCGACGCCACGCCCGAGCTTGGACGCGTAGTAGTAGCGCAGGTATTCCGGCGACAGGTGATCCAGGTAGGTGCGGGCCTTGATGAACGTGCCGCGGGACTTGGACATCTTCTGGCCGTTGACGGTCAGGTAGCCGTGCACGTTGATCCCGGTCGGCTTGCGGTAGCCGGCGCCTTCGAGCATGGCTGGCCAGAACAGGGCGTGGAAGTTGACGATGTCCTTGCCGATGAAGTGGTACAGCTCGGCGGTGGAGTCCTTGCCCCAGAACGCGTCGAAGTCCAGCTCCGGCGTGCGGTTGCACAGGTTCTTGAAGCTGGCCATGTAGCCGATCGGCGCATCCAGCCACACGTAGAAGTATTTGCCCGGCTCGTCGGGGATCTCGAAACCGAAGTACGGCGCATCGCGGGAGATGTCCCACTGTTGCAGGCCGGCATCCAGCCATTCGGCGATCTTGTTGGCCACGGCATCCTGCAGGGTGCCGCTGCGGGTCCAGGTTTGCAGCATGGCCTGGAAGTCCGGCAGCTTGAAGAAGAAGTGCTGGGAATCCTTGAGCACCGGGGTGGCACCGGAGATCGCCGACTTCGGATCCTTCAGGTCGGTTGGCGCGTAGGTCGCGCCGCATTTTTCGCAGTTGTCGCCGTACTGGTCTTCGGTGCCGCATTTCGGGCAGGTGCCCTTGATGAAGCGGTCGGCCAGGAACATTTTCTTTTCCGGGTCGAAATACTGGGTGATCGAGCGCGTGGCGATGTGCCCGGCGTCACGCAGCTTCAGGTAGATCTGGCTCGACAGCTCACGGTTTTCTTCGGCGTGAGTGGAGTGGAAATTGTCGAAGTCGACCAGGAAGTCGGCAAAGTCGGCGCTGTGTTCAGCCTGGACGTTGGCGATCAGTTGTTCCGGGGTGATGCCTTCCTTTTCCGCGCGCAGCATGATCGCCGAACCGTGGGCGTCGTCGGCGCAGACATAGATGCATTGATTGCCGCGGTGCTTCTGGAAGCGCACCCACATATCGGTCTGGATGTATTCCAGCATGTGGCCAAGATGGATCGAACCATTGGCATAGGGCAGGGCGCTGGTGACGAGGATCTTGCGTGGCTCGGACATGGGGCTCGGCTACTTGATGAAACGGAGGTCGGCCACTATAAAGCGCTGGCGCATATTTTTCATCCTGTGAGCCTGTTTCATTGGATGAGCAGCCAGAAAAGATCGCAGCCTTCGGCAGCTCCTACAGGAGCTGCCGAAGGCTGCGATCTTTTGAGGTACGATACCCATCATCTTTTCCAGTCCTGTTTTCGGAGTTGCCCATGAGCGCCGTCAATCGCGCAGCGGTGGAAGCCGTCCTTCGCCAATACACCGACCCTTACCTGAACCAGGACCCGGTCAGCGCCGGGTGCGTGCGCAACATCGACATCCAGGGCGACCGCGTCAGCGTCCAGCTCGAATTGGGTTACGCCGCCGGTCTGTTCAAGAGTGGCTGGGCGCAGATGCTGGAAATGGCCATTCAAGGTCTGGATGGCGTGTCGAGTGCCAAAGTTGATATCACCAGCGTGATCGCCGCGCACAAGGCCCAGGCGCAGATCCCGGGGCTGGCCAACGTCAAGAACGTGGTGGCCGTGGCGTCCGGCAAGGGTGGCGTGGGCAAGTCCACCACCGCGGCCAACCTGGCCCTGGCCCTGGCTCGCGAAGGCGCCAAGGTCGGTATTCTCGATGCGGACATCTACGGTCCGAGCCAAGGCATCATGTTTGGTATCCCGGAGCGCACCCGACCTGAGGTCAAGGATCAGAAATGGTTCGTTCCGCTCAAGTCCCATGGCGTCGAAGTGATGTCCATGGCCTTCCTCACCGATGACAACACACCGATGGTCTGGCGTGGTCCGATGGTCTCCGGTGCCTTGCTGCAACTGGTGACCCAAACCGCGTGGGGCGACCTGGATTATCTGGTCATCGACATGCCGCCGGGTACCGGTGACATCCAGCTGACCCTGGCGCAGAAAGTGCCGGTGGCCGGTGCGGTCATCGTGACCACTCCGCAGGACCTGGCCTTGCTGGACGCGCGCAAGGGCGTGGAAATGTTCCGCAAGGTCAACATTCCGGTGCTGGGCGTGGTGGAAAACATGGCCGTGCACATCTGCTCCAACTGCGGACATGCCGAGCATCTGTTCGGTGAGGGCGGTGGCGTGAAGCTGGCCAACCAGTATGGCGTCGAGCTGCTGGCCTCGTTGCCGCTGTCGATGGTCATCCGCGAACAGGCCGATGGCGGCAAGCCGACGGTGATCGCCGAGCCTGACAGCCAGATCGCCATGGTTTACCAGGAGCTGGCGCGTCATGTCGGTGCGCGGATCGTATTGCAGGAAGCTTTGACGCCGGCGATGCCGAACATCAGCATCAGCGACGATTGATGATCTGAAATGCTTTCCCCTGTGGGAGCGGGCTTGCTCGCGAATGCGGTGTGTCATTCAACAGATGGTTGACTGATCCAACGCATTCGCGAGCAAGCCCGCTCCCACATTTGTTTTGTGGTGCCTTTAGATCCGCAACCCGCCATCCATCTCCAGAATCCGACCGGTGTAATAGTCGTTCTCGAAGATGTACGCCGCCGAATGGGCGATCTCTTCCGGCTTGCCCATACGCTTGAGCGGAATGCCGGCAGTCATTTTTTCCAGCGCTTCAGGCTTCATGCCCAGGGTCATCTCGGTTTCGATGAAGCCCGGTGCAATTCCGGCCACGCGAATGCCGTAGCGCGCCAGTTCCTTGGCCCAGGTCACGGTCGCCGCAGCGACACCGGCCTTGGCCGCCGAGTAGTTGGTCTGGCCGATGTTGCCGGCACGGGAAATCGACGAGATATTGATGATCGCGCCGCTGTTGTTCAGCTCGACCATTTTCGCCGCGACTTCACGGGTGCACAGGAACACGCCGGTCAGGTTGACGTCGATGACCGACTGCCACTGGGCCAGGCTCATCTTGGTCATTTCGCCATCCTTGACCTTGAGCAACAGGCCGTCACGCAGGATCCCGGCATTGTTGATCAGGCCGTGGATCGCGCCGAAATCTTCGGCGACCTGGGCGACCATGTGGGTCACTTGCTCTTCGTTGGCGACGTTGCACAGGTAAGCTCGGGCTTCGACACCCTTGGCCTTGCAGGCCGCGACAGCGGCGTCGAGTTTTTCCTGATTGAGGTCGACCAGGGCGAGTTTCGCGCCCTTGCCGGCGAAATACTCGGCCATGGAGCGACCTAAACCCTGGCAACCGCCAGTGATAATGATTACTTTGTCAGTGAGTTGCATTCGCATGTCCCCCGGAAGCAGGTCTGAGTGGTTTCCTTGTAGAGAGCCTCTCGATCTGCGCCTGATGTGGCCCGGCTGCACATGAGAACTGCCCCCGATGGCATGCTGGGACTTTCACCAGCAGCTTGTCCGTTTTTATGACGGATTCTATTTAAGGAGTCATAAATTGAGCGTTGAAGCGGCTAAGCATGCACGAGAATTGCTCCTCAAGGAATACCGTGGAGTGCTCTCGACGCACTCCAAGTCAATGCCCGGTTTTCCGTTCGGCTCCGTGGTTCCGTACTGCCTGGATGAGCAGGGTCGGCCGCTGATCCTGATCAGCCGCATCGCGCAGCACACGCATAATCTGCAGAAAGACCCGAAATGCTCGCTGTTCGTGGGTGAGCGTGGGGCTGAAGATGTCCAGGCCGTTGGTCGCCTGACCTACCTGGCTGAGGCACAGCAGCTCGAAGACGAAGCCGCCATAGAAGCCGCTTCCGAGCGTTACTACCGCTACTTCCCGGAGTCGCAGGGTTATCACAAGGCCCACGATTTCGATTTCTGGGTGCTCAAGCCGGTGCGCCACCGTTACATCGGCGGTTTTGGCGCGATTCATTGGGTCAACGACCTGACTCTGGCCAACCCGTTCGCCGGCAAGGCCGAAGTGAGCATGGTCGAGCACATGAACGCGGATCACGCCAAGGCCATCGCCCATTACGTCGAGCTGGCCGGGCTGCCGAAAAACGTGCCGGCGCAAATGGCCGGCATCGATACCGAAGGCATGCACCTGCGTATCGGCCAGAGCCTTTACTGGTTGCCGTTTCAAGCTCCTTGTAATACGCCGACACAAGTCCGCGAAGCCTTGGTTTCTCTGGCTCACGCCGAACATTGGCCGAAAAATGAAGTGGCCGACGCTTGAATTCACGAAACGGCGACGTCATCTAAGGTGAACTGGCAAGGCATTCTTGCGTTGAGGAACCATTTGATGCGCCCTTTTTTGTTGCTCTTTCTGCTGTTCCCGGTGTTGGAGCTGTTCGTATTCGTCAAGGTGGCAGGGTCCATCGGGTTTTTCCCGGCCCTGCTGCTGATCATTCTCGGCTCGATGTTCGGTGTGTTCGTGCTGCGTATCGCCGGCCTGGCCACGGCCCTGCGAGCCCGTGAAAGCCTGAACCGCGGCGAGTTGCCGGCCCAGACCATGCTCGAAGGCCTGATGCTGGCATTGGCCGGTGGCCTGCTGATTCTTCCGGGTTTCATCAGCGATGTGATCGGCCTGATCATGCTGCTGCCGTTCAGTCGCCGTCTGCTGGCGGGCAAGATGCGCCAGCGCGCCGAAGAGCAGGCCATGCGTCAGCGCGCGTTCGCCGACGACCTCCAGGCCCGTGGCGGTCCAGCCCCCCGCGAGCCTTTGGGGCGTGAACCGAATGTGATCGAAGGCGAGTTCGAACACCGCGATACCAAATAAAACGCCCATCGACACGGCACCTTCGGGTGCCGTGTTCGTTTGCGGGGCACCGACCTGAAAAATTTTCGCTGCCCGCCCTTGTAATAAGCTTATGCGCCCTTATGTAACGGTCACCGCAAGGTTTCTGGCGAACACGCCAGACAGACTTCCGCGGTTCGCTTGACGAACCGCAACCGGCACCGCCGGCCTTTGTTAAACCCGCCGGGACTACACCGGCCGATGAAAACCACAATTAGGAGAGATCGACAATGAAGCTTCGTCCTCTGCATGACCGCGTCGTCATCCGTCGCAGCGAAGAAGAAAAGAAAACCGCTGGCGGTATCGTCCTGCCAGGTTCGGCTGCTGAAAAAGCCAACAGCGGCGAAATCCTCGCTGTAGGCACCGGCCGCGTACTGGAAAGCGGTGAAGTGCGTGCACTGTCCGTGAAAGTGGGCGACAAGGTTGTGTTCGGTCCTTACTCCGGCAGCAACACTGTGAAAGTCGACGGCGAAGACCTGCTGGTAATGAGCGAGAACGAAATCCTCGCTGTTATCGAAGGCTGATTACCCGCTCATTTTCCCGCTACTTCAAAGTATTTAAGGAATATCGATCATGGCTGCTAAAGAAGTTAAATTCGGCGATTCCGCCCGCAAGAAAATGCTCACCGGTGTCAACGTCCTGGCTGACGCAGTAAAAGCGACCCTGGGCCCGAAAGGCCGTAACGTGATCATCGAGAAGAGCTTCGGCGCTCCGACCATCACCAAGGACGGCGTTTCCGTAGCCAAAGAAATCGAACTGGAAGACCGTTTCGAAAACATGGGCGCGCAGCTGGTCAAAGACGTTGCCTCCCGTGCCAACGATGACGCAGGCGACGGCACCACCACCGCTACCGTTCTGGCTCAGTCGATCGTCAACGAAGGCCTGAAGGCCGTCGCTGCCGGCATGAACCCGATGGATCTGAAGCGCGGTATCGACAAGGCGACCATCGCAATCGTCAAAGAGCTCAAAGCCCTGTCCAAGCCATGCGCCGACACCAAGGCTATCGCTCAGGTAGGCACCATCTCCGCCAACTCCGACAACTCCATCGGCGACATCATTGCCGAAGCCATGGAAAAAGTCGGTAAAGAAGGCGTGATCACCGTTGAAGAAGGCTCGGGCCTGGAAAACGAACTGTCGGTTGTTGAAGGCATGCAGTTCGACCGTGGCTACCTGTCCCCGTACTTCGTCAACAAGCCAGAGACCATGGTCGCTGAGCTGGACGGCCCGCTGATCCTGCTGGTCGACAAGAAGATCTCGAACATCCGCGAAATGCTGCCAGTGCTGGAAGCCGTTGCCAAAGCCGGCCGTCCACTGCTGATCGTGGCCGAAGACGTTGAAGGCGAAGCCCTGGCGACTCTGGTTGTGAACAACATGCGTGGCATCGTCAAAGTCGCAGCCGTCAAGGCGCCAGGCTTCGGCGACCGTCGCAAGGCCATGCTGCAGGACATCGCCGTTCTGACCGGCGGTACCGTGATCTCCGAAGAGATCGGCCTGAGCCTGGAAAGCGCAACCCTGGAAAACCTGGGCAGCGCCAAGCGCGTGACCCTGTCCAAGGAAAACACCATCATCGTTGACGGTGCTGGCGTACACGGCGACATCGAAGCACGCATCGCTCAGATCCGTGCCCAGGTTGCCGAGACTTCCTCGGACTACGACCGTGAAAAACTGCAAGAGCGTCTGGCCAAGCTGTCCGGCGGCGTTGCAGTGATCAAGGTTGGCGCTGGTTCCGAAGTTGAAATGAAAGAGAAGAAAGCCCGCGTTGAAGACGCCCTGCACGCTACCCGTGCAGCCGTTGAAGAAGGCGTGGTACCTGGCGGTGGCGTGGCCCTGATCCGTGCTCTGGAAGCACTGACCGAACTGAAAGGCGACAACGCCGATCAGGACGTGGGTATCGCTGTTCTGCGTCGCGCTGTTGAAGCGCCACTGCGCCAGATCGTTGCCAACTCCGGCGACGAGCCAAGCGTAGTCGTCGACAAGGTCAAGAACGGCGAAGGCAGCTTCGGCTACAACGCTGCGACTGGCGAGTACGGCGACATGATCGAAATGGGCATCCTGGACCCAACCAAGGTGACCCGTTCGGCTCTGCAAGCTGCAGCCTCGATCGGCGGTCTGATCCTGACCACCGAAGCTGCTGTTGCTGATGCACCGAAGAAAGACGGCGGTGCTGGCGGCGGTATGCCAGACATGGGCGGTATGGGCGGCATGGGCGGCATGATGTAAGCCAGCCTTACCCCTGTACGAAAAAACCCCGCCTGCGACAGCAGGCGGGGTTTTTTATTGCCGGTCAAAAGATCGCATGCCTCTGTAGGAGCTGCCGAAGGCTGCGATCTTTTGATCTTCTCAGGCATTGACCGGTTCTGCCTTGGCGATTCGCCCAGTCATGGAAGCAGGCCGATACAGAACCCAGTAATACAGAAGAACGCGATCCCCTGCAGGAGCTGCCGAAGGCTGCGATCTCTTGATCTACTCAGGCGGTGACCGGTGCCGCTTTGGTTATTTGCTCAGTCTTTAATGCCGGCCGATACAGAATCCAGTAATACGACCCCAGGCAAATCAGCCAGCAGAACACCGCCGTCCACACGTTGTGCGAGAAAAAGTGCGCCCCCTGCATCATCCGCCCGATGGAAAACACCGAACCCAGGGCAAATGCAAAGACAAATGCCGCACGAGCCATGCGCGGGCGACGATCACGCAGTACGAAAAACAGGGCAAACAGGGTGAAGCCGGTGGCCGCATGGCCGCCAGGCCAGCAGCGTCCCGGTTTATCGGTATGCGGGCGAGGGCTCAACAGTTCGCTGTACGTCTCATGACCGCCGAATTGCTCAAGGCTCCATGGGCATTGCACCGCCGTCACCGCTTTCATTGGCGTGACAAAGGAGGTCGCCAGGCCCAGGGACAACACCAGGCAACCCAGTTCCCGCTTGTACGGTTTAAGCCTGGCCATGAAGAACGAGGCGATGAAGCCGAGGACGGCAAACACCGAGAAGGCGATGACGACTTGCTTGGCGCGATCGTGCAGGATGTTTTCCAGGAAGTAACTGTGCCGTCCGATGAAGTCACCCGCGACCGGGTCGTAGAACAGCTTGGCAAGGTCCATGTCCAGTGAGGTCAGTTCGAGCAACACCAGAATGATCGCCGCAACGGCGGGAACCCCCAGGCACACCCAAAAGTTGAGTGGGCGCGGGGCAGGGCGGACAGCGGTTGATGACATGGTGGATCCTGAACAAAGGAAAAAGCCCCGGGGCATCAGCCCGGGGCGATTCGGTTAACGTTCGCCGACTTGACCGGCACCCTCCTTGGGCGCCTTCCAGCCAAGTAGCTGTTGCTTGAAGCCATAACTGGCGGTTTGGTAATAAGTGATGGCGCGGGTGATCAACGGGTCATTGGCGGTCGACCGGGACTCGCGGCTTTCGGTCAGCGCGTCATCGTGGCGACGCAATCCCTGGCGAGGGCTCAAAATCGCCAGGTCCTTGCCGTCGAACAACCCCAGGTGCTGGTAGTTACCGACGACCACCCGTGGCGGCAGCGGGTTATCCTGCAACAGGTTACGTCCAAAGAATGTCGATTCATAATCCAGATTGAGCAGGCCGAGCAAGGTCGGCGCCAGATCGATCTGGCTGGCCAATTGTGCAGTTTCCCGAGCCTCGATCAACTTGGGTGCATAGATGAACAGCGGAATCTGATAGTTGGCGATGGGCAAGTCTTCCTTGCCGGCGCTGCCTGCGGTGTGGTCCGCGACAAAGACGAAGATTGTATTGTCAAACCAGGGTTTCTGACGCGCCTGATCGAGAAACCGACCGATGGCGTAGTCGGTGTATTTCACCGCGCCGTCACGGCCGTTGCCGGACTTGATGTCGATCCGGTTGTCCGGATAGGTGTAAGGGCGATGGTTGGACGTCGTCATCAACTGCAGCAGGAATGGCTGCTGTTTGGCATAGTCGGCATCGGCCAGTTTCAGTGTCTGATTGTAGAGATCTTCGTCTGCCATGCCCCAGGCATTCTTGAAGTGAATCTCCGACTCCTCGACGCTGCTCTGGTCTACGACGCGATAACCATTGCCACTGAAGAACGCATTCATGTTGTCGAAATAACCGCGGCCGCCGTAAACAAATACGCTGTCATAGCCCACGGCATTGAGTTGCTGGCCAAGGCTGGCAAAACCGCTTTCACGACCCACGCGCTTGACGATCGAGCGACCGGGCGTTGGCGGAATCGCCAGGGTGATGGCTTCCAGGCCGCGATCGGTGCGGGTGCCGGTGGCGTAGAAGTTATTGAAATACAGGCTCTGTTGGCGCAAGGCATCAAGGTTGGGCGTCAGGTTGCGGGTGTCGCCGTTGCTGCCCATGTACTTGGCGCTGAAACTTTCAATGGTGACCAGCACGATGTTGGGCTTGCGCAACGTGCCCGGGTTATCGATTTGCCGACGGATGTCCTGCGGGTCCTGACCCACGAAGCGGGCATCGGGTTCTGCCAGTTCTGTACGAATCTGCTGGGCAACCACTGCCGACGGCAGCGTGCTGTAGAACTGTGGGTAGTCCAGTTCGTTGTTACGGAACGCGGCGAAAAACTGGTAGGGACCGTTGCTCGCCAGTTCGTTCTGATAGGCGTTGCCGCCCTGGGCGCGCGGGGCATCTTGGCTGAGCAGTTGCAGGCTCAGGCCGGCGACGATCAACAAACCGAGCGCATTCAGCAGACGGCCACGCAGCGGGGGTAACGGCGCATCGAGTGTAGCGTTGAAAGCTTTACGCAATACAAGGCTCAGGACCACGGCCAACACGGCGAGGATGCTCAGCAGCGTGCCGATCGGGTACGACTCCAGCAGGTTGTTCAGTACTTCGTCGGAATACACCAGATAGTCGACGGCGATGAAGTTGAAGCGAACGCCGAACTCATCCCAGAACAGCCACTCGGCCACCGCGGTGAACAGCATCGCGAACAGACTGACGGTCAGCAGACCTTGAAGAAACCAGCGATGGCCACGGGTGCGCCAAAGGACCGGCGGGCACACCAATAGGTAGAGCCCCATGGGCAGTGCCGCGTAGGCAATGAAACCAAGGTCGTAGAGCAGCCCGATACCGAACACCGACAGAAATCCGCTGCCGGCCTCATCCAGATGCGTGAGGAGCAGGACTGTTCGAGTCAGAAAAAATACCGCCAACCAGGTGCCGCTGACCAGCAGCAAAAAGCGCAGGGGGGCTGTCTGCAAATAGTCCATTTTTTATATTCCTTATTATCAATCGCGTGACAGTCTTCACCGGCCGCTGTTGTTAGCGTGTGAATCGATAGTGAAAAACTTGTCAATCATACATTTTGGTTGAGCGAATTGATTCACCCATAGCCTTCCCCTAGCCCTGAGCCACACTTGGCCTTAAGCTGCGCGGGCCATGACGGCCGTTACTGTGGACGGAGAGATGCCCATGCGAATTCTATTGGTTGAAGACAACCGCGATATCCTGGCCAACCTGGCCGATTACCTGGGACTCAAAGGCTATACCGTGGATTGTGCGCAGGATGGTTTGTCGGGCCTGCATCTGGCGGCCACCGAGCATTACGACTTGATCGTGCTCGATATCATGCTGCCCGGCATCGATGGCTATACCCTGTGCAAGCGGCTACGCGAAGATGCCCGCCGCGAAACGCCGGTGATCATGCTCACGGCCCGTGATCAACTGGACGACCGTCTGCAAGGCTTCAAGTCCGGCGCCGATGATTACCTGATCAAGCCGTTTGCCCTGTCTGAACTGGCGGCGCGTATCGAAGCCGTCATGCGCCGGACCCAGGGCGGCGGGCGGCGGACCTTGCAGGTCGGCGACCTGAGCTATGACCTCGATACCCTGGAAGTCACCCGCGAAGGCCGATTGCTGAAACTCAACCCGGTCGGCCTGAAATTGCTGGCCGTATTGATGCAGAAAAGCCCGCATGTGCTGCGCCGTGAAATTCTTGAAGAAGCGCTCTGGGGCGATGACTGCCCGGACAGCGACAGCCTGCGCAGCCATGTTCACCAACTGCGCCAGGTGATCGACAAGCCGTTCGCCAAGCCATTGCTGCAAACCGTGCACGGTGTGGGGTATCGCCTGGCCGAGGGCCGTGATGGAGTTTAAGCAGAGCCTTGCTCAACGCATCATCATTGCCTTTGCGCTGATGAGCGCATTGGTGGCGGGTGCCTTTGCCATGGGCATCGTGGCGACCGTGCACCTGGTGGAGGAAAAGCTGATTTCGGCCGGCCTGGGCGGCGATTTGCAGCGCCTGTTGCTGATGGACAATGTCACGGACTGGAGCCATCGCCCCGAACCGGACCAATTGTTCTACTTCAGCAACGGACCAGGCGATTTCAGGTTGCCCAAGGATTTGCGCCACCTGGAGCCGGGTTTCCACGAAGTCTTCCGTGAAAACCTGTCGTACCACGCGATGGTCGAAATCGTCGACGGCCGACGTTACGTGCTGTTGCAGGACCAGAGCGACTTCGAAGAGCGCGAGCGGGTGCTGTTTGCCGTGGTACTGGTGGGTTTCGTACTGAGCCTGGCGCTGGCGGTGTTTCTCGGCTGGGTGCTGGCGCGCAAGGTCATGGCGCCGGTGGTGCGGCTGGCCCGCCAGGTACGCCATCGCGATCAACTGCTCGGCTTGGCCCCACCTTTGGCCCCGGATTATGCCGCCGACGAAGTGGGCGAGCTGGCCGTGGCTTTCGACGCCACCCTCGGGCGCTTGCGTCAGGCCCTGACCCGCGAGCGTTTGTTCACCAGCGACGTCAGCCACGAATTGCGTACGCCTCTGATGATCCTGGCCAGTTCCTGCGAGTTGTTGCTGGAAAACCCTGCTCTCGATCAACGTGGTCGCGCCCAGGTCGAGCGCATTGCCCGGGCGTGTGAAGAAATGCGTGAACTGGTACAAACCTTCCTGATGCTGGCCCGTGCTCAGCGCGAAGACGCCAGCATGTCGCCGCAGCAGTCCTTGGGCCAGGTAGCCGAGGATCTGGTCGGTCTGTGGCGCGAACCTATCGAAAGCAAAGGGCTGAAGCTGATCTTCGAGCCGGGCAAGCCTGGGGCCAAGGGCTACAATGCAACACTGCTGCACGCTGTGATGGGCAACTTGCTGCGCAATGCCTTGCACTACACCGAACAGGGTTTCATCCGCCTGACCCTGACGGACACGGGCTTTGTGGTCGAGGACAGTGGGGTGGGTATTCCCGAGGAGAAACGCGAGGCGATGTTCGAACCTTTTGTTCGAGGCAACGAAAAGCGTGGGGAAGGGCTGGGCCTGGGGCTTTCACTGGTGCAGCGGATCTGTGAAAACCAGGGCTGGCGCGTCAGCCTGACGACGATGGAGCCCAGTGGCTGCCGTTTTCAGGTGGAGCTATCCCGAACTTGATCCGTTGAGTCGGCCGTCCAGAAAACCCAATCAATTCAGTAAAGCCCTGTAATAATTCCGGGTTTCCCATAACGATATTTTCACAAATGGATGACCAGTCGCCGACACCGCAAAATCTAAGGTAGTTGCTATCAGAAGTTCAGGAGACCTGATGATGGACGGCCCGATCAAACTCGATTTTTCAGAAAAGTACGACGATCAACACGCGCAACGCTATTTGCGCAAACACCAGGAAGGTCTCGGCCGTCGATTGTCCCATTGGCGTGACGAACAACTGGCGCGCAAGGCGCTGGCCTTGGTTGGCGAGCCTGGTCTGGTCCTCGATTTGCCTTGTGGTGCAGGGCGTTTCTGGCCCTTGTTGGCGGAAAAGTCCAACCGTGTGATCATCGGTGCCGATAACTCGGAATCCATGCTGAAGATCGCAACCCAGGCGCAACCGGCCGATGTGGTGAAGCGGGTACAACCCTTGCACACATCCGCATTCGACATCGCCTTGCCGGACAACGCCGTCGACAGCATTTTTTGCATGCGCTTGCTCCACCACATCGGTGAAGCCGAGCATCGCATGGCTATCCTGCGTGAATTCGAGCGGGTTTCCCGCGACAGCGTGATCATTTCGCTGTGGGTCGATGGCAACTTCAAGGCCTGGAAACGCAAGCGTTCGGAGAAAACTCGTGGGCAGGAAGGTTACCAAAACCGGTTTGTGTTACCGGCCGCTACCGTAGAGAAGGAATTTGAGCAGGCGGGTTTCCGCATCCAGGAACAACTGGACTTTTTGCCGCTCTATGCCATGTGGCGAGTTTACGTATTACGCAAGAGGTAACAGGATGGCAGTGCAGTGTGCAGCAGAAACGGAAGTCGTTCCCCAGGAGCGTTTCGATTACTTCTGGAATCAGCGTGGTGAATGGGTAGAAGAACCCAACGTCCGTCGCGGCGGGGAAAGTGGCGTTCAACGCCTGATGGGCAGTGATGGTCAACTGCTCTACGTCAAGCGCCAGACCGGTCATATCCATCGTAGCTTGCAGCACCCTTTCGGGCGGCCTACGGTCATGCGCGAGCATGCGGCGCTCACCGGTGTGACGGTGCTTGGCGTACGGGTTCCGGAAATCGTTTTCTGTGGGGCACAGCGCGATCCCGTGCACAAATGGCGCGCCTTGCTGGTCACCAAATCGCTGGACGGCTTCGAGGAAATCGATCGTTGGTACGCTGGTGGCGGTCGCGAGCGTCATGGTGAGGCCATTAACGACCGAGTGCTCAAGGACCTGGCTGAAAACCTGGCTCGCATGCACAAGGGCCGCTGGCAGCACGGTTGCCTTTATGACAAGCACGTATTCGTTCGCGTGACCGGTGAGGGCGAGACGGCCAAGGTCGAAGTGGCCCTGATCGATCTGGAGAAATGCCGACAGCGTTTGACGGCCCGTCGCGCAGCTCTCCATGACATGAAGCAGTTGCGTCGCCACTCGTCGTTCAGCGATGCAGACTGGAAAAAGCTCGTCTACTTTTATGAGACGGCGTTTGGCAGCGCTATCAAGGGTTTATAGCGATGAAACTCGAAATTGCACGAGGTTTGTTTCTGGTAGGAGCCTTGGCAGTTGCATCGATCGCGATGGCAACCTGGGAGCAACCACGCCCCCAGGTTCTCAGCTCGATAAGCGCAGAAGAACATTGTCCGTTGCCGCGGGTTGCGAAGGCATCCGTGGCCACTCGACCCGATCATGATTTATTGTTGTTCATGTTCGGACTTTCTCAGGGATTGAGGCCGCAAAGTTGAATCGATTGAAGCCAAAATGAAAGGCCTCGCAATTGCGAGGCCTTTTTTTTGCCCTGACTTCCAAACATGCACGATTCAATGTGGGAGCGGGCTTGCTCGCGAAAGCGGTGTGTCATTCAACCAATAAGTTGACTGATCAATCGCCTTCGCGAGCAAGCCCGCTCCCACAGGTTTTTCTGCGTCAGCGCTTATCGGGTTTGGCCAGAACCGTGTAGACGCAAGGCAACACAAACAGGGTGAACAACGTGCCGATCGACATGCCGGTCGCGATGACCGTGCCGATGTCGAACCGGCTGACCGCGCCAGCACCGGTGGCGATGATCAAGGGCACCATGCCGAACACCATCGCCGCGGTGGTCATCAACACCGGACGCAGGCGGATGGCCGCCGCTTCCTCCACGGCTTCCCGCGCCGTCAGGCCCTTGTCCTTGCGTAGCTGGTTGGCGAACTCGACGATCAGAATGCCATGCTTGCTGATCAACCCGATCAACGTCACCAGACCGACCTGGGTGTAGATGTTCATGCTCGACCAACCCAGGAACAGCGGAATCAACGCGCCGCAGATAGAGAGGGGCACGGTGACCAGGATCACCAGCGGGTCGCGGAAGCTTTCGAACTGCGCCGCCAACACCAGGAAAATGATCGCCAGTGCCAGGGCAAAGGTGACCCACAGGGCGCTGCCTTCCTGCACGTACTGCCTCGATGCGCCGGCGTAGTCGAAGGCAAAACCGACCGGTGCTTCTTCGCGGGCGATCTGGCGCACGAGGTCGATGGCTTCCCCCATGCTCACCAGCGGCACGCCGGACAGGATGGCCGAGTTGAGTTGCTGGAACTGGTTCAGTTGCCTCGGTCGGGCACGGTCGGTGACGGTGATCAGGGTCGACAACGCCAACAGTTCGCCTTGGGTGTTTTTCACGTAGTAATTGTTCAGCCAGTCCGGATTGTCGCGGAACGCTCGCTCGACCTGGGCAATGACCTTGTAGCTGCGACCTTCAATGGTGAAACGGTTGATCTCGGCTTCGCCCAGCAGGGTCGCCAGGGTTCCCCCCAGATCCTGCATGGAAACCCCCATCTGCGCGGCCTTGGCGCGGTCGATATCCACCACCACTTCCGGCTTGTCGAAGGCCAGGTCAACGTCGACAAATGCAAACTTGCCGGATTCCATCGCCCGTTTTTTTACCCGGTCGACCACTTGCAGCAGCAGTTCGTAATCGTTGGAGGAGTTGATGACGAACTGAAACGGCAAGCCTTCGCCGGTGCCTGGCAGGGACGGCAGGTTGAAGCCGAAAATCTGCAACCCCGGGATGCTTTCCAGTTTGGCCTGAACCTCGGGCAGGATCGCCATCTGAGTGCGACTACGCTCGTTCCAGGGCTTGAGCAGGAAACCGCCGATGCCCGATTGCACGCCGTTGAATCCGTTGATCTGGAATGACGAGTAGTACTCGGGAAACTCCTTGAAGATCGCAACGAACTCGTCGGTGTAGGTGTTCAGGTAGTCGAGGTTGGTCGGTTGCGGGGCGTTGGCAATCATGAAAATGATGCCCTGGTCCTCATCCGGCGCCAGTTCCGATTTGGTGAACTTGAGAAGGACCGGAATCAGGCACAACACGATCACGGCGAACACCAGCACCACCGGGCGGGTGTTGAGGGTGCCGTGAAGCAGGCTCTGGTAGCGGCGCTTGAGGCGTTCGAAAATCATGTCTAGGCGATGGGCCAGGCCACTGGGGTTCTCGTCGTGACGCAGCAGAAACGCACACATCATCGGCGACAGGGTGAGGGCGACGATACCGGAAATCACCACCGCGCCGGCCAGGGTCAGGGCGAACTCCTTGAACAGCGCCCCGGTCAGGCCGGTCAGGAAACCGATCGGCGCATACACCGCCGCCAGGGTGATGGTCATCGAGATCACCGGCATGGCGATTTCCCGGGCGCCTTCAATGGCGGCATCGAACGGCGTCTTGCCTTCCTCGATGTGGCGATGAATGTTTTCCACCACCACGATGGCGTCATCCACCACCAGGCCGATGGCCAGCACCATCGCCAGCAGGGTGAGCAGGTTGATGGAGTACCCCATCATCTGCATGAAGAACATGACGCCGATCATCGACAGCGGGATGGTCACCACCGGGATCACCACCGAGCGCAGGGCGCCAAGGAACAGGAACACCACCACGATCACGATCAGCACCGCTTCGAACAGCGTTTTCACCACTTCGTCGATCGAGGCCTGGATGAACAGCGTGGCGTCGTAGGCGATTTCACCCTTGAGGTTCGGCGGTAGCTGGGCCTCAAGTTCCGGCATGATCTTGCGCACTTCCTTGATCACATCCAGCGGGTTGGCGGCAGGTGTCGCCTTGATCCCGATGTACACCGAAGGGGTGCCACCGAAGGAGCTGATGGAGTCGTAGTTTTCCGCACCCATTTCCACGCGCGCCACATCCCGCAGCAGCACACGGCTGTCGCCATCGACCTTGAGCGGAATCGCCCCGAAGGCCTCGGCGGACTTGAGTTCGGTATTGGCGTTGATGCTGGTGACCACGTATTCGCCTTTCACCTCGCCGGCGGCCGAGAGGAAGTTGTACTGGCGCACCGCGTTGGTCACATCGCTGGCACTGAGGCCGAAACCCGCGAGCTTCACCGGATCCAGCCACAGGCGCATGGCAAATACCTGGTTGCCGAGGATTTCGGCCTCGGCCATGCCGGGCAAGGTCGCCAGTTTGGGCTGGATCACCCGCGACAGGTAATCGGTAATCTGCGGGTTGCTCAATTCCTTGCTGAAGAAACTCATGTACATCAGCACTGACGCATTGGCAGATTCTTTGCTCAGCACCGGGTCTTCTGCGTCCTGGGGCAGCTGGTTCTTGACCTCGTTGGCCTTGGCCAGCAGTTCGGTAAACAGACGGTCGCTGTTGGAGCCGACGCGCGCGTAGATCGATATCACCGAAAAGTTCTGGCGACTCACCGAGGTCATGTAGTCGATACCCTCGGCGCTGGCGAGGCTTTGCTGCATCGGTTGGGTGATGTAGCCCTGGATGGTCTCGGCGTTGGCTCCGGGGTAGGCGGTGGTCACCGTGATCAGGGCGTTTTCCATTTGCGGGTACTGGCGCAGCGGCAGCTTGCTCCAGGCCTGAAAGCCCAGCAGCACAATCAGCAGGCTGACCACGGTAGCGAGAACCGGACGGCGGATGAACGGGTCGGTAAAAGCCATGGAAATTCCTTGATCAGTCCGCGCGTGGCGGGCTGTTCTGCCCGGCCTGGGTCTTGTCGTCGCTGATGGCAATGTGTGAGCCGTTATCCAGTTTGAGCTGGCCGGCGGTCACCACGTTCTCGCCGCTCTGCACGCCTTTGATGATCATCACTTGCCCATCACGGCGTTCGCCGGTCTCGACAAAACGCCGTTCGGCGATCAGCACCGGTTGGCCCTTGTCATCCTTTACCGGGCTGCCGTCTTCGGCCTTCTTTTGCGCGGCCACATACACCGAGTTGCCGTAGAGCGTGTAGGTAATCGCGCTTTCCGGCACCACGATGCGCGGTTGCGGGTCGGGCAGGAGCACCTGGAGGTTGGCGAACATGCCTGGCATCAACTTGCCATCGGGGTTGGCCAGGGTGGCGCGGACCTGCACGTTACGGGTGCTGTTCTCGACTTTCGGGTTGATTGCACTGATGGTGCCCGGGTACTCCTGGTTCGGATACGCCGCGACAATGACCTGCACTGGCTGGCCGAGTGCAATCTTCGGCACCGACTGTTCGGGCACAAAAAAGTCGACATACAGGCTACTGAGGTCTTGCAGGGTGGCGATCATGGTGCCGCTGGCAAGATAGTCGCCAACGTCTACGTGACGAATGCCGATGGTCCCGCTGAAGGGCGCGACGATGCTTTTTTTGCCGAGCGCAGCCTTGAGTTGATTGACCGTGGCCCGGCTCTTTTTCAGCACCGCCGAAAGCCGGTCGAACTCGCCTTTGGAAATGGCCTGGCTGCCGACCAGTTGGCTACCGCGACCGTAATCGAGCTGGGCCAGCCCGAGGTCGGCCAGAGCCGTTTCCAGCAGGGCGCTTTCAACGGCGCTGTCGAGGCGCAGGAGTGGTTGACCGGCCTTGACCTTTTGCCCTGACTCGAACTGCAAATCGATGACGGTGCCATCGGTCTCCAGGCTCAGGTCCACGCCCTGCAATGCCTTGAGCGTGCCAACGGTAGGCAGGCGGGCTTGCCACGGACGCTCGGTGGCGGTGGCCACGGCAACGCTGATGGCCGGTTTAGGCGCAGAGAAGCCTTGAACCATCGTGTAGATCGAGAAAGCTTTGTATGCGGCCAGGATCAGCACAATCAGTAGTACCACACCCAACATGATCAGCATGCGGCGACGCAGCATATTCCAGTTCCTTGGAGAAAATCAGGTGAGACAGCAGGGCACATTACCGGGAGTCTAGAGGTAATCCAACTGCCGTTTTTACAGGTTGTGAGGTATTAGAGGGGGGAAAGCCTGAAAAGATTCGCCGTCTCGGGTCGCGTTTGCGGGAGTACGTAAGGCGGCGATCTTTTCAATGATTCAGGCCATCAGATGTAGATGGTTGTCCCAGAGCCCTGCGGGTAGCTCCAGCGGTTTGGCGACCAGGTTTGTCTGGCGGCAGTCGTAGTAACGGCAGCGCCCCTGGCCCGATGTCACGACAAAACCATCGGCCACCGCGCCGACCCCGGCGCAATCGGGCAGGGGGGCATCCAGGCGTACTTCACCGCTGTCCAGGTCCCAGATGAAGAAACGATTGCCCCGCGGCGCAGTCAACGCCACCAGGCGCAAGTCGTTGTGCACCGCGACGCTGGCGGTGTAGTGCCCCATGGCCTGCAACTGGTGCTCGGGCACCGGGAACGCCACGAAAGGCTGACCGGGACGCTTGATCGCCAACAGCTCCGACGACTCGTGGGCCGCACCCATGAATTGTTGGCTGGCGACGATGGTGCCGTCGCTGGCGATGGCCAGATGGCGCACGCTGTTCATCTGCTGGGCGAGGGTTTCCTTGCTCAGCAGGGTGCCGTCACGTTGCATCAGGACCAGGCTCGGTTCCATGGCGTTGAGGTTCATCTCCACCCGGCTTTCGGCCTCGGTGCGAATCCCGCCGTTGGCCACCACCAGGGTTTCGCCATCGGGCATCCACGACACCTGGTGCGGACCCAGGCCGTGGGTGGAAATCTCACCGCTGTGCACCAGTCTTTCGCCTTCGAACTTATACACGCCGAGCAGGCCGCGGCCCGGATCGGTGGTGTCATTTTCGGTGGCGTACAGCCAGTCGCCGCTGTGGTGAATGACCGCGTGTCCGTAGAAGTGCCGGTTGGGCTGCGACACCACGGTTTGCAGGAGCGTGCCGTCGCGCAGGTCGATCAGGTAACTCTCGGTGCCCGGACGGCGGGCGACGAACAGCGCCATCGGCTGTGTCGGGTGGTTGATGATGTCGTGGCAACGCTGGCCGACCTGGGTGGCGAACACCTGGGTGCCATCGAGCCGATAACCGACGGCGTAATGCTGGCCATCGGTATCGTCCCGTGCCGAAAGCAACAACGGACTCTTGTCCTTTTGCTTGAACAGCGTCCAGCCGCCCAGCGTCACTGCACCCAGCAGCAAACTCCCTAATGTCAGAACCTGGCGTCGCAACATGGAACGGGCCCTCATCAGTCACCGTCGTTGGCATTGAAGCCCAGCTGGATGCCCAATGCCTTGGCCAGATCGGCCTCGTGCAGGCGATGGACGACGTTGAGGCTGTCATACAGCTCGTTGAGTTGCTGGCGGCCGGCCTCGTCATTGAGCATGTCGGTCAGCGAACGCTGGTTGCCGGCAAACAGTTTCAGCGAGGCGGCATAGGCGGCATCGATCTTGTCGGCCAATGGCTTCTGCTCGCTCGGCAACAGACCGCGCAGGCCTTTGTTATCCACACCTTCCCAGACCGTTTTGGCAGCCGCGAGGCTGGCTTCGAGGCTGGTCAGGGACGACTGGCTACGCCAGGCATCGGCCTGGAACGGTTGCGGCACGCCCTTGCTCTGACGACCCATCGGCGTGCCGAGTTTTTTCTTCAGGGTGTCGATGGCGGTGACTTGAACCCGCAGCAGATCGGCGATCGCTTCGTGGGAGTCGGCGTAACGCTGGTTGGGGAATTTGCTCATCTGCGCGAGCATGCCGTCGGTGTTGTTCCAAGTTTGCAGAATCTCTTCGGCCAACTGTTTCTGGCGTTCGCCGATGGCGATCAGCAGTGGGCAGTATTTGCTCTTTTGCTCAGCGTTGGCCACGTCAGGCTTGCTGTCGAACAGTATGTATTCGTAGGCCGAGAGGCCCTGCACCACGACACTGGACTTGGCCAGCGCTGCAACATCGATCTGCGGCTGGGCGCTGACCAGTTGCTCGACCTGACGGCCGACCAGGTTTTTCTTGTCCGGCCAGAACTGCACTTGCCACGAACGGTTGCCTTCGGCCAACGGTCCGATCAGCAGCGGTTGCAGCTCGGCCCAGGCTTTTTGCGCATGCAGGAAGTCGGCACGGGCGGTTTCCAGGGTTTCCTTGCCTTCGCAGTAGGCGAGGGCGCTGACTGCCAATTGACGGTCGGCTTCAACCCAGCGGGTGTAGGTCGGCAGGATCACCGACTTGGCGATGGCCGCCGACGTGACCGCTTGCGGGTCCTGGGGCGAGCAGGCGCCCAGGGCGAGGGCGGCAAGGCTGGTGAACAATAGTTTGGGACGGAACATGTCGGGCTCCCGCGAGTGGAATGCGTGTTAAAGGGAATTCAGGAACGCCAGCAGCGCGGCGCGCTGCTCGGCATTGAAAGACAAAACCTGTTGCTGCGCCGCTGTCGCCTCGCCGCCATGCCAGAGCACGGCTTCGAGCAGGTTGCGGGCGCGGCCGTCGTGCAGGAACTGGGTGTGGCCGCTGACCGCCTGTGTCAGGCCGATGCCCCACAACGGCGGGGTGCGCCATTCGCGGCCACTGGCCTGGAATTCGCTACGGTTGTCGGCCAGGCCGTCGCCCATGTCATGCAGCAGCAGGTCGCTGTAGGGGCGAATCACTTGATTGGCCAGCTCAGGTTCGGCGGCGTTGGCGGCGGTGGTGTATTTCGGTGTGTGACAGGACTGGCAACCGGCCTGATAGAACAAGGTTTTGCCGGCCAGCACTTCAGGTGCGTTGACGTCACGACGGGCCGGTACGGCGAGGTTACGGCTGTAGAACAGCACCAGGCGCAGGATGTTATCGCTGACTTCCGGCTCGCCATCAGGGCCGTTGCCATTGGGTGCCTGTTTGCAGGCCGTTTGCGCGTCCGTGCAGTCATCAAAGGGCCGCAGGCTGGTCGTGAGGCCCATATCGCCCGAAAACGCGTGAACATTCTGTTGATTGAGGTTCGGTTGTCCGGCTTTCCAGCCAAACCTTCCCAAAACCGTCTTTTGCCCGGCGTCATCCCAGACCCGGTTCGGTCGTCCGCTGATGCCGTTGTTCGCCTTGGCCTGTGCCTCGGCGTTGGCCAGGATCGCCTCGTCAGGGATCGCCTCGAGCAGGCCCAGGCCTATCATCGGCGGCGCTACACGCGCCGAAAAACGGGTATCGGGGTGCATCGGGCCGTAGCCCAGTTGAGTGATGTTCAGGCTGGGTTTGCGCAGCTCGACTTCGGTGCCGTCCTTGAAGCGAACCGGCACGGCGGTGTAATCGACCCGCACTTTGCCTTCGGGGGCTACACCGGGTACGGCCATGTCCTGGAACTGACCGCCGTAGACGGGCTCCGGCACCACGCCGATCTGCTCGATGACCTTGGCATATACCGGAGCGTCGGGAATCGACAGGCGTACCAGCATCGACACGGCGTTCACATCGTCCGCAGTCGGTGGATGACCGCGGCCGTCCTTGATGTGGCAGCCCTGGCAGGCATTGGTGTTGAACAACGGGCCGAGGCCATCGCGCGCGGTCGTCGTCGAAGGGGCGATCACCCAAGGGCTGCGGAAGAAACTGTTGCCGACGCTGAAGTCCACACGCCGGGACGGCGGCAGGTTCGCCGAGGGCATGGAAAACGCGTTCTGATCGGTCTTGCGCACCGTCGCACTGCCACCGGAGCGGGCTTCACCGGGTTCTGCCTGGGTGAATTTCGGGGCGTCATCGCAGGCACTCAGGCCCAAGGCCAGAAACAGTGCGGACAAGCGAAGAGGCAGCGAGGGCATCAGGGATCCTGCAAGACGAGCAAAACAAGGGCGCAAAGTCTAACAGGGGATGGGAATTTGAATAAGAGGAATTATCGTTTGCTTGATGTGGGGCAGGTTATTCGGATGACACTGGACCCTGTGGGAGCGGGCTTGCTCGCGAAGGCGGTGGATCAGTCCCCATGGATGTTGCCTGACACGCCGCTTTCGCGAGCAAGCCCGCTCCCACATTGATGGTGCTCGGCCCGACAAAAAAGGCGACCCGAAGGTCGCCTTACTACTCACTCAGCCAGCGTTGATCAGAATTCGTGATCAGCATTGTCCGGGTTCAGATCGTTGATGCCCAGTTTGCCAGCGGCGGCTTCGATCGAACCGGTCTGCTTGACCAGGGCGGCGATGGCGTCACGGACGATCTGGTTGCCTGCGGTGTTGCCGGCAGCGATCAACTGGTCGTAGTGCTCACCCTTGTTGGCGTGATCAACCATGATCTGGATCTTGGCTTCGGTAGCGGCCAGGTCGTCTTTGAGCGCGGTGTCGGCAGCCGGGTCGGCCTTGGCCACCAGGGACGACAGGCTGGCGCCGGTCATTTTGGTGCCGTCGACACGGGTGTATTCACCCAGGTACACGTTACGAATGCCCTTGGCATCGTAGAAGTGCGAGTTGTGGGTGTTGTCGCTGAAGCAATCCTGCTCGTCTTCAGGGGAGTTGGCTTCCAGGGAAACCTTCATGCGCTCGCCCGCCAGTTCGCCCAGGGACAGGCTGCCCATGCCGAACAGCATTTTGCGCAGGCCGGTTTCAGCCGGTTCCGCTTCCAGGGTGGCGCGGTAGTTGTCGGCCACGTTCGGCTTCCAGTTACCGACCATTTCTTCCAGGTCGCTGACCAGCAGCTGAGTCACGGACTTCAGGTAGGCACGACGACGATCGTTGTGACCGCCGGTAGCCCCTTTGCCTTCCAGGTAGTCCGAAGCCGGACGGTTGCCGGCACCAGGGCCGGTGCCGTTCAGGTCCTGGCCCCAGAGCAGGAATTCGATGGCGTGGTAACCGGTGGCGACGTTGGCCTCGGAACCGCCCAGCTCATTCAGGCTGGCGAGTTTTTCCGGGGTGATGTCTTTGACGTCGACCTTGTCTTCGCCGATCTGCACTTCAGTGTTGGCGATGATGTTGGCAGTGGCGCCCGGGTTGCCCAGGGCGTGCTCGTAGGACTTGTCGACGTAGTCGATCAGGCCTTCGTCCAGTGGCCAGGAGTTCAACTGACCTTCCCAGTCGTCAACGATGGTGTTGCCGAAGCGGAACACTTCGCTCTGCAGGTAAGGCACGCGAGCGGCAACCCAGGCAGCCTTGGCGGCTTTCAGGGTGTCGTCGTTCGGCTTGGCGAGGAAGGCGTCTACGGCGGTTTGCAGGGTCTTCGCGGTGGATTCGGCATCGCTGTAAACGGCGAAAACGATGTCGGCGTAGTGAGCGACAACAGCTTTGGCGGCGGCTTCGTCGACTTTACCGGCAACGGCAGGTGCAGCAGCCGGGGCGGCCGCGGTGCTGGCGGCTGGCGCAGGCGCGGCAGCTTTTTCTTTGTCACCTTCGCCACAACCGGCGAGGGAAATAGCGATGGCCAACAGACTGGCGGTAGCCAGAGGCATACGAATCATGGCGAACATCCTGCTTGGATAGGGGTGGAGTGGCGCTATGCGCACGCAAAACTGCGACATAATGCAAATCTTTCGCATTATGTGTAAAGGGTTGTAGGTGGAAATATTTCTTATTCAGGTGGGGGTGTCGTAGATCAAAAGATCGCAGCCTCGTTTCACTCGACAGCTCCTACACAAGCGTGCGGTTCATGTAGGAGCTGTCGAGTGAAACGAGGCTGCGATCTTTTTATGTTCTACAAAATAGCCGCGTTACTGCGTTGGGCCTGCTTGAGGTAAAGCCCCAGTTCCCGCGCCGGCAATGGCTTGCTGTAGTGATAACCCTGACCTTCGTGGCAGCCTTCGGAAATGATGTAGGCCTCCTGTTCGGCGGTTTCCACACCTTCGGCAATCACCTGCATGCCCAGGCTCTTGCCCAGCTGGATGATGGCGCGAACGATGGTCGCATCGTCGTCGTCATCGAGCAGGTCCTGAACGAAGCTTTTGTCGATCTTGATCTTGTCCAGCGGCAGGCTCTTGA
This sequence comes from Pseudomonas sp. PDM32, assembly GCF_019219225.1. Classification (NCBI taxonomy): domain Bacteria; kingdom Pseudomonadati; phylum Pseudomonadota; class Gammaproteobacteria; order Pseudomonadales; family Pseudomonadaceae; genus Pseudomonas; species Pseudomonas sp. PDM32. Next base: position 259,260 of record NZ_JAHUWE010000004.1, read on the forward strand.
GATAGCTCAAGGATGAATAGCCGGTTCCAAAGTCATCGATGGCGATCAGCGCACCGGAGCGGCGCAGGCTGAGCAGATGCTGGGCAGCGGTGCTGATGTCTTCCATCAGGCCGGTCTCGGTGACTTCCAGTTCCAGGCTGCGTGGCGGCAGGCGGTACATTTGCAGCAGGTTGTTGACCACCCGTGGCAGTTCGGCGTGGTGCAATTGAACCGTGGACAGGTTGACCGCCATGCGCAGGTCACTGAAGCCCTGGTCATGCCACTCGCGTAATTGTTTGCAGGCCTGGTCCAGCACCCATTCGCCGATGGCAATGATGGTGCCGTTCTGTTCGGCCAGCGGGATGAACAAGTCTGGCGGTACCAGGCCGTGCTCGGGGTGCTGCCAGCGAATCAGGGCTTCGACGCCCACTACGCGGTTGTCGCGGTAACTGATCTGCGGCTGGTAGACGAGATAGAACTGATTGCGGAGCAGCGCATCGCGCAGGTCTTTTTCCAGCTCGCGGCGGCGGCGCATTTCCGTGTCGACGCTGGCGATATAGAACTGATAGCGGTTGCGCGAGCGGGTCTTGGCCAGCGTCATGGTCTGCTCGGCCTTTTGTAGCAGCTTCTCGGTGCTGTCGCCGTCCTCGGGGAACAGGGTGATGCCGATGGTGGCGCGCAGGCGAATCTCCTGATGGTCGAGGGCAAACGCCGCTTCCAGATCATCGAGAATGCTTTGTGCCAGCTCGGCGGCTTCGTAGGGTTGTTCGATATCGGCCTGGACCAGGGCGAACTGGTCGCCACCGAGGCGGGCGAGGGCACCCAGGCGACCGCTATGGCCGCGCAGGCGATCGGCCAGGGCCAGCAGCAACTGGTCGCCGGTCTGGTAGCTGAACTGTTCGTTGATGCCCTTGAAATCGTCGAGGCCGACACACAACACCGCGACCCGGCGCTGCAACCTGCCGGCGTCGATGAGGATCTTGTCCAGTTGCTGCTGCAATTGCTGCCGGTTCGGCAGTCCCGTCAGGAAATCGTATTGGGACATGCGCAACAGGCTGTTTTCCGCCTCGTGGCGCAGGTGGGTATTGCGTTCGATGGACTCGAGCAACTGGTTGGCAGTGTTGATCCAGATGCCCAGTTCGTTTTTCTCGTGGCCCTTGAGCAGCGGAATCTTGTGTTCGCTGGGACGATCCGGATTGATTTCCGTGAGGTGCTCGATGATTCGCGACAGCGGCTTGGTCAGCAGCCAGTGATAGACCAGATACAGCACCAGCCCCATGGCGAGCGCGCGCAGTACGCCGGAGATGAAGATGATCACCGAGCTGACAATGAAGCCTTGGCCGTAGGTGGCGGTATCGAGGGTGATGCTCAGGTCGCCGTAATACTCGCTGTAAGGCCCGCGACCGACCAGTTGGGTGGTGAAGGTGCGTTCCTGGCCGAGAATCAGGTCGGTCAACCAGCGGCTGTGGGAGTGCTGCAGTTCGCGGGTTTTTTGCGCGAGCATGGCTTCGTTGGGATGGCCGATGGAGGCCTTGCGTACGGCGGCGTCTTGAAACAGGCCTTCGATCACCTGCATGCCCATTTCCCGGTCCAGGCTATAGACGGCCTGGGTCGAGGGGTCACGAAACATATCGAGGATGCGTTCGGCATCGCTGGCGACGGCCTGGCGTGTTTTATAGGCATCGAACACAATCTGCGCGCAGCTCAAGACCACGCCGACGATCAATGCCGACAGGAGCACGACCCGGAGCAACTTCACCGACAAGCTGTTCTTGAGTTCCAGCTTCAAAGGGATATTCCTTGTTCCGTGCGGGTAGTATCAAGTTGCCATGAGTATTGGCAATCCCGTGATGGCAGTCAAAGGGACAATCATCCTTGGGGGATTTTGCCTGCAGCTTGGCTGATTTGCAGTTGTCTTGACGATTTAGCCTATTCGCACTGTGTCGGTTGTCGAGTCCTTCAACTTTAGGGGTGAGGGTGGGGATATTTTCCTTTTGTTTGATGTTAGCCGTCTGTGGCGGTGGGGCAAGGGGCTCGAGGTTTGTTTCATCGTTGGAAAATGCCTTGAATTCTGTGGGGGGGTTAACCGAGTACATATCCGTTTCTGCGGTAACGGCGACTTACGGTTCCGCTCTTACAGCGGGTCACTTTTGGCAAACGCCCCAAAAGTAACCAAAAGGTCTCGCCCCTTACGTACGGCCCCTCGCTGAGGCTCGGGGTTCCTTCGCTCCGGCATTCATCCGGGGGCATTGCCCTCCGGTCGGCTTCGCTTCGACCTACATGCAATGAGTTCGACTACGTCGAACGGCGCTGCGCGCCCATCCCCGGATAAACGCCTCCGCTCAGCCTGCCGAGGGGGCGGGTGGATCAAGATCAAGAGCGGCAGGCGAGCTAACGCTCGGCCTGATGAGTGGTGAGAAGCGTCTGTGTACGCCGACCTGCCTTTGCTTTTCTGTGGGAGCGAGCTTGCTCGCGATGGTGGCCTGACAGCCGACCTGGTTTTTGCAGATGTCCCCGATCCCTGTGGGAGCTGGTTCCTCGTTACGTTTTTGCGGGTTAACGCGGTGTAGGAAAGCGCCAGAACTTTCCCACGCAGTTTTCAGGTTGCCCGTCGGAAGCGGGCTGAATAGCCTTTGGCTGTCGCTGAAAACTCAGCGATCGGGTGTGAGAACCCGGCTACTTATGGTCATCCAGAACCTGTGCACGCATAATCGCCGCCAGCTAGTCCGCTGTCTGTAAATGCGTCATGGCGGCTGTGTGCGGGCAGACTTAGGTCTGGCCCGGGTGTCCATACCGGTTTCTCACCTCGCACATAGCTGCCACCTCTTCACCGCGTGAGAAACGGCAAGTGGTGGCCACTGCGCCAGAGGAATGGTTTTATGGACAAATTAATCCCCGATCCCCCCAGCAGCAGCACCACCAAACCCTACAGCCCCCACACCATGTTCATGATCGTTCCCGACATGGACACTGAAACCCTTCTTGCCCACGCCTGTGAGTCACTGGCTTCAGCCAATGTCCTGGCGAGTGATTTCGCGACCTACCTGAGTGGCCCGCAGCGCAACACAGCGTTGGCCATTTCGCAGATTGTCATGTTGGCGGAGCTGGCGGTTAGTCGCGCGTTGGATAACCTCGATCCGCAGTAGTTGGCAGGCTAACCGCGTCATCGTTCTTCGCGAGCAAGCCCGCTCCCACACTGGATCGGGTCGTATACAGATCAAATGTGGGAGCGGGCTTGCTCGCGAAGGGGCCCAGCCGAACGCTGAAAATCCCGGGCAATAAAAAACCCGGCTGAAAAGCCGGGTTTTTTGACTGGCGTCGAGCTTAAGCGGTGAAGGTTTTGCCTTCGAACTGCTCAGCCACGAATTTCCAGTTGACCAGGTTCCAGAACGCTTCGACGTACTTCGGACGCAGGTTGCGGTAGTCGATGTAGTAAGCGTGTTCCCAGACGTCGCAGGTCAGCAGCGGGGTGTCGCCGTTGGTCAGCGGGTTGCCGGCGCCGATGGTGCTGGCCAAGGCCAGGGAACCGTCAGCCTTCTTCACCAGCCAGCCCCAGCCGGAACCGAAGGTGCCGATGGAAGTCTTGCTGAACTCTTCCTTGAACTTGTCGAACGAACCGAAAGCTGCATTGATGGCTTCAGCCAGTGCGCCGGTTGGTTGACCGCCGGCGTTTGGCGCCAGGCAGTTCCAGTAGAAAGTGTGGTTCCAGACCTGTGCGGCGTTGTTGAAGATACCGCCCGAGGAAGTCTTGACGATTTCTTCCAGGGTCTTGCCTTCGAACTCGGTGCCTGGCACCAGGTTGTTCAGGTTCACGACGTAGGTGTTGTGGTGCTTGTCGTGGTGGAATTCCAGAGTTTCCTTGGAAATGTGCGGCTGCAGGGCATCGTGTGCGTACGGCAGTGGCGGCAATTCGAAAGCCATGATGATTCTCCTAATCAGGTCAGTTGCGGTGAGCGCAAGGCCGATCACGGGCGGCCAGACAAGCGCCGGGGAGTTTGTACTCTTTGCGGCGCAGGGAGTCGGATCATAGCACCGGGGGGACGGCATAACCACGCAACAACTGTGTGGAATAGAGGTTCCGCGAATCAGATGGCCGCGATCAACTGCAGCGCTACGGCAAACATCATCACCGCCACCAACAGATCGAGAATTCGCCAGGTACCGGGGCGGGCGAGCCAGGGTGCCAGCCATGCCGCACCCAGCGCCAAGGTGAAGAACCAAAGCAGCGAGGCACTGGCCGCGCCGACCACATAAGCGCCGGGCTCGGTTTGTTGTGCGCCCAGGGAGCCGATCAGCAAGACGGTGTCCAGGTAGACGTGCGGGTTGAGCAAGGTCACCGCCAGCGCGCTGAGCATGACCGCCCGCAGCGAGCGTACGGTCTGACCCTCGCCCTGCTCAAGGCTCTGTTTCGAAAAGGCCCGGCGCAATGCCTGGGTGCCATACCACAACAGAAACGCTGCACCGCCCCAGCGGGCGACGGCCAGCAAGGTCGGGTTCTGTGCCAATACCGTCGCCAGGCCGAACACCCCCGCCGCCACCAACAGGGCGTCGCAGGCCACGCAGAGTGCCGCGACCGGCAGGTGATGTTCACGCCGCAGGCTTTGCGCGAGGACAAACGCATTCTGGGTGCCGATCGCCATGATCAAGCCAAAGGCCACCAACAGGCCGTTCATATAACTTTGCCACATGATTTTTTACTCCGCGTTGGCTGCCAGATCCCGCAGCACCTGCAGGGCACGGTCGGCGTCAGCCTGGCCTACAAACAAATGGTCGTGGTAGTAGCCGGCAATCACGTTGCAACTGATGCCGGCCTTGCCCAATGCCGTGGCGAACGCGGCGGTCAGGCCAACCGCTTCGAGTGCCGAATGCACATTCAGGGTGATCCAGGCGGCGACGTAGTCGAAGCTGAACCCGGCTTTTTCGGCTTGGGTGCGTTCGAGTATCACGGTCAGGCCTTCCTGCTCGCGGAAGCTGCCGACAATCTCCAGGCCCGCAGGCAACTGGCCGTCGCGCAGGGTGCAGAACACGTATTCGCCGGCATTGAGTTGTGGGCTCATGCTGCGCAGCAGTGTTGCCAATGAAGTTTCGCCAGCCATGTGGGTGATCCTTGTTCAAGAGTTCTTGCTGGTCATTGTCCCTGTGAAGGCTGTATAAGAAAAACCAATCTTGCTGATCGCTCATTAGGAAAACTGATGTTCGACTATAAATTGCTTTCTGCCCTGGCCGCCGTGGTCGAACAGGCCGGCTTTGAACGGGCGGCTCAGGTGCTGGGCTTGTCGCAGTCGGCGATATCCCAGCGCATCAAGCTCCTGGAAGCGCGGGTTGGCCAGCCGGTGCTGGTGCGGGCCACACCGCCGACGCCGACGGAAATCGGTCGGCGGTTGCTCAACCACGTGCAGCAGGTGCGCTTGCTGGAGCGGGATTTGCAAAGCCTGGTGCCGGCACTGGATGAAGAGGGCCTGCCGGAACGCCTGCGGATCGCCCTGAACGCCGACAGCCTGGCCACCTGGTGGGCGCAGGCGGTGGGGGAGTTTTGCGCGCAACAGCATCTGTTGATGGATCTGGTGGTTGAAGACCAGACCGTCGGCCTCAAGCGCATGCGCGCCGGCGAGGTGGCAGCCTGTGTCTGCGCCAGCGAACGTCCGGTGGCGGGCGCGCGTAGCGTGCTGTTGGGGGCGATGCGTTACCGTGCGCTGGCCAGCCCGGCCTTTATTGCCCGGCATTTTCCGCAAGGCGTACGCGCCGATCAGTTGGCCCGCACCCCGGCGCTGGTGTTTGGCCCGGACGATTTCCTGCAGCATCGATATCTTGCGTCCCTCGGTGTCGAGGGTGGTTTCGAGCACCATTTATGCCCGTCCTCGGAAGGCTTCATTCGATTGACCGAAGCCGGTCTGGGCTGGGGCCTGGTTCCGGAACTGCAGGTACGCGAGCAGCTTGAAAGGGGCGTATTGCGGGAGTTATTGCCAGATAAGCCGATCGATGTGCCGCTGTACTGGCATCATTGGCGTAATGGCGGTCAGTTGCTGGGGCTGCTCACCGATCAATTGGTCAGCGCATCGAAGCAATGGCTGGTGCCCTTGGACTGACGCGTAGCGTCAAGACCTCACGTAATACGCAAAACGAAATATTCGGAGCAATTCATGAAAATTCTGGTTACCGGCGCAAGCGGCTTCATCGGCGGACGCTTTGCGCGTTTTGCCCTGGAGCAGGGCCTGGACGTGCGGGTCAACGGTCGCCGGGCCGAAAGTGTGGAGCATCTGGTTCGCCGCGGAGCCGAGTTCATCCAAGGGGATTTGAGCGACCCGGAACTGGCGCGCGAACTGTGTTCGGACGTCGAGGCCGTGGTGCATTGCGCCGGTGCCGTCGGTTTGTGGGGACGTTATCAGGACTTCCATCAAGGCAACGTCCAGGTCACCGAGAACGTGGTCGAGGCCTGCCTGAAGCAACGGGTACGGCGACTGGTGCATTTGTCGTCGCCGTCGATCTATTTCGATGGTCGAGATCACCTGGGCCTGACCGAAGAGCAGGTGCCCAAGCGCTTCAAACACCCTTACGCCACCACCAAGTACCTGGCCGAGCAAAAAGTCTTCGGCGCCCAGGAGTTCGGTCTCGAAACCCTGGCCCTGCGCCCGCGTTTCGTGACCGGGGCCGGCGACATGAGCATCTTCCCGCGCCTGTTGAACATGCAGCGCAAGGGGCGCCTGGCAATCATCGGCAACGGTCTGAACAAAGTTGACTTCACCAGCGTGCAAAACCTCAACGAGGCGTTGCTCAGCAGTTTGCTGGCCAGCGGTTCCGCGCTGGGCAAGGCTTACAACATCAGTAACGGCGCGCCGATTCCTTTGTGGGACGTGGTCAATTACGTCATGCGCAAAATGGACGTCCCACAGGTCACCCGCTACCGCTCCTACGGCCTGGGCTACAGCGTGGCAGCGCTCAACGAGGGCGTGTGCAAGATGTGGCCGGGGCGTCCCGAGCCGACGCTGTCGCGCTTGGGCATGCAAGTCATGAACAAAAATTTCACCCTGGACATCAGCCGCGCCCGGCATTATCTGGATTACGATCCCAAGGTCAGCCTCTGGACGGCGCTCGATGAATTCTGTGGCTGGTGGAAGGCGCAGGATATTCGCTGAGGCTCGAACAACGCGCCATTTCTGAACCGGATACGGGCTTGGGGGTCAATGGTTGCGGCTGTGGGGTTTATACTGCGCGGCATAAAGCCATTATGTGATTCACTAAGGTTGATTCAATGTCCATGCGAAACGATGCCAACGACGACTTCGACGATGTACCGAGCCTGCGTGCAGACGTTCTCGATGACGATTATCCGCCGACTGTTCGCACGGTTGTGCATTCGCGCACGGCGCCGGTGGTGAAGGTCAAGGCGGCGAGTACCGGTCCTCTGTGGGCGCTGGTCGGGGCGTTGTTCTTTGCGTTCGCGGGCCTGGCCTGGTGGAGCTTTCAGCAGATCTCCCTGATGGAACAGCAACTGGTGGCGACCCAGGAAAGTTTCGCCCGGATCAGCGAGGAAGCGGCAGGGCGCTTGCAGGATATTTCCGGAAAGGTTGTGGCCAGCCAGACCAGTGTCACCAGCGACAGCGAGGCCTTGAAGCTGCAGATCCGCCAGCTGGAAGGCAAGCTCCAGGACCAGAGCACCCAGCAGCAAGGTGTGGCCGGCCAGGCCTCGGAACTGGACAAGCGACTGGCGCAAATGACCGCGCAAACCACCGAAGTGGACAAGCGCCTTGCACAGATGACTGCCCAGGACACTGAGCATCAGGCGGTCAATGCGCAGTTGCAGGCCGAGGTCAAAGCCTTGAGTGCTGAAGTGGCCGCCCTGAAAAGTGCCCCGTCCGACGCGGAAAAATTCGATGCACAGTTGAAAAGCCTGGGGGCCGACATCGTCGCCCTGAAGAAGCAAGGCAATCCGAGCGCTGCCATCGAGCGTCTCGAGCAAGATATCGTCGTGCTCAAGAGCGTGCAGGACAACCGGCCGGCCGCCGCATCGGGTGCGACCAATACCGCCGAGTTCGATGCCTTCCGCAGCCAGGTCACCCGCAACATCAATACCCTTCAGGCGCAGATCCAGAACCTGCAACAGCAACTGCGCGCCCGGCAGTAAAACGAACACTTGTGGCGAGGGAGCTTGCTGTGGGGAGGGGGCTTGTCGGAATGCCGCACCACCCCGTTCGGCTGCGTAGCAGTCGTAAAACCGGTAACCGCAGTGTGTCAGGCCATCACCGGTCGCAGGTTTTAGCGCCGCTTCGCAGCGCAACGGGGGCAAGCCCCCTCGCCACAAAAGCCCATCGCACCACAGCACTCCGTGTTTTCCTGAATCTCCATGCCTCCCCCCATTGCCGTCTACGCTCTTGAAACACCATCAGGAACGAGGGATGCGCAATGGGGTTTCTGCATAAGGCCGCCTTGCTATGCGGCATGTTTTTACTGTCCCTGGGCCAGGCACAAGCCGCCGGGACGGAAAAGGACGACAGCAAGGCGGCCATCGCCCTGCTGGAAAAAGCCTTGGCCTACTACCACCAGAACGGTGACAAGGCCTTTGCGGCGTTCAGTCGCCAGGGCGAGTTTGTCGACAAGGACCGTTACGTCTTTGTGCTCGACACCAAGGGCGTGATGCTTGCCAGCGGCGGACCGTCGTCGGCGTTGATTGGCCGGGACGTATCGGAAGTGCTGGGTCCGGACTTGCAGAAAACCTTCAAGGACGCCCTGAAGGTGCCGGAGGGCAATGGCATTCAGCAGGCGGAGTATCGCTGGCAGAACTGGAGCGATGGCAAGGTCGAGCGCAAGCATGTCTACTACCAGCGCATCGGCCAGCGGATTCTGGCGGTCGGTTATTACCTGCCCCGGGCCTCTGCTGAACAGGCCATGGCCTTGCTGAACAAAGCGGCAATCGATCTGGCCAAGGACGAAAAGGGCACCCTGACGGCGATCAATTCCCTCAAGGGCGGCTACCTGCAGGATGACCTGTATGTGTTTGTCGTCGACCTGGACACCCGGCGTTATGTGGCCCACGGCACCAACCTGCGGCTGATCAATACCGATTTCAGCAAGATCGAAGACCCGGAAGGCAAGCCGGTGGGCGAGCCGATCCTGGCGTTGATGGCCAAACAGGATTACGGCGAATACGAATACCGCTGGAAAAACCCGGTGACCGGCAAGGTCGAGAACAAGCATGCCTACCTGAAGAAGGTCGGGCATTTTCTGGTGGCTGTGGGGTATTACAGCCCTTGAATCCTGGTGACGGTTAGACCGCTATCGCGAGCAGGCTCGCTCCCACATTGGATCTCCAGTGATTGCAGAATTCGTGTACGCCAGAGATCACTGTGGGAGCGGGCTTGCTCGCGAATACAGACAACGCGGTCTACCTATCGAACCTTGTCCTCGCGCCCGCGCAACAACATGTTCGGCATGGCAATCGCCGCCGCCAGCCCCAGCAACGACACCACCGCACTGACCGTCAGCAAGTGCCGGAACGTCAGCAGCAATTCAGCACGCAAGGCGTTCTGCGCCTCACCCGGTGCGGCGTTCAATCCGTCGAGCAACACATTCCCCGAACTGCCTTCGGCAATCAGCGACGAGCCGGCCAGGTGCGCAAAACTTGAATCCTGCAACAAGGCCAACAGCAGCGCCGACATCAACGCCACACCCACGGCCCCCCCCAGCGAACGGAACAGGTTGGTGGTACTGGTAGCGACGCCGATGTCCCGCTGGTCCACCGAGTTCTGTGTGCCGACCAACGATGTCGGGAACTGCATACCCGAGGCAATCCCGCAGAGCAGCATGAACAAGCTGCTCACCACGAACGCCTGCGGCGGGCTGAACGCCATGCCGATAATCGCGATGGGCATCAGCGCGGCACCGGTGAGGATCATCGGTTTGTAGCGTCCGGTCACCGAGGTGCGGCGGCCGGCGAAATACGCGCCAATCGGCAAGCCCATGGCCAGCGGCAACAGATGCAGGGCGGCGCTGTCGGCCCCGGCGCCGGTGACGCTCTGGAAGCGCAACGGCATCAACACGATCAGCGAGATGGCCTGGAAACTGGTGAAGAAAATCGTGCACCAGCACAGGATCGCAGGGCGGTTGGCGAACAGATGCATAGGCAGCAACGGCTCCCGTGCCCGCCGCTCGTGAACGACAAACAGCCCCAGCACCAGTACCGCACAAGCGAGCAGCGCCAGCACTTCGGCACTGCGCCAGGAATGACCCTGACCAACCTGCGTGATGCCCAGCAACAATGCCGTCAGCCCGATGATCATCAACACGGTGCCCAGGTAATCGATGACCGGTTTGCGTTGCGGAACCGGCAGGCCCACCAGCGTGCGATGGGCCACCAGCCAGGCACCCAGGCCCAGCGGCAGATTGATCAGGAACACCCAGCGCCAGGACAGGTATTCGGTCATGTAGCCGCCGAGCACCGGGCCGGCCACGCTGGCCACCGCGTACATGCTGCTGAAATAACCCTGATAACGACCGCGCTCCCGTGGCGGCACGATGTCACCGATGATCGCCTGGCTCACCGAAATCATCCCGCCGGCCCCGATGCCCTGGAAGATCCGCGCCAGAACCAATTGCTCCATGCTCTGGGCCATGCCGCAGAACACCGACGCCAGGGTGAACAGGCCCATGCCGAACAGCATCAACTTGCGCCGCCCGTACAGGTCGCCCAGTTTGCCGTAGATTGGCACCGCCACGGTCATGGCCACCATGTAGCCGGAAATCACCCAGGCCAGCAGGCTGACGTCCTTGAACTGTGCGGAGATGGCCGGCATCGACACGGCGACGATGGTCTGGTCCAGCGCCCCGAGAAATATTGCCAGCATCAGCGCGATCAGCACGCTGCGGATGGCGGGTTTGGGCGTTTCAGGCTGATGGAGATTGGTCACGGGAAAACCTGCGGGCAGTGATTGACCCGCACGAGGCAAGGCGAGCGGGGATGCTCGCCAGTGTAAGTCGATAGCAGGCTATTCGATAGCCTCATAAGGAAGCCCGACGTAGTTTTCCGCAATGGTTTTTCGACCCGCCTCGGAGCCGATGAAATACTCCAGTTCCGACTCGGCAATGCGCTGGCTAAAGGCATCGTGGTCCTCGAAACGGTGCAGCATCGAGGTCATCCACCAGGAAAACCGCTCGGCTTTCCACACCCGGCGCAGGCAGATTTGCGAGTATTTCTCCAGCAGATCAGCGCGGTTTTCACGGTAAACCTTGAGCAGGATATTGAACAGCGTACTCACATCGCTGGCTGCCAGGTTCAGGCCCTTGGCGCCGGTGGGCGGAACGATGTGCGCGGCATCGCCGACCAGGAACATCCGCCCGTATTGCATCGGTTCGACCACGAAGCTGCGTAGCGGCGCGATGCTTTTTTCGATGGACGGGCCGGTCACCAGTTTGTCTGCCAACGCCTGTGGCAAACGCGTCTTGAGTTCATCCCAGAAGCGTTGATCCGACCAGTGATCGACATGATCGCTGGTGGGCACTTGAAGGTAGTAACGGGTGCGTGTCGGCGAGCGCATGCTGCACAGGGCAAAACCGCGCTCATGGCGGGCGTAGACCAGTTCGTCGTGGACCGGTGGGGTATCGGCCAGGATCCCGAGCCAGCCGAAGGGGTAGATCCGTTCGAAGACTTTCAGGCTGTCGGCGGGAATCGATTGCCGCGCCACGCCATGGAAGCCGTCACAACCGGCGATGTAGTCGCAATCGAGTCGCCAGGTCTCGCCATCCTTCTCAAAAGTGACAAAGGTTTCGTCGGTTTTCATCCCGTGGGGAACGACGTTGGCTGCCTGGTAAATCGTCTGCGCGCCGGCCTCCCGACGGGCGGCCATCAGGTCGCGGGTGACCTCGGTCTGGCCGTAGATCATCACGGTTTTGCCACCCGTGAGGGCGTGCAGATCGATGTGCACCTGGCGCCCGTCGAGGGCCAGTTCGAAGCCGCCATGCACCAGTCCCTCGGCGTCCATGCGCTGACTCACGCCGGCCTGGCGCAACAGCTCAACCATGCCTTGTTCAAGCACGCCGGCGCGGATTCGGCCGAGTACATAGTCCGGGGTCTGACGTTCGAGAATGAGGGTGTCGATACCGGCGTTGTGCAGCAATTGGCCGAGCAACAAGCCTGAAGGGCCGGCACCAATGATGGCAACCTGGGTTTTCAGCGTTTTCATTGTTTTTATGACTCGCAAGCTTCACGCGACCAGGGGCGGTGAATGATTTTTATGGATCGAGTGCTTGCATTTTTCCCTTGCGAGTCTGTCAATTGAAGGTGAAAACTGAGCCGAAAGCTGTACATTCTGCCAATCGGTGCGATTATCGCCCGCCATCAAACTCCGAGGCCTGGATTGAAGTGATGAACAAGCCTGACCTGCCTTCGATTCCGGTGTTCAAGCTCTACGGTGAAAGCCTGGATTGGCCGACCCCGGACTTGCTGCACTGTGAGACCATTTCCAAACGCAGCCGCGAACATCATTGGGAAATCAAACCCCACCGCCACGCTGATTTATGCCAACTGCTCTTCGTATTCAAAGGCCAGGCAGAGCTTGAAATCGAAGGCCAGCGTACACAACTGGTGGAACCGGGGATCCAGATCCTGCCTCCGCTGTCGGTGCATGGCTTTCGCTTTTCCGAAGACGTGGAAGGCTTTGTCGTGACCCTGGCCGCGCCGTTGATCGCCCACCTGCAGATGCAGTTGGGACACTCGGTCAATGCCTTGGCCCAGGCCGAAAGTTACCCGGCAGGCACGGACGCCGAGTACCTCAACAGCCTGTTCAGTGCCTTGCAGAGCGAATACAACAGCCATCAACCGGCACGGGAAATGCTCATGCATTCGCTGGTCAGCGTGATCGTGGTGTGGGTCAGCCGCCAGGTGATCCAGCGTCGCACCGCCATGGCGCGACCGCAGCGGGCCCGGGAATACCTCAACGGCTTCATTCAGCTGGTGGAGGAGACCTATCGCCAGCACGTCAAGGTCGAGGATCTGGCGCACCGGCTGGGGATTTCCGTGTCGCACCTCAACGGCACCTGCCGTGAGTTGGCGGGGCAACCGGCGTTGCAGATCATGCACGAACGGCAATTGCTGGAGGCCAAGCGCTTGCTGACCTACACCAGCATGACTATTTATGAAATGTCCGACGTGTTGGGGTTTTCCGATCCGACCAACTTCACGCGCCTGTTCCGGCGTCGTGTGGGGATTTCGCCCAAGGCCTTCCGCGACCGCTTGAAGGCCGATCAGGACAACGAAGCCTGACCCCCTTCGTTACCGGAGGGCGTTGAGGGTAGCGTTGTGGGGGATGCAGCGCTCGAAGTTGCAGCTCGCAGCTTCACGGGGCAGGTTGCGCAGTTGCTCGACGCGCCAGGCGGCAGCGCCATACAGCCCGAGCGTGACCGCGCAGGTGATGAAGATCGCGAGGTATCTTCTTGTTCTGATGTTCATGGCGTTGACCTCTGAACGAATACCTTTCGGTATTACATTGAGCATAGGTCAGCGCCATTGAGTTGCCAGCAATAGCGCGGTATTCAGAACACTGATGTCCCCTGTGGGAGCGGGCTTGCCCGCGAAAGCGGTATTTCATGCGCAAAATTTGCGTCGGATGTACCGACCTCTTCGCGAGCAAGCCCGCTCCCACATATTGATCGGGTTACAGGCCCACATCCCACTCCGGTATCTCCGGAAATCTGAGCACCAGAAAATCCAGCAAGCTGCGCAGCGCCGCCGGCATGTGCTTGCGCGAGGCATACACCGCATACACGTTCATTTGCCGGGGTTCGGCCGCCGGCAGCAGGCGAATCAATTCGCCGCTGTGAATGTGCACGCCGGCCTGGTAGGTGGGCAGCATCGCCACCCCGGCGCCGGCGATCGTTGCGCGCAACAGCGTGCTGGCCTCGTTGGCGCTGATGTTGCCCTGCACCGGTACTGAAACCTGCTCGCCGTCCTGCTCGAAATGCCAGAGGCTTTTGCCGAAGTAGGAGTGGGTCAGGCAGTTGTGCAGGCTCAGATCCTCGACCCGTTGCGGCGCCGGATGTTCGCGCAAGTAGGCGGGGGAGGCGCAGATCACCGAGCGGCAAACCGTCAGGCGGCGGGCGATCAGGTTCGGGTCCAGGTCGTTGCTGGTGCGGATCGCCAGGTCGATGCGCTCGTCCACCAGGTTCACGGTGCGGTCGAGCATCTGCATGTCGACGCTGACGCCGGGGTAGCGCTTGACGTACGCGGCCATGGCATCGGCCAGTTGCGCCTGGCCGAACGAGGTGCTGACGCTGATCCGCAGCAGGCCGCGCGGTGCGTCATCCGGTTCGCTGACGGCGGCTTGCATGTCGCTGGACAAGTCGAGCATCTGCCGGCAGCGGGGCAGGATTTCGTTGCCGGCGGCGGTCAGGCTCAACTTGCGTGTGGTGCGGTGCATCAGGCGCGCACCGACCCAATCTTCCAATTCTGCCAGATACCGCGACACTACCGGCCGTGACAGCTCCAGGTGATCGGCGGCGGCCGACTGGCTGCCGAGGTCGACCACCGTGACGAACACCCGCATTGCTTGAAGACGATCCATGATTTGCCCGCTTTCAGAAACAAACTATGTTCAAGCATCGCATTTTTTGTACCGAGTCAGGCAACTAAGCTCTGTTCCATCACCAAACAAGGCATGGAGCAACAAATGATCGGTTTCACCACCCTCAAGCGCGTTTTACTGGCAAGTGCCGCCTTCGGTTTCGCCGCCCATGCAACCGCCTCGACCTTGACGCTGGATGTCTACAACCCAGGCGAAAAGGCCATCTTCCCGGTGACCTCGGTGCTGGTCAGCGGCGAAAAGGAAGCGATTCTGGTGGATGCCCAATTCGGCAAATCCCAGGCCGAGCAGGTGGTGGAAAAAATCCGCGCCAGCGGCAAGCAACTGACCACCATCTACATCAGTCACGGCGACCCGGACTACTACTTCGGCCTCGACACCCTGACAGCCGCGTTCCCCAAGGCCAGGGTCCTCGCCTCGCAGCCGACCGTCGACCACATCAAGCAAACCGTCGACGGCAAACTGGCCTTCTGGGGGCCGAAAATGGGCGCCGATGTGCCGGCCAAAACCATCGTGCCGGACGTGCTCAAGGGCGACAGCCTGATTCTCGAAGGGCAGAAGTTGCAGGTGCTTGGACTTGAGGGGCCGCAACCGGATCGCAGCTTTGTATGGATTCCGTCGATCAAGGCGGTCGTCGGTGGTGTTGTGGTGGCGCAAAACATCCACGTGTGGATGGCTGACACGCAAACGCCGCAGTCCCATGCCGATTGGTTGGCTACGCTGCATTCCATTGAAACCCTGAAACCGCAGGTCGTGGTGCCGGGTCATTACCTTGGCGAGAGCGGTCGCTCCCTGGCCGCCGTGCAGTTCACCGCCGCTTACATCAAGGCCTTCGACGAAGAAACCGCCAAGGCCAGGGACGCTGCTGAACTGATTGCGGCAATGAAGAAACGCTTCCCGGCACTGGGCGATGAAAGCTCCCTGGAACTGAGCGCCAAAGTCGCCAAGGGCGAGATGAAGTGGGGTGAATAAATTTAAGGGTTAATGGGAGTTACTGTGGCGAGGGAGCTTGCTCCCGCTGGAGTGCGAAGCACTCCCCCGCATTCCTTCAGGCTCCCCATAGACACAGGTTTTACGACTGCTGCGCAGCCGAGCGGGAGCAAGCTCCCTCGCCACAAAAGCTCCTATGCAACATACCGATACTTTCAAGCCAACTGGAGTACCTCATGAGCAACATCGCAATCATCGGTGCCACCGGTCGTGCCGGTAGCCAACTGCTGGAAGAAGCCCTGCGTCGCGGTCACAGCGTTACCGCGATCGCCCGCAACACGGCGAAAATCGGCCAGCGTGCCGGTGTGGTCACGCGCGACATCGACGCTTTGGATGCCAATGCTTTGCAAGCGGCCATCGAGGGGCATGACGCAGTCATCAGCGCGGCACATTTCGCAACGCTGCCTGCCAGTGCCGTCATCGGGCCGGTGAAGAAGGCCGGGGTCAAACGCTTGCTGGTAGTGGGTGGCGCCGGGTCGCTCTTGTTGCCCGATGGTACGCGGGTGATCGATAGCGAGGGTTTCCCTGAGGCTTACAAGGCAGAGGCCAGCGCCGGTGCCGAGTTCCTCGCAAATTTGCGTGAAGAGCGGGATCTGGACTGGACCTTCCTGTCGCCTTCGGCCGAATTTGTCGAGGGCCAGCGCACCGGGACATTCCGCCTCGGCCAGGATGATTTGCTGGTGAGCAGCGAAGGGCGTAGCTGGATCACGTTCGCCGACTATGCGATTGCGATGCTCGACGAAGTCGAGGTGCCAAAGCATTCGCGGCAGCGCTTTACAGTCGGCTACTGACACCGCAACCCCTGTAGGAGCTGCCGAAGGCTGCGATCTTTTGATTTTGCTTTTTTAAAAACAAGATCAAAAGATCGCAGCCTTCGGCAGCTCCTACAGGTGGCGGCTCAGCGAGACTGCGCCTGCTCCACCAGCCACCCCATCAATTCACGTAACTTCGGCGAAGGTCCGGGTTTTTCGGGGAAAACCAGGTAGTACGCCAGTCCTGTTGTGACCTTCAGTTCGAATGGCATGACCAGCCGCCCGGCGTTCAGGTCATCGCCGATCAGCGACCAGTCGCCAATCGCCACCCCCGTTCCCTGGGACGCCATCGACATTGCCAGGTCCAGTGTTTCGAAATGCTGGCCCTTGCCGACATTGGTCAAATTCACATCCGCGGCCTTCAGCCAGGCCTTCCAGTCCCGTTCATCGCGGGTCGGGTGCAGCAGCAGGTGTTGTTGCAGATCGGCAGGTGTCTGCAGGGGCATGGGGCCTTCGAGCATAGGTCTGGAACACACCGGCGTGAGTTGCTCGTCGAAGAGTTTTTGCGACATCAATGAATTGTCTGGCGGTGCGCCGTACATCACCGCCGCATCGAACTGTTCGAGATGAAAATCCACGCCGTGCTTGACCGTGGTAGTCAGCTCCACCGGCACGTCCGGGCGTTCCCTTTGCCATTGCAGCAGGCGCGGCAGCAACCAGCGCATGACGCAGGTCGGTGCCTTGAGTTGCAGGGTTTCGCGCTTCTCGCCGATCTGCTCCACGGCCTCGTCGATCAGGCCGAAAATCTGCTGCACCCGTGGCAGCCACTCCCGTCCTTCGGCGGTCAGGTCCAGGCCTCGGGCCTGGCGAATGAACAGCTCATAACCCAGGTGATCTTCCAGCCCGGCGATCTGCCGGCTGACCGCGCCCTGGGTGATGTGCAGTTGTTCGGCGGCCCGGGTGAAATTGCAGCACTGCGCGGTAATCAGAAAAGTGTGCAGCGCCGGCAGGGGAGGCAGTCGTTTCATTGGGATCCAAGGTATGACGTGAGGACATGGCTAGTATGACTTTTTATCCATTGTTGCGGCTACGTGTCGCCCGTTCCAATGAGGCCATTCCCGGGCCTGCCAATCCATCATAAACACAGCGCATGCCCGGCGTCTCAAACGAACAAAAAGGGCAAAGACATGGCGACGTGCGGCGAAGTATTGGTCAAGTTACTCGAAAACTACGGAGTCGAGCAGGTGTTCGGCATTCCGGGGGTTCATACCGTGGAGCTGTATCGCGGGCTGGCCCGTTCGAGCATCAACCACGTGACGCCGCGCCATGAACAGGGCGCCGGCTTCATGGCCGACGGCTACGCCCGCACCAGCGGCAAACCGGGTGTGTGCTTCATCATCACCGGCCCTGGCATGACCAACATCACCACCGCCATGGGCCAGGCCTACGCCGATTCGATCCCGATGCTGGTGATCTCCAGCGTGCAATCGCGCAGCCAGTTGGGCGGCGGTCGCGGCAAGCTGCATGAACTGCCGAACCAGGGCGCACTGTGCGCCGGTGTCGCGGCGTTCTCCCACACCCTGATGTCGGCGTCGGAATTGCCGGGTGTGCTGGCTCGCGCCTTTGCGCTGTTCCAGGCGGGCCGTCCGCGTCCGGTGCACATTGAAATTCCATTGGACGTGTTGGTCGAAGACGCTGACGAGCTGCTCAGCAGCCTGCCGGTCAACATCGACCGCGCCGGTGCTTCGCCAAGCGCCGTGTCGCGCATGACCGAATTGCTGGCCAACGCCAAGCGTCCGCTGATTCTCGCTGGTGGCGGTGCCATCGACGCGGCGCCCGAGCTGACAGAACTGGCCGAACTGCTGGACGCGCCGGTCGCACTGACCATCAATGCCAAGGGCATGCTCGCCTCCGGCCACCCGTTGCTGATCGGCTCGACCCAGAGCCTGGTCGCCACCCGTGCGCTGGTCGCCGAGGCCGACGTGGTCCTGGCCATCGGCACCGAACTGGCCGAGACCGACTACGACGTGACCTTCGCCGGTGGCTTCGAAATTCCTGGCAAGTTGCTGCGCGTGGACATCGACCCGGACCAGACCGTGCGCAACTACCCGCCGCACGTGGCGCTGGTGGCCGACTCGCGCAACGCTGCCCAGGCCTTGCTCAGCGCCTTGTCGCACAAATCCCTGGCCGAGCGCCGCAACGATTGGGGCCAGGTACGGGCCGCCCGTCTGCGTGAAGACCTGTCCGCGACCTGGGACGCACCGACTCTGGCCCAGACCCGTTTCCTCGAAACTGTCCTGCACGAACTGCCGGACGCGGTGTTCGTCGGTGATTCGACCCAACCGGTATACACCGGCAACCTGACGTTCAATCCGGAGCGTCCACGTCGCTGGTTCAACTCGTCCACCGGTTACGGCACCCTCGGTTACGCCTTGCCGGCGGCGATTGGCGCCTGGCTCGGCGGCAGCGCTAAAGACGGTGCTCGCCCGCCCGTGGTGTGCCTGATCGGTGACGGCGGCCTGCAGTTCACCCTGCCGGAACTGGCCAGCGCCGTTGAAGCGCGCACTCCGGTCATCGTGCTGCTGTGGAATAACCAAGGCTACGAAGAGATCAAGAAATACATGGTCAACCGTGCCATCGAGCCGGTCGGCGTGGACATCTACACCCCGGACTTCATCGGTGTGGCCAAGGCCTTGGGCTGCGCGGCCGAAGCCGTCAGCAGTGTCGAGCAATTGCGCGGCGCATTGCGTGTGGCCCACGATCGCCAGGGCCCGACCCTGATTGAAATCGACCAGGCCGAGTGGATGAAGGCGGTGTCGAAATGACTTTCCCGACTACCCTGGATGGCCTGTACATCAACGGCCAATGGTCGGCCGGCAATGAACACCTGCGCGTCATCAACCCGGCGACCGAAGCCCTGTTGACCACGGTCAATGGCGGCGATGAGCGTGCGGTTGATCAAGCGGTGAGCGCGGCGACCCAGGCGTTCGCCGGCTGGTCGAAAACCACCGGTGCCGAACGCGCTGCCATTCTGCGCAAAATCGCCGCAGGCGTGCAGGCCAACCGTGAAAAACTGATGCACTTGCAGTCGAGCAACAACGGCAAGCCGCAATTCGAAGCCGCGATCGACGTCGATGACGTGATCGCCACGTTCGAGTATTACGCCGGTCTGGCTGAAGGGCTGGACGCCAAGCAGGACAGCGCCATCGAACTGCCGAGCGACGACTTCAGTGCGCGCCTGCGCCGTGAGCCGTGCGGTGTGGTCGGCCTGATCGTGCCGTGGAACTTCCCGATGGTCACCACCGCCTGGAAACTTGCCCCGGCCCTGGCCGCCGGTTGCTGCGTGGTGCTCAAGCCGTCGGAAGTCACGCCGCTGCCAGAGCTGGAACTGGCAACGATCATCGCTGAGGCCGGTTTGCCGGCGGGCGTGTTCAACCTGGTGTGTGGCACCGGCCTGGCCGTTGGCGCGCCATTGTCGACGGATCCGCGTATCGCGAAAATTTCCTTCACCGGCAGCAACGCTGTTGGCGTGCAGGTCATGCAGCGGGCGGCGGAAACCGTCAAAGGCGTAAGCCTGGAACTGGGCGGCAAATCATCGCTGCTGGTGCTGGCCGATGCCGATCTCGACCTGGCGGTGGAAGTGGCTTGCGGCGGTGGTTTCTTCAACGCCGGGCAGATGTGCTCCGCCACCAGTCGCGTGCTGGTGGCCGATGAACTGGCCGATGAATTCCTCAGCCGCGTGAAAGCCCGGGCCGAAGCGATTCGCGTGGCAGACCCGTTCGACCCGAACGTGGAAATGGGCGCGCTGGTCAATCAGGCGCAATACCAGCGTGTCCTGGGCCACATCGATCGTGGTTTGAGCGCTGGTGCCAAACTGGTTTGCGGTGGCAATCGCCCGGCGGACCTGCCGCGCGGATATTTTTTGCAGCCGACGGTTTTCACCGAAGTGCCCCTCGACAGTGCGCTGTGGTGTGAAGAGATTTTCGGCCCGGTGATCTGCGTGCGCAGTTTCGTCTCTGAAGCCGAGGCGATTGCCCTGGCCAACGACAGCCAGTTCGGCCTGGTCGCCAGTGTGGTCACGCGCAATGCCGAGACCGCCGACCGCGTCGCCAACGCTTTGCAGGCGGGGCTTGTGTGGATCAACGCACCGCAGGTGATCTTCCCGCAGACCGCCTGGGGCGGCTACAAGCAGAGCAGCATTGGCCGCGAATTGGGGCCTTGGGGCTTGCAGGCTTTCCAGGAAATCAAACACGTGATCCGGGCCGTCTGACACCGATCACTGTGTAGGAGCGAGCCTGCTCGCGATGGACGTCAACGATGACGTGGGGCGCCTGAATGTACGCGGCGCCAGTGCACCCATCGCGAGCAAGCTCGCTCCTACATGAGGCATGCACTGGTGTCATGGCTTCAATGAATTTTTATCGATAGTCAGGTGTTTTACACAACCTCAGGATGAACTCACTGGTTCAGCCAAACCCCCGAAAATAGAGGGGCTAATGCTAATCCAGTCGCGCGGATGCAACAGTTTCGACCTGCCTTATACCTACAAAAACAAAGGGAGTCCGTAATGGGCGAGCATGATCTGAACAGACGTCAATTCATCAAGACCGTGGGCGTAGCCTCGGTTGCAGCAGCGGCCATGAGCATGCCGTTCATCAAGGCCAATGCCAGCGACACACGTTTTGCCGGCAAGACCCTGCGTTTGCTGACCTGGTCCGATGACACCGGCCTGGCTGCACTGCGCAACATCGCCGCGACGTTCGAAGACAAGTACGGCTGCAAGGTCATCGCTGACCGCACTGGCAGTACCTCGGAAATGGTCGCCAAACTCAAGGCCGGCGGTGATCGTCCGCAGTACGACATCATCACCCTGGCAGGCGTCGGCGCCGAAGGTCTGGCCGCCGCCAACCTGCTGGAAAAACCCGACCTCAACCGCATTCCCAACCTGGTCGATGTACCGGAGAAGTACCGCACCGGCGCCAATGGCCACGGTATCGGTTACCTGCTGTGGTGCAACAGCCTGGTCTACAGCACCCGCACCCAGAAAGAAGCCCCGACCAGCTACGCCTCCCTGTGGGATGCCGACGCGGCGCCGAACATCTTCCTGCCGCCGCCGAACTGGACTGAGGCCATGGACCTGATCATCATCGCCGCCAAACTGGCCGGTGGTGACGAGCACAACATCGAACCTGGCTTCAAGAAACTCGCCGAGCTGAAGGATCGTGTGGTGACCCTGGGTGAAAACCCGAACCAGATTGCCGAACTGTTCCGCACCGGCTCCCTGGACATGGGGGGCCTGTATGCACCGGCGTTCTTCCCGAAACAGATCCGCGATCCGAACTACGGTCTGGGCGCGACCTTTGGCATGAAGGAAGGTTTCTACACCGACCTGATGCTCTCGGTGATGCCGAAGAACCGTCCGGGCGATACCGATATGGCCTATGCCTTCATCAACCACTCCCTGGACCCATTGGTGCAGGGCAAGATGGCTGAAGACATCTACAACGGCCCGGTCAACGCCAAGGCGATCATCTCCGCCGAAGCGCGCAAGAGCCCGTACATCCTCACGCCGGAGCAGATTGCCGAGAAGGCGATCATGCACGACAACGCCTTCCTGGCGACTGTGCATGACCAATGGATTCGTCGTTACACGGAAATCTTTTCTTCCTGATCGAGTGACGCTCGCAAGCCCTTGAAGCACCACAAATCAAATGTGGGAGCGGGCTTGCTCGCGAATGCGGTGTGACATTCAACATTGATGTCGGCTGACACGGCCTCTTCGCGAGCAAGCCCGCTCCCACATTAGAAACGCTGTGCTTTCAGGTCTTGTGTCTGTCAGCTGCTTTCCATTGACGAGACCCTTTGCTATGGAACACCAACCTCTGACCCATCCGGTGAGTGCCGCCCCCGTGCGCGCCGCTCGGGGTGTTTCGCCAACGACGCGCGCCTGGTTTTTCCTCACGCCGTCGATGCTGTTTCTTGGCGTACTGATTGCCGCGAGCCTCTTGGTACTGCGCATGAGCGTGGGCACCAAAGGCGCGGAATGGTCCGGGTTCAGCCTGGCCAGCTACGCCCAGTTGCTGGAACCCTATTACCTCAAATCCCTGATGCTGACCCTGCGCCTGGCGCTGATCAGCGCGGTGATCGCAGTGATTCTGGCGATCCCGGTGGCCTACACCATGTCGCGCCTGACCTCGCCGTTCGTGCGACGGATCTTCCTGGCGGCGGTGTTGCTGCCGTTGCTGGTCAACCTGCTGCTGCAAAGCTACGGCTGGCTGGTGATCCTCGGTCCAGGCGGCATGCTCAACCAGGCCTTGATGGGCCTGGGCCTGATCAAGCGCCCGATCATGCTGTTGTACAACCAGAACGGCGTGTTGATGGGCCTGGTGCAAACCGCCTTCCCGCTGGCCGTATTGCCGATTGCCAGCGCCATGCGCGGCGTCGCCCGCAGCTACGAAGAAGCCGCAGCCACCCTCGGCGCCAGTCGTTTCCAGGTGTTCCGCCAGGTGGTCTTGCCGATGAGTCTGCCGGGGATCATTACCGGTGCGACCCTGGTGTTCGCCTACAACGCCAGCAGTTTCGTGGTGCCCTTGTTGCTCGGTGGCCGGCGCGTGCCGATGCTGGCGGTGATGGTGCATGACCAGATCGCCCCCTTGATGAACTGGCCCGCCGCGTCCGCTGCCGGTGTGGTGCTGATCGTCACCACCCTCGCGATCATGACCTTGTCCGAATACATCACTGGCCGTCGTCGGCGCATGCTGGAGGCTTCCCAATGAGCACCCTGACCAAGAAACGTTATGGGCTGTTGCCCGGCGAGACCGGCAAGTTCGCCGGCATCCTTTCCGGCTTCATCCTGCTGCTGGCGGTGCTGCCGATCCTGACCATGATCGTCATGTCGTTCAGCGGCGCGTCGAACCTCGACTTCCCGCCGAGCAGCTACAGCCTGCAATGGTACAAGGCCGCCTGGCATACCTTCGTGTCGCCGGACGCCAGCGATGTGCTGAGCCTGGGCAAAGCCATGACCACCAGCCTGATGGTGTCCTGCCTGACCATGGTGTTCGCGACCATCATCGCCGTACCGGCGGCGTATGCCCTGACCCGTTGCGAGTTCCGTGGCAAGGCCGTGGCCCTGCAACTGATGTCGTTGCCACTGGTGTTCCCGATGGTGGTATTGGGGCTGGCGTTGCTGCTGGTGTTCGACAGCCTGCCATTCCAGATGACCACCTCACGCCTGGTGATTGCCCACGTGATCCTGGCGCTGCCATTCGTGGTGAAGAACTGCACGGCCGCGATGCTCTCCATCGGCAGCGAAGTCGAGGAGGCCGCGCAGATGCTCGGCGCCTCACCGTTGCGGGCGATTGTCGATGTGGTGGTGCCGTTGATGAAGTCGGGGATCCTGGCGGGCATGCTGCTGGCGTTCATCGTCTCGTTCAACGAATTCACCGTGACCTATTTCCTCTACACCATCGATGTGATGACCGTGCCGATCTGGATGTACAGCCGCACCGTGTCCTCGCTCGACCCAACCGTATTTTCGTTCGCCGTGCTGATCGTGCTGATCGACTTCGTCCTGATCTGGGCGCTGGAGAAGCTGGTTGGTGAAGGTGGCGTTTCGTTCTGATTTCTTGAGGTACTTCAAATGTCTGGTCTGATTCTGGAAAACGTCGAGAAACATTACGGCTCGGCCTGCGCGGTAACCGATGTGAACCTGCACTTGCCCGAGGGCAAACTGGTGTGTTTCCTCGGCCCTTCGGGCTGTGGCAAAACCACGCTGCTGCGCATGATTGCCGGCCTTGAAACCCTGACCGGCGGCGAGATCCGCCTGGACGGTGAAGACATCGGCCACACCCCGGCGCACCTGCGCAACTTCGGCATGGTGTTCCAGTCCCTGGCGCTGTTCCCGCACATGACCGTGGGCGAGAACATCGCCTATCCGCTGAAACTGCGCGGAGTCAGCAAGGCTGACCAGCAGGCGCGGGTGGTGGAGTTGCTGGAACTGATCCAGTTGCAACCGATGATCGATCGTCCGGTGGCCAAGCTCTCCGGTGGACAGCGCCAGCGTGTGGCGATTGCCCGGGCGATTGCCAACCACCCGAAAATCCTCCTGCTCGACGAACCGTTGTCGGCGCTGGACGCCAAGCTGCGCGAGTCGATGCAGGTGGAAATCCGTCAACTGCAACAGCGCCTGAACATCACCACCATCATGGTGACCCACGACCAGCGTGAAGCCATGACCATGGCCGATATAGTGGTCGTGCTCGGTGAACATCGGGTGCAGCAGGTCGGCACGCCGATTGAAATCTACCGGCACCCGGCCAACGAGTTCGTCGCGGACTTCATCGGTTCGGGCAATATCTTCCCGGCCACGGCGCTGGGCAACGGCAAGGTCAGCCTGCCGGGTGGCGATGCGCTGCAAGTGCCGATCTGCACGAGCGTTGCGGCAGGGGAAAAGGTGAAGATGCTGATTCGTCCGGAAGACCTGCAACTGTCGGCGCCGCAGGCGACGGCGGGCAACCGCTTGCTGGGCAAGGTGACCTTCGTGCGCGATATCGGCGCGACCATCGAGACCACGGTTGAGTGTTCCGGGGTGTCGTTTACCGCGCTGAGCACGCCGTGCCAGGGCTTTGGCCTGAGCGTCGGTCACCCGGTGTCGGTGACCTTGCCGGCGGAGGCTTGCCGGGTACTTGGGGCCTGATCCAGGACTTGTAGTGCCTGAGCTGGCCTCTTCGCGGGCAAGCCCGCTCCCACATTTGATTTGTGGCGTTCACAAATCCAGTGTGGGAGCGGGCTTGCCCGCGAAGGCGTCAGCCGCCGCACCACTGGATCCGGATCAAACCGTCAACCGCAACCGCGCCAGATCCCGCAACGGCGGCGCCCCGAACAACCGGCTGTACTCCCGGCTGAACTGCGACGGACTTTCATACCCGACGCGATACCCCGCCGCCGAAGCTTCCAGCCCTTCGGCCAGCATCAACCGCCGTGCTTCCTGCAGGCGCAACTGCTTCTGATACTGCAACGGACTCATCGCCGTCATCGCCTTGAAGCGGTGATGCAGGGTCGACACGCTCAGGTTCACTTCTTTCGCCAGATCATCGATGCGCAACGGCTGTTCAAAATTGCCATTGAGCCATTTGATCGCCTGGCTGACGCGATGGCTCTGACTGTTGGCGATGGCGATTTCGTAAAGTCGATGTCCTTGCTTGCTGCGCAACAGTCGATAGAGGATCTCCCGGCGAATCAGCGGCGCGAGCATGGCGATGTCTTTCGGCGTGTCCAGTAGCCGTGCCAGGCGCAGCACGGCATCCAGCATGGCCGTGTCGAGCCGCTCGACATACAGCCCGCGCCCGGTCGGCCGGGAGGGCACGCCGAGGGGGCCGGCGTCGGCGATCAGCGCGGTGATTTCCGCCGGATCGATGTCCAGGCGCAGGGCCAGGATCGGTTCCTCGGCCGAGACATCCACCACCCGTCCACTGAGCGGCATCGAGACCGAGACCACCAGGTAGTTCAACGGGTCGTAGTTGAAGTACTCGTTGGCCAACTGAACTTCCTTGCGCCCCTGGGCCATGATGCACAGTGCCGGTTGCGCCAGCACCGGGGCAAACTCGTGGGACTGGCTGTGGCGGGACATGAACAGCGAGCCAATGGCCGTGGCATAACTGCCATCTTCGGCGGTGTTACGGCGGATGATCGCCGCCAGTTCCGCGCGCTGCTTTTCCATGTCGGTGTCCAGCGGGGCTTGAAAGTGATCGAGTGACGTCATGCGCGGCATCCTCGGCAGGCATGGAGGGAATGGAGCAGAGCATAAGTTTGTGCAAGTGGCAGCGGTAGACACATCCTGCCGGATGCTTGCCTGATTCTGCCTGGGGTGACTTCCATGCCAGCGCATGACAGCCAGTCCCTGCCTCCCACCAACCCCTGTAGGAGCTGCCGAAGGCTGCGATCTTTTGATTTTGTTTTCAAGATCAAAAGATCGCAGCCTTCGGCAGCTCCTACAGGAAGTTTCGCAGGATCGTGCAATGCACCGGCAGGAATCGACTAACGGCACCCGGGCAGTGGCCCTTAACCTTTGATCCTGTCGCAGCCCGTCCCCCGGCTGCCACGCGACTCCCCGGGAGGGTTGAACATGTCCACGCAAATCCCCGTCAGTCATATGGCCTTCGTTCGAGCGCGCGCCGGGCGCTCTGCGGAACTCGGTGTGCGTCTCAGCGCCCTGATCGAACCGTCCCGCGCAGCGCCAGGCTGCCTGAGCTTTAGCTTGCAGCATTCGCAATGCGATCCGGAGTTGTGGCTGGTGTCCGGTTTCTGGAGTGATCAACAGGCCATGACCGCCTACTTCAACACGCCGGCGATGGAGATTTTTGCCGAGCTGGTGCAGGAACTGGTGGTCAACAGTCTGGATTTCCACACCTTCAAGGAGGTGTCGGCGGCGCAGGCCCTGGGACAGTCCGCACTGGAGGTACACAAACTGGCCGGTTGAGGGTTTAATGACGGCATTCTCAATCAGCCAGGATGCGCGACATGGCACGTAAAGCCTTTGATCACTTCGAAGCTGTTTCCGCTGTAGTACCGGGCGAGGGTGGTTACCACGCCGCTATCGCCGTCAAGGCGCTGGGTGGTTCCGGCGCTCCGCGTTTTCACAAAGTGCTGGAAGGCCAGATCTTCAAGACCGCCCATGACGCCGACCTGGCAGCGGCCAAAGAGCTGACCCACCTCAAGGACGTCAAAGAAGACGCCGACCTGCTCTGGTGATCACTTCACCGCCCCCGGGCGGTACATCTTGAACAACGCCTCAGGCCCCAGCTGGAAATAATCCGCCGGCCCGCCGCCGCGCAGAATCGGTTCTGCCGCGGCGGTGTCGTATACCCCATCCTTCAACAGCCATTTGGCGATATGCACGGCGACCACTTCGCCGAGGATCAGCCAGCTCGGCACCACATTGCCGTCCGCTCGCTGCAACTGAATGATCTGCGTGACCTTGCACTCGAAGGACACCGGACTTTCGGCCACCCGTGGCACCTGAATGACTTTCGAGGCAACGGTCGTCAGGCCGGCCAGTTCGAACTCGTTGACCTCAGGCCTGACCATGGCACTGCTCTGGTTCATCTGCTCGGCCAGCGGACGGGTGGCCAGGTTCCAGGCGAATTCGCCGGTCTGTTCGATGTTGTTCAGGCTGTCTTTGCGTCCGACACTGGAAAAACCAATGATCGGTGGAATGTAGTTGAAGGCGTTGAAGAAGCTGTAGGGCGCCAGGTTCAAGCGGCCCTCGGCATTCTGTGAAGAGATCCAGCCGATGGGACGCGGGCCGACGATGGCGTTGAACGGATCGTGGGGCAGGCCGTGGCCGTTGGCGGGTTCGTAGAAGTGGATGTCGTCGGGCATTGGGTGGAATTTCCAGAGCTGGCGGGGAGACGTGCATGGTGCAAGCACGCGCCGCAGATTTCCAGTCGGATTCGGTACCTGGATTGATTAGATCGCTATGTGGGAGCGGGCTTGCTCGCGAAAGCGGTGTGCCAGTCACATTGATGTTGGATCTGCCGCCGTCTTCGCGAGCAAGCCCGCTCCCACAGGTTTTATGTGATTACCAGGCTTTGTGTTCCTCCAAAAAAGACTAAGCCCGGCCGAAGCCGGGCTGTGAATTTCCCTCCACATTCAGCCGATAGCTTCTGCGCTGCCGGTTTTATCGAAGCCATCGGCGGCATAGGTGCCCGAATGGGCGTGTTCGATGGCCGCGCTGGTGCCGGAGCCGTAGGAGGCCGAACCGGTCTTGTCGTAGCCGTCGGCTGCAAAGGCATTGGCAGCCAGCACGGAAAGGGTCAGGGCAAGGATCAATCGGGTTTTCATGACAGGTACTCCAGGTACGTTCGCTATGGGTACGTTCAGGCACTCCTTCGAGGCCTGTAACGGATATACGTGCGTCCTGTCGATCTGGATGCACTCAGCTGCAGGCTGCTGCCGGTGCATTAACCGATGATTATCCGGGTGGAGGGGGAGACGAATGGTGCCCTTCGCGAAACCGTCCGCGAAGGGCCTGGCGCTCACCGTTGCAGTGAGCGCCGGTCGCTGATCAGTCGGTGACGATCCGCGAATGTTTGCGGGTGTCTTTCATGGTGATGTACACCAGCAACGACACGGCAATACACGCAGTCACGTACCAGTAGTAACCCGTCTCCATGCCGATGCTCTTGAACCACAGCGCGATGTATTCAGCGGTGCCGCCGAAGATCGAGACGGTCAATGCGTACGGCAGGCCCACGCCCAGGGCGCGGATTTCGGTCGGGAACAGTTCGGCTTTCACCACGGCGTTGATCGAGGTGTAGCCGCTGACGATGATCAGCGCCGCCATGATCAGGAAGAACGCGCCCCACCAGGTGGTGATGGTGTGCAGGGTGGTGAGGATCGGCACGGTGAACAGCGTACCCAGGATGCCGAAGGCAATCAGGATCGGCCGGCGACCGATTTTATCCGACAGCCCGCCGACGATCGGTTGCAGGCACATGAACAGGAACAGCGTGGCGGCGGATATGGTGGTGGAGTCGGAAATGCTCATGCCGACAGTGTTCACCAGGTATTTCTGCATGTAGGTGGTGTAGGTGTAGAACGCCAGGGTACCGCCCATGGTCAGGCCGACCACGGTCATCAGTTCCTTGGGGTGACGCATC
Organism: Pseudomonas sp. PDM32; assembly: GCF_019219225.1. Classification (NCBI taxonomy): domain Bacteria; kingdom Pseudomonadati; phylum Pseudomonadota; class Gammaproteobacteria; order Pseudomonadales; family Pseudomonadaceae; genus Pseudomonas; species Pseudomonas sp. PDM32. The sequence goes on from NZ_JAHUWE010000004.1 coordinate 288,207, forward strand.
AAGGTGCGCATCGCGCTTTCCTTGGCCTTTTCCTTCTTGGTGAACGACTCGGTCTCTTCCATGCCGCGACGCAGGTACAACGCCACCACGGCACACAGCGCGCCGATGGCGAACGGGATGCGCCAGCCCCAGGCGTACAGCTCTTCGGTGGTCAGCAGTTGTTGCAGCACGATCAACACCGCCAGGGCGATGAGTTGGCCGGAGATCAGGGTCACGTACTGGAAGCTGGAGTAGAAGCCGCGACGTTCCTTGGTCGCCATTTCGCTGAGGTAAGTGGCGGAGGTGCCGTATTCGCCGCCCACCGACAGGCCTTGCAGCAAGCGCGCGAACACCAGCAGGATCGGCGCACCGATGCCAATGACTTCATAACTCGGGCTCAGGGCGATCAGCAGCGAGCCGAAGCACATCAGGTACACCGAGGCCATCAGGGCCTTTTTGCGCCCGACCTTGTCGGCATACAGCCCCATCAGCCAGCCACCGATCGGACGCATCAGGAAGCCCACGGCGAAGATCGCGGCGGTGTTGAGCAGTTGGGCGGTGGTGTCGCCTTTGGGGAAGAAGGTCTTGGCGAAGTACAGGGAGAAGGCGGCGTAGACGTACCAGTCGTACCACTCGACCATGTTGCCGACGGAACCGCTGAAGATCGATTTGATGCGGCTGGACGTGGTTCTTTCTTTGGCCGGTACGGCAGCTGACCCAAGCGGCAGGGAGTTGGAGTTATCCATTGAAGGATCCTTCGTTTAATTGTTTTTGTGGAGCGCGTTTAAACGCAGCCTGCAGGGGCTATAGCAGGAGCTGTGCCAAGGGGGATAGGGCCGGTTTAGAGGGGTGGTGGTGTTTTAGTGAGCGGAAATCCGCTTATTTGTGGCGGGTGATGAGCGGAAATTTGCTTACCTGGAGGGGTATTTGTATTGCCTTTGCCGGCCTCTTCGCGAGCAAGCCCGCTCCCACAATGATCGGCGTACACAGACCCACTGTGGGAGCGGGCTTGCCCGCGAAGAGGCCAGAACAGGCACCACAAAAAACTCAGTTCTCTTGAAGGAACATCTCCCGGCTCAACCCATGCCGCTGCATCTTTTCATTGAAGGTCCGCCGCGGCAGTTGCAGTTCTTCGAGCACCGCCTTGACATCACCCTTGTGCCGGGTCAACGCCGCGCGCAGGCATTGCGCTTCAAAGGCCTCCTGCTGCGCCGCCAGTGACTGGCCGGGCTCGATCCCTGCCGGTACAGGCTCACCAAGCCCCAACACCTGACGCTCGGCGACATTCGCCAGTTCGCGCACATTGCCTGGCCAGTCGTGGCTCAGCAGGTGACTCAACTGCGCACCGCTCAATGGTGGAAATTTACGTCCCAGCCGTTCGGCGGCGTTTTGGGCGAAGGATTCGAACAGCAGCGGGATGTCTTCACGGCGTTCGCGCAAGGGCGGCAGGCGTAGTTCTGCGACGTTCAAGCGATAGGCCAGGTCTTCGCGAAAACGTCCGGCCCGCGCTTCGTCGAGCAGGTCCGGTTTGGTCGCGGCAATGATGCGCAAATCCACGCGAATGCTCTGGTTCGAGCCCAGTCGCTCAAGCTTTTGCTCTTGCAACACCCGCAGCAATTTCACCTGCTGGGCCAGCGGCATGCTTTCGATTTCATCGAGAAACAGCGTGCCACCGTCGGCGTATTCGAGTTTGCCGATGCGCTTGCCGGACGCCCCGGTGAACGCACCGCTCTCGTGACCGAACAGTTCGGCCTCGAACAGTTGCTCGGGGATGGCTGCACAATTGAGTGCGACAAAAGGCTTGTCGGCTCGCGGCCCGAAGTCATGCAGGCAGCGTGCGACCAGCTCCTTGCCGCTACCGGTTTCCCCGCGAATCAGTACGTTCACTGGCAGGGCTGCCAGGTCCAGCACCTGCCGACGCAGGGTTTGCAGGCCACGGGACACGCCGAGCAGCGTGGCATCGAGTTTGGCGCGGTTGTCCGCCTGCTCGTGCAGTGCGCGGTTTTCCAGCACCAGCCGGCGCTTGTCGAGGGCGCGGCGCAGGCTGCCGAGCAGGGTTTCCGGGCTGAAGGGCTTTTCGAGGAAATCGTAGGCGCCGTCGCGCATGGCCTCGACGGCCATCGGTACGTCGCCATGGCCGGTCAACAGGATCACCGGCAAATCGGCATCCCGGCGTTGCACCTCGGCCAGCAGTTCCAGGCCGGTCATGCCGGGCATGCGCACATCGCTGAGAATCACCCCGGCAAAGTGCCTGGGCAATTGCGCCAGGCATTCATCGGCGCGGCTGAACAGCTGCACCTCGAAACCCGACAGGCTCAACCATTGCTCGACGGCACTGCGGATGCTGCTTTCGTCGTCGACCACCATCACTGAGTTCAGCATGGTTCATGCACCTCCTGGTCGATGGGCAAGGTCACGGTAAACACGGCACCTTTGTCATGATTGTCGGCACTCAGGCGCCCGCCGGATTCGTGAACGATGGCGAACGATACGGCCAAACCGATCCCCAGGCCATCGCCCACCGGCTTGGTGGTGAAGAACGGATCGAACACCTTGGACAGGTTCTCTTCGGCGATACCGCCACCGTTGTCGATCACGCTCAGGCGCCACAATTGTTCGTCGGCTTCGAGGCGGATTTCCAGGCGTTTGCAGGGTTTGTCCTGCATCGCATCGAGGGCGTTGCGCAGCAGGTTGATCAGCACCTGTTCCAGGCGAATCGCATCGCCGCGCACCCAGGCCGGGCGGGTCAGGTGCAACACGGTGCTGACCTGTTCGTCGCGCAGCCGGGTGTCGAGCAGTTGCAGCGACTGGTCCACCACCGCCGCCAGGTCCAGGCGTTCGCGCAAACCGCTGGGGCTTTTGCGGGCGAAGGTTTTCAGGTGGCCGGTGAGGGCCGCCATGCGCGTGAGCATTTCATCCACCGGTTTTAGCGCTTTGTAGGCGTCGTCGACCCGGCCGTGGTCGAGCAGCAGGCGCAAGGTCGCCAGCTGCATGCGCTGGGCGGTGAGCGGCTGGTTGATCTCATGGGCCAGGGCGGCGGACATCTGCCCCAGCGCCGCGAGTTTGGCCGACTGCACCAGGCCCTCCTGGGCGGTGCGCAGATCGCGGGTACGCTCTTCCACCAGTTGTTCGAGTTCTTCACGACTACGCTGGCGTAGTCTGGCCAGGCGCCAGCGCTGATTGAGAAACAGCAGCAGGAACACCAGGGTCAGCCACACGCCGGCAGCAGCGAGGGCTGCATTGCGGCTGTCTTCGAAGGCGACTTGCGGGCGCCGCAGCAGATGCAGGGTCCAGCCCTCGGCAGTCAGCGGCAGGGATTCCCACAGGTAATCCGCCTTGCCGTCCGGGCCATCGACCCGAGCCAGGTCACTGTTGTCGTCGAAGCGCCGCAACGATTGAAACTCCAGCGGCGTCAGTGGCTGCTTGTCGTATTGGCGGGTGGCCTTGAGTTCGGCGTGATCGCTGTCGTTCAGCGGCTTGAGCAGGCGATAGCGCCAGCCCGGCTGGTTGGCGATGAAGATGATCCCGCGCGCGTCGCTGACCAGCAGCGTGTCGCTGCCCTGGCGCCACTCGCGTTCCAGCTCGGGAAATTCCAGTTTCACCACCATGGCGCCGAGGAACTGCCCGTCGTCATCGCTGACCGCGCTGGAGAGGAAGTAGCCGGGAATCCCGCTGGTCACGCCGACCGCGTAAAAACGCCCGGTGCCCTGGGTGCGGGTCTGGTTGAAATAGGGACGGAAACCGTAGTTGTGGCCGACATAACTACTGGGCAAACGCCAATTGCTCGCCGCCACGGCAAGGCCGGTGCGATCGAGCAATTCCAAGGTCGAGGATTCGGCTGCGCCGTTGATCTTTTCCAGTTTGCGGTTCAACGCATCCTGCTGCCCGGGACTCACCGCCCCCTGGAGCGCCGAACGCAACTCCGGGTCCAGCGCGAGCACGGCGGGCAGGGCGCGGTAACGCTCGATCAGGGTATGCAGCGACGTGGCATAGAGCGCCAGTTGCTGATTGGCTCGGGCGGCGTCTTCGACCATTGACTGGCGCACGGCGTGGCGCATGGCCAGGGTCGCGGCGATGGCGGCGCCGGCGATGATGAGCAAGGTGTAGAGCGTCAGGCGCAGGGATCTGGAGGTCGGGAGCATCGAACGTAAATCGGACAAAAGATAGGAGGCGCAAGATAGCATGCGGACTATCTTGCGCCAGATCTCATCTCACTGCTCCCGAGTGGATACCTTGAGCTTTCAACGATTTACGTTTCGTCTCATCTGTTCCAGTTCATCTGTCAGTTTCCCCAACGAAACTACCGAGCTCCCGGAGTTGCTCAGATCATCATAGTTCAGGTGTGCTTCATGCATTCTGTTGGCTAGCCCGGTCTGGTCAGACGGTTGCTCACCAGTATCCTGATTGGCTCCACGGGTTCGCTAGAGGGTGAACCGGTGAAAACGCATGAGATTTTCACGGAGAAACATTTCACATGCTCAGGGGAAGTTCGGCGGGTAAGTGGCTGCTTATGAGTCGCCTTGTACGGCGTTATCCCGAGAACATTCCCAAGCAGTTTCACTGCGAAACGCTTCGACTGACCAGCACTCACACATGGTACCGCCCTCGAGAATGGCGCGTATCAAAATAACCCCGCTTGGATTTTCTGCTGCAGCAGCGCAGCGAGTTCACGGCAGGGGTATTGGGCTTGCAGCTCCCAGGCTTTACAGCCGAGTGCATGTTGAAAGGCTCCGGCGTCCATGAGGTCCTGAACGCTCCCGCACAACCGACAGCGCACCAGCGGGCCGTCGAGCGTCCAATGCTTATTCCAGGCTTCCAGCGGCAGGTAGGTAACGGACATTCAAAACTAGGCCTTTGGCGAGGCACGATAGGGGCTTCGTGCGCTTAAAACCACTCACTGAAAGTGATGGTAGGCCAGTCCCCGGGGGTTGGTGATTAGAAGGTAAAAAAAAACCGCGCTGTCATACAAACAGCGCGGCTTTTTTTTAGTCAGCGGTTAAGTGCTTACTGCACTTCCACCGCCAGGCTGTCACTGATCTTCTTCTGCCAGATGGCAGGACCTGTGATGTGTACGGACTCGCCCTTGCTGTCGACTGCAACAGTCACCGGCATGTCCTTGACCTCGAACTCGTAGATCGCTTCCATGCCCAGTTCGGCAAACGCCAGCACCTTGGACTTCTTGATCGCCTGGGCGACCAGGTAAGCGGCGCCGCCGACGGCCATCAGGTACACGGCCTTGCTGTCCTTGATCGCTTCGATCGCGGTCGGGCCGCGCTCGGATTTGCCGATCATGCCCAGCAAACCGGTCTGCTCGAGGATCTGACGGGTGAATTTGTCCATCCGCGTCGCGGTGGTAGGGCCTGCCGGGCCAACCACTTCGTCACCGACCGGATCGACCGGGCCGACGTAGTAGATGAAGCGACCCTTGAGGTCCACCGGCAGGGTTTCGCCCTTGTTCAGCATCTCGACCATGCGCTTGTGCGCGGCGTCGCGACCGGTGAGCATCTTGCCGTTGAGCAGGACGGTTTCGCCCGGCTTCCAGCTCTGCACGTCTTCCGGGGTCAGGGTGTCGAGGTTGACGCGACGGGCCGACGGGCCGGCTTCCCAGACGATTTCCGGGTAGGCGTCCAGCGGTGGCGCTTCCAGCGAGGCCGGGCCGGATCCGTCGAGCACGAAGTGCGCGTGACGGGTGGCGGCGCAGTTCGGGATCATGCACACCGGCAGCGAGGCGGCGTGGGTCGGGTAGTCCATGATCTTCACGTCGAGCACGGTGGTCAGGCCACCGAGGCCCTGGGCGCCGATGCCCAGCTGGTTGACCTTCTCGAACAGCTCCAGGCGCATTTCTTCGATGCGGTTCTGTGGGCCGCGAGCTTTCAGCTCGTGAATGTCGATGGATTCCATCAACACTTCCTTGGCCATGACGGCGGCTTTCTCGGCGGTGCCGCCGATGCCGATGCCGAGCATGCCCGGTGGGCACCAGCCGGCACCCATGGTCGGAACGGTCTTCAGCACCCAGTCGACGATCGAGTCGGACGGGTTGAGCATGGCCATCTTCGACTTGTTCTCGGAACCGCCGCCCTTGGCCGCCACGTCCACTTCCACGGTGTTACCGGGAACGATGGAGTAGTGGATGACTGCCGGGGTGTTGTCCTTGGTGTTCTTGCGAGCGCCCGCCGGGTCGGCGAGGATCGAAGCACGCAGGACGTTTTCCGGCAGGTTGTAGGCGCGACGCACGCCCTCGTTGATCATGTCGTCCAGGCCCATGGTGGCGCCATCCCAGCGCACGTCCATGCCGACACGGACAAACACGGTGACGATGCCGGTGTCCTGGCAGATCGGGCGGTGGCCGGTGGCGCACATGCGCGAGTTGATCAGGATCTGCGCCATGGAGTCACGGGCCGCTGGCGATTCTTCGCGCAGGTAGGCTTCGTGCATCGCCTGGATGAAATCCACGGGGTGGTAGTAGGAAATGAACTGCAGGGCGTCGGCAACGCTCTGAATCAGGTCGTCTTGCTTGATCACGGTCATGAGTCGCGCTCCTCTAAAAGACGGGAACATTCAATAAGGTGCTTGCAGCTTGGGTGCATCGGTCGGTTGCAAGCACCTTTCAAGGCACGCCGGGCATGCTGGCGCGACGCTAAAAAGGCGCGGCAGTATACCGCGCCTCGGTTCCGTAAACACCCGCCGGTGGTCAAACCTTGGTCGCATTGTCGCACCCGGTCCCTGTAGGAGCTGCCGCAGGCTGCGATCTTTTAAGGTCAAGATCAAAAGATCGCAGCCTGCGGCAGCTCCTACAGGGGAATCGGGTCATCCCGAAAATTGAATGGTCATTTATCGGTCACGCCACTAAAGTGACATACGGTCTGTAGAGTAGGACGCTCTGTCAGTCTCCTTTCATTTGGTGAGTCAACGATTGACCCATAACGCCATCCAGCGCCTGTTGCTCAAACGTTTCGCCCTCGCGGCCGGCACCTATGCCCTGGCATTGCTGTTGCTGTGGCTGGCGTTTTTTACCGGTCACTACGACGCGCCGCTGGCCAGTGTCGCCATCGGCAGCGCACTGGTCGTGACCAGCCAGGCCATCCTGTTCGCGGTGTTCTACAGCGGCTGCAACCTGCGTTTCGCCGACCCCAGCCTGACCGAGGCGCAAGTATTGCTGGGGCTGGGCTGGCAAACCTGGCTGATCGCCCATCTGGACGAAGCCCGGGGTGCGTTCCTGGTGTTTTACGTCCTTATCCTGCTGTTCGGCCTGTTCCATCTGTCACGCCGGTCCTTTGTGCGATGCGCCTTGCTGGTGTTCTTCAGCTTTAGTGCGATCACCCTGTGGGAGGGCTACCACTTCCAGTTGCCCGACCCGGCCATGGCAGTGTTGCAGGTGTGCGTGCTGTTCATCGTGCTGGTGTGGCTGGTGTTGTATGCCCGCTACGTCCAGGCTTCGCGACAACGCATGCGTCAGCGGCGTTTTGCCTTGCAAGCGCACCAGGACACCTTGCGCGGGATGATGCGCCAGCTCGAAGACCTGGTGGCCACCGACGAGCTCACAGGCCTGTTCAATCGCCGGCATTTCCTGCGCCTGGCTTCCCGCGAGTTGAACGCCATGGAAGCCGGTGTCGTGCATGGCCTGGCGCTGATCGACCTCGACCATTTCAAACGCATCAACGATCTGCACGGGCATGCCGCCGGCGATCAGGTGCTGCAGGCCTTTGCCGGCGTTGCCACCGCATGCCTGCGTGACAGCGATGTTCTGGCTCGCTACGGCGGCGAAGAATTCGTGGTGCTGCTGCCCGACTGCGATGCCGACAGTCTGACTTCGTGCTGCGAACGGCTGCGCATCGCCTTCACCGATGTCGAGTTGATCGGTCTGAATGTGCGCAACCTCAGCCTGTCCGCCGGCATGACCCTGTTGGAGTTGGGCGACGACCTCGATGACGCGCTGCAACGGGCCGATCAGGCGCTCTATCGGGCCAAGCGTGACGGCCGTAACCGATGCGCGGCGGCGTGGGAGAACGTCGATGCCTGAGTTGCGGGTTGGCGAGCGCCACTGGTCGGTAGCGGCGGGCAGCAATCTGCTCGACGCGTTGAATCAGAACGGCGTGCCGGTGCCTTACAGTTGCCGCGCCGGCAGTTGCCATGCGTGCCTGGTGCAGTGTGTGCGGGGCCTGCCGAGCGACAGCCGGCCGGATGCCCTGAGTGCGCAGCAGCGAGAACAGGGTTGGCGCCTGGCGTGCCAGTGCCAGGTGGTCGAGGACTTGCAGGTGCATGCTTTCGACCCGCAGGTCGATGGCCAACCGGCCGAGGTCGCCGCCGTGGATTGGCTGAGTACCACGGTGCTGCGCTTGCGGGTGATCGCGCAGCGACCGTTGCGCTACAGCGCCGGCCAGCACCTGGTGTTGTGGGCGGGCAACGTGGCGCGGCCGTATTCCCTCGCCAGCCTGCCGCAGGAAGACCGTTTTCTCGAGTTTCATCTCGATTGCCGCAAGCCCGGGGAATTCAGCGATGCTGCCCGGCAATTGCGCATCGGCGATCCGATTCGCCTCGGTGAATTGCGCGGCGGTGCCTTGCATTACGACCCGGACTGGCATACCCGGCCATTGTGGTTGCTGGCGGCCGGCACCGGGTTGGGGCCATTGTTTGGTGTGTTGCGCGAAGCGCTACGCCAGGATCACCAGGGCGCTATTCGCGTCATTCACCTGGCCCATGATGCCGATGAGCACTACCTGGCCAAGCCTCTGCAGGCCATGGTCGCCAGCCGTCCGAACCTGAGTGTCGAACTCTGGACCCCGGCCGAGTTGCCAGCGGCTTTGGCGCAACTGCGGCTTGTTTCCCGGCAAACCCTGGCCTTACTCTGCGGAGCCCCCGACAGTGTCGATGCCTTTGCCCGGCGCCTGTACCTGGCGGGATTGCCGCGCAATCAACTGCTGGCCGATGTCTTCCTGCCCCGTGGTTGAGCGCTGACTTTTCAGACGCGAGACCTGCCATGACCGATGCCATCCAAGTTGAACGCGAACGCGGCCTGTTGACCCTGCGCCTGAATCGCCCGGACAAGAAAAACGCCCTGACTCGAGCCATGTACAGCCAACTGGCCGAGGCGCTGAAACAGGCCGACAACGACCCCGGGATCATTGCCGTACTGATCAGCGGTTCCGCCGAATGCTTCACCGCCGGCAACGACATCGCTGATTTCATCCAGCAACCGCCGACCAGCCTCGACAGCCCGGTGTTCCAGTTCATGCTCAATCTGCTCGAATGCCGCAAACCGGTGATCGCCGCCGTGGCCGGGGCGGCGGTGGGCATTGGCACGACGATGCTGCTGCATTGCGATCTGGTCTACGTCAGTCGCGATGCGCGCCTGCGCATGCCGTTCGTCAATCTGGGGCTGTGCCCGGAGTTCGGTTCCAGTCTGATCCTGCCGCGTTTGCTCGGTCAGGCCAAAGCGGCGGAGTTGTTACTGCTGGGTGAAGGTTTCAGCGGTGAACAGGCGGCTGCGTGGGGTATTGCCAATGAGGCCTTGGGCAGTGGCGAAGAGGCTCTGGCCAAGGCGCGGGAAATGGCCTTGCGCTTTGAGTCGCTGCCGCCGGAAGCGGTGCGGATCAGCAAGCAACTGATGAAAGCGCCGGATCGGGAACTGTTGCGCAAGGTGATTGAAGAAGAGGGTGCGTTGTTCACCCAGCGGTTGCGTTCGCCGGAAGCCTTGGCGGCGTTGACCGGGTTCATCAAGCGGCATTGAACTTGCGGTGTCAGGGCCGGCCCCTTCGCGGGCAAGCCCGCTCCCACAGTAGCCGGTATTGTTCACAAAACCTGTGTCCAACGGAAAACCCTGTGGGAGCGGGCTTGCCCGCGAAGGGGACAGATCAGGCAAAACAAAAAATGGATCAGAAAGCAAAAAGCCCCGCCATTCACATGGCGGGGCTGTTGTTTTTCAGCAACCGGTCACTCAGACCATCGGATCGCCAACGTGCAGGATTTTCATGCCGTTGGTGCCGCCAGTGGTGTGGTAGCTGTCGCCCTTGGTCAGGATGACCCAATCGCCTTTCTGTACTACGCCGCGCTTGACCAGCTCGTCGATCGCCTTCTGGCTGACTTCATTCGGCGCCAGCGAAGCCGGGTCGAACGGGATGGTGTACACGCCACGGAACATCGCCGCGCGAGCCTGGGCTTCGCGGTGCGGGGTGAACGCGTAGATTGGCACCGACGAACGGATACGCGACATGATCAGCGGCGTGTAGCCACTTTCGGTCAGGGCGATGATCGCCTTCACGCCCGGGAAGTGGTTGGCGGTGTACATGGTCGCCAGCGCAATGCTCTCGTCGCAGCGCTGGAACTCCTTGCCGATGCGGTGGCTGGAGGTCTTGCTGGTCGGGTGCTTTTCGGCACCGACACAGATCCGCGCCATGGCCTGAACGGCTTCCAGCGGGTACAGGCCAGCGGCACTTTCGGCCGAGAGCATCACGGCGTCGGTGTAGTCGAGCACGGCGTTGGCCACGTCGGACACTTCGGCGCGGGTCGGCATCGGGTTCTGGATCATCGACTCCATCATCTGGGTCGCGACGATCACCGCCTTGTTGTGGCGGCGTGCGTGCAGAATGATCTTCTTCTGGATGCCCACCAGTTCGGCGTCGCCGATTTCCACACCCAGGTCACCACGGGCAACCATCACCGCGTCGGAGGCCTTGATCAGGCCGTCGAGGGTTTCGTCATCGGCCACGGCTTCGGCGCGTTCGATCTTCGCCACCAGCCAGGCAGTGCCGCCGGCTTCGTCGCGCAGTTGACGGGCGTATTCCATGTCGGCGGCGTCGCGCGGGAAGGACACCGCGAGGTAGTCGACTTCCATTTCCGCAGCGAGCTTGATGTCGGCCTTGTCTTTTTCAGTCAGGGCCGGAGCGGTCAGGCCGCCACCGCGACGGTTGATGCCTTTGTGGTCGGACAGCGGGCCGCCGATGGTCACGGTGCAGTTCAGTTCGGTAGCCGTGGCGGTATCGACGCGCATCACCACGCGACCGTCGTCGAGCAGCAGCTCGTCGCCCACGCCGCAGTCCTTGACCAGGTCCGGGTAGTCGATGCCGACCACTTGCTGGTTGCCTTCGGTCAGGGGATGGCTGGTGGAGAAGGTGAATTGATCACCGATCTTCAGCTCGATCTTCTTGTTGGCGAATTTGGCGATACGGATTTTCGGGCCTTGCAGGTCACCCAGCAGGGCGACGAAGCGGCCGTGCTTGGCGGCGAGGTCACGCACCAGCTTCGCGCGAGCCTTGTGCTCGTCGGGGGTGCCGTGGGAGAAGTTCAGGCGGGCGACGTCCAGGCCAGCCAGAATCAGCTGTTCGAGAACTTCCGGCGAGTTACTGGCCGGGCCAAGGGTGGCGACGATTTTGGTACGACGGACGGACATGCAAAGACTCCTGAGTTCAAGCGCTGAGTGAGGCTACTATGCTCCGAAGGTGTAGTCATTGTTCGTATGCACTACTTTTTTCTTTCTTTATTGAACCTGACAACTTTGCGCCAGGCAGCCTGAAGATTTCCACCCACGGGTCGATACAGCGTTCAAGACAGGAGATCCCCATGCGATTCGTACTCATTGCTGCCCTTGCCGTCGGCGTCCTCAGTGCCACGGGCTGCACCCGTTGGGCAATGAACCATCACTTGAACAATGCCTACAGCGCCTATGACCGGGGCAATTGCGAGCAGGTGATGCTCGAACTGTCCAAGGTCGAACGCGACAGCCGCGCGCGGCCTTACGTGTGGCCGGAAGTGTCGATGATGCGCGGCCAGTGCCTGGAGCGGCAGAAGATGTTTATCGACGCGGCCCAGACCTACCAGTTCATTATTGCCGCCTATCCGCAAAGCGAATACGCCTACCGCGCCCGCGCCCGCCTGGAAACCTTGCAGAGCCTGGGCCACTACCCGCTACGCAGTGCCGCGGCGGTAAAACCGACGCAGTTCTGATGGACGGCGAGCAGTCCATCGCTGGCTCCCCGGCGGCGGTGAGCTATAGTCCAAGGAACCGGTTCTAGAGCCTTGCCTCTGAACCGGGGCAACACCTGTGACCGGCATAAGCAGGACTCAGCGCCGTAAGGACTGGCGCACCGGGAACGGGGAGAGCGGGCCACTACTCAATGCGCACCCGTTCCGAAGCAGTAGTGCGGCTCTGCTTAAGAGCCTTGCATAGCGAAAACGCACATGTTCACCGACCGCCGAATCGAGCGGCATCAACTGCCGTATTTCCTCAAAGTGTTCAACGGCATCACCGGCAAACCCATCGGCTACCTGGGCAATGTCTCTGAAGACGGGTTGATGCTGATCAGCCAGCTGCCGATGATGATCGGCGCGGACTTCAACCTGCGCCTCAAAATTCCAGCCACCGAAGGCGGCCAGCGGATCATCGACCTGCAGGCCTGTTGCCTGTGGTGCCACGAAGACGCGACCCCCCAATATTACGACGCCGGTTTCAGCCTGCAACGGGTACCGCCGGAGTATGGGCATTTGGTGAAGGCGTTGAAGCAGTATTTCAGTTTTCAGTCGTTGCCGGCTTCGGCTTGAGATGACTCGGGCTCAAACTCAAGCTCTTTTCCAGCCCAGATACCGCGTCACCAACGCGGCCCCCAACTCGCCGGGCCGCGCATCCATCACCAACACTCCATGAGCGTTCAAGCGCTCATGGAGTTCGGCGCGTGCATTGAGGTAGTCCACGGTCCCGCAATAGGCCAGCGCCTCGGGCAAGGTCTGTACCGGTGACTGACGCAGGGTGTCGAGCACGTCCTCGCGCAGGCTCGCGACCAGCACCTGGTGCTGCTGGCTCAGGCGCTTGACCGCCGGGAGCAGCTCATCGTCGTCCTCTTCGCGCAGGTTGGTCACCAGCACCACCAGTGCCCGGCGTTTGTGCCGTGCCAGCAGTTGCGTAGCGGCGGTTTGGTAGTCGGCGCTGCGTTGGCTGCTGTTCAAGTCATAGACGCTATTGAGCAGTGTGTTGAGATGGCTGGTGCCTTTTACCGGCGCAAGATAGCGCGGCTGTTCGCTGGCAAAGGTACTCAGGCCCACCGCATCGCCCTGGCGTAGCGCGACGTAGCTGAGCAGCAAGCAGGCATTAAGCGCATGGTCGAAGTGCGACAGCTCGCCGTCCTGGCTGCGCATGTGCCGGCCGCAGTCGAGCATGAAAATGATCTGCTGGTCGCGTTCGTCCTGATACTCCCGGGCAATGGGTGAGCGCTGGCGGGCGGTGGCTTTCCAGTCGATCTGACGCAGGCTGTCGCCTTCGCGAAATTCCCGTAGCTGATGAAACTCCAGACCCAAGCCGCGACGCTGGCGTTGACGTACGCCGAGCTGGCTGAGCCAGTTATCCACAGCCAGCAACTGGCCGCCATAGAGGCGGGCGAAGTCGGGATAGACGCGGGTGTTGTCCGCGACATCGAGAATGCGTTTGTCGGACCACAAACCCATTGGGCTCGGCAGGTTGATTTCGCAGTGCTCAAAACGGAAGTGCCCGCGTTTGAACGGACGTAGCCGGTAGTCGATTCGGCTGTGCTGGCCAGGTTGCAATTGGACAGTCAGCGGCAGGTGTTCGAAGTCCAGGCCCGAGGGTACATGGTCGAAGATCTGTAGGCTCAGCGGTTGTGAAAAGTCGTGCTCAAGGATCAGTTGCACATCGCTCCAGCGACCGAGGGCCAGACTGCCGGGTATCTCACGGCTCAGCCGGGGCGAGGGTAGTCGCTTCAGCCGAAAGGCATCGAGCAGGGCCAGGACCAGCAATGCCAACAGCAGTCCCCAATTGATTTGCGTGACACTCGTTGGCATCGTCAGCTCCAGCGCCCGCAGACTGCCGAGCACGATGCCGATGGCCAGTAGCGAGGTTAACCAGATCAACAGCAGGCGCGAGGGTTTCATGATTGGGCACCTGAAAGATCGCAGCCTGCGGCAGCTCCTGCATTGATCGTGTTCACCTGTAGGAGCTGCCGAAGGCTGCGATTTTTTCGTTTCAGTATGGGGCTCACTGCCGCGGCGCCGGTACTTGGTCAAGCATCTGCCGGAGCACCTGATCGACATCCAGCCCTTCGATGTCCAGCTCCGGCGCGATGCGCACACGATGACGCAGCACGGCCAGGGCGCAACCCTTGATGTCGTCCGGAATCACGAACTCGCCGCCGCGCAGTAGCGCACGGGCGCGGGCACACCGCACCAGCGCGATGGACGCGCGCGGGCCGGCGCCGAGGATCAGGCCGGGCCAACTGCGGGTGGAGCGGGCCAGGCGCACGGCGTAATCGAGCACCTGATCGTCCAGCGCCAGGTCGCTGGCGATGCGTTGCAGGGCCAGCACATCCCTGGCCTGCAACAAGGTGCGCATCGGCTGGACATCGAGCATGTCGGCCCGGGTCGAGCGGCTGACCTGGCGGACCATGTCCAGCTCTTGCTCGGCGTCCGGGTAATCCATGCGCACCTTGAGCATGAAGCGATCCAGTTCGGCTTCCGGCAGCGGGTAAGTGCCTTCCTGTTCGATCGGGTTTTGCGTGGCGAGCACCATGAAGGGTTGCGGGATCGGCAATGGCTGGCCTTCGAGGGTGACTTGCCGTTCCTGCATGGCCTCGAGCAGCGCCGCCTGGGTTTTCGCCGGGGCGCGGTTGATCTCGTCGGCTAACAACAGGTTGGTGAACAGCGGCCCTTTGCGCAGTTTGAATTGCTCGGTCTGCAAGTCATACACCGCGTGCCCGGTGACATCGCTGGGCATCAGGTCCGGAGTGAACTGGATGCGCGCGAACTCACCGCCGAAGCAGCGGGCGAGGGCGCGTACCAACAGGGTCTTGCCCAGCCCCGGCACGCCTTCGAGTAATACGTGGCCGCCAGCGATCAGCGCGGTCAGCACGTCGTCGATCACGCTGTCCTGGCCAATCACGGCTTTTTGCAATTCTTTGCGTACGGCCTGGGCCAGATGGCCGGCACGCTGACGTTGTTGAGCTGCATGGCTCGCGGCGTCGGGCTCGATCGGTTGACTCATAAGGCATTCCTCAGGGATTGCAGGTGGGCGACCTGACGGCTGAATTCAACGCTGGAAAGCCGTTGGTTCGGACGCGGGCTCATGGCCTGGCTGATAGCGCGTGTGGGTTGGCCGGTCAGGCGTGCGAGCACCAACCATTGTTCGGCGACGGCAAGTTGTTCAAAGCCGGGATGGCGACGTCGCACGCGCCGTAGGATGTCCTGCTGCAAGGCTTGCAACAGGCCGGCCTGACCGTTGCGGCGCAGCAGGAAGTCGGCACTGGCGCGCAGGTGCTCTTGCAGTTGCCGGCGTGCTTTCGGTGCCGGTTCCAGCAACGGCCCCTGACGCACGCCAAAGTGCCAGAAACCCAGGCCGATCAAGGCGAACAACGCGACCAGCGCCTGGGGGAAGTAACGCAGCAGCAAGGTCGGCAGGCTGTCGTGATCGGTGTTGAAGATCAGCGTCACGCGGGTGTCGGCGGTCAGGTACCAGAGCAGCCAGGCGTTGTCGTATTGCTCGACGGCCGGGGTTTTCCACAGGTCGGCATCGGTGACCACGATGATCGAGCCGAGTCCGTAATCGAGTTGCATCATGTGCGTTGCCTTGGCGCTATTCGCCCAGGCCTGGGCGAGGTTTTTCGGGTCTTCGAGATGGAAGGCGGTATCGAAACCGGCATAGGCCGGGGCGTCTTCGTCTTCCAGATAGAGCTTGGTCAGTTGTGGGTAAGGATCGTCACCGGTATCCGGTGGCGGCTCCTTGAGGTCTTTGCTCAAGGACTGGCGCAGTTGTACCCGGTCAAGCAGCAGGTCATTGCTGTGGCCGAGTTTTTCATCCCACAACGACTCGGCGACGAACAGCAGCCGCCCGCCGGCCTGGGTCCAGTTCATCACCTGGTCGATTTGCCGTGGCGTCATGTTGTAGCGGTCCCCGAGCAACAACAGGCTGTGTCGATGCGGATCGAGGCTGGGCAGGATGTCCAGGCCGTTGGCGTGATCGACGCTCAGGCCTTGCCGGCGCAGGAACAGCTGCGCCGCCAGGTAAGGGTTGGCCTTGGCTTCGGGAGAAGGGCCGTGGTCGATTTCGACCTGATAAGGGGTCGCCTTGAGGTACAGATAAGCACACAGCGCCGCCGCCAGCACGGCGAGCAGTGCAATGGCGATCGTGCCCCGGCGCCGACTCAATGGAGCGTCTCCGGGTCGAACAACACGCGCCAGCCGTCACACAGTTCCTGTCGCACCTGTTCGGGGGGCAGGCGGTGACCGTAGGCCATGCCTTGCCAGTGCCCGGTCAGGTTTTTGCTGTAGGCCAGCAAGGCCGGTTGCTGTAATTGCTCGATGCGCTGCAGCACCTGTCCTTCAGTGTCGGCGGCCTCGAGCGCGATGTTGAAATCGTGCGACAAGCGGCTGAGCAGGGCGCGATAGAGCAAGCCGAGGGCTTCGCGCGGATGGTTCTGCCAGAGGCTTTCGGCGCGGGCGGCAATGTCCGCGGGCAGGGACTCGGGCTTGAGGTCCAGGCCAAACGCCTGCTGCGGCAAGGGGCGCACGACTTTGGCGCCGAGGGTCGGTCGCCGGCTGACGAACGCCTGCACCCAGTCGCGATAGCGCCAGATCAACAGGCCGACAGCACCGATGACGATGCCCCACAGCGCGATTTCAATCAGGTTCGCCAAGGCTCTGAAGTGCTGTCCCTCAAACAGCTTCAACAGGGACTTCAACCATTGCGGTGTCTGCCCGTCGCCCGACGCTTGCGCGCCCGGCGGGTCTTCGCTGAAGCGATAGCGTGTCACCGCTTCCCGGTTCTTGAAGGGCGGCTGTTCGAGGATCGTCTTGATGCTGTCCCTGGCGACCTGGGTGTTCAGGGGCTGGTCCAGCAGCCGTGGGCTGTCGGGTGAAATGGCCGGTTCGGCGGCCCACACGCTGTGTGTGGGTGGCATCAGCAACATCACGGCGATCAACAGCACGCTGCTTGCGCTGATCAGACGCTGGCGCATCCGGCGGAACACCAGTTCGATATCCCAGGCCTCCAGCACGGTGCGCCGGTTCAAATAAAGGCTGAAACCGCAGGCGACATAGATCGGTTCCCAGACCACCAGCACCAGTGCATAAAACAGGTTGGTCAGGTGTTCCAGCCAGCGCCAGTCCTGGGTGGCCGCAGAAATCAGCGACTGCCAACTCCAGTCCAGCGCGACCTGTTGTGGCAGCAGCAGATAAAACAACACCATCAAGCCGATCCACAGCGCGCCTTCCAGGTGCGCGCCGATGATCGTCAGCCAGCGTGCGGCGCCTGCATCCCGCTGCAATAGCACCGCTAAACGCTGCTGGCGCCGTTGTCCGTCGAGGCCTTCGAGTTGCGCCACCGGCGTCACGAAACTGCGCTGCAGACTCAGGCGTCGCCAGGTCAGGCTGGCCAGCAATTGCCCTTTGAGCAGCCGCGGCCATTGCCGCAGGGCCTGCTTGAGCGTGGGTGTTTCGCCAAACATGGCTCTGGACAGGATGTACAAGGGCAGGCGGTCGAATGCCGGTTTCAACCACCAGAAAATCAACACGGCGAGAGAGGGTGAGTCCCAGAGCCCCCAACTGAGCAACGCGAACACTGGCAACGTGAGCAGCGCCCAACTGGTCATCAGCAAGCGTCGATGGCGCTGGCTCAGGAGCACGCCGAGGTCCATGGCTTCCCAGGTCGAGCGCGGGCGAATGACCACGCTGGCGTCATTCAGGCGCATGGCGGCGACGTCCGGCGAACATGAGATAAACCACCACCAGCAACCAGAGCGCCGCGCCCACCAGGTACTTGGTCTGGGGCGACGGGCGAGTCATCGATGACCAGTAGGCTTCGATAAACGCCGCGATCAACAGGAACAGCATGACCCCGCAAATCAGCAGCACGCTCTTGCGCGCTGCCAATCGCAAGGACTCGGTGCGGGGCAGGCGTCCCGGGGCGACCAACGCCCAACCCAGCTTCAGACCGGCGGCGCCTGCCAGGGCGATGGCGCTGAGTTCGAAAGCGCCATGGCCGATCACGAATGACCAAAAGGTCTGCCCATAGCCGACGTAAGTCAGGTGCCCGGCCACCGCACCGATCATCAGGCCGTTGTAGATCAGGAAGAACACGCTGCCCAGGCCGAACAGCAAACCGCTGGCGAAGGTCTGAAAGGCAATGCCGATGTTGTGCATGATGTAGTAGCCGAACATCACCCAGTCTTCACTGGCGGCCCGTTCCGATGTGCGCCCGAGGTGACCGGCAACGGGGTCGTACATGCTTTGCATTTCGCTGACCTGTTCGGCGGGGATCAGGTTGTAGATCAGGTCCGGGAACAGGTACACCAGCACCGCGAAACCGGCCAGGCTGACAAAGAACATCAGGCTGGCGGCGAGCACGAAGCGCCACTGTTCGCGCACCAGGCGCGGGAAATCCGCGAGGATGAAAGCCAGCGCATTGGCCCCCAGGCGGCTGCGGTGACGGTAAAGCTGTTGATGCCCGCGCAGCACCTGTTGCTGCAACGAGTCGATCAGAAAACTGCTGTAGCCACGCTCCCGTGCCAGTGCCAGGTGTTGGCACAGGCGTCGGTAGTCCTTCGGGAAACTGCCGGTGTCGGTGACCTTGCCGCCCCGTTCCAATTGTTCGAGCAGCCCGCAGAAACGGTCCCACTCGGCTTTGTGCCGACGTTCGAAAAGGCTTTGCTTCATGTCGGCCCCAACAAGCCGCGGGCGATGCCGTTGAGTTCGGTCACCGCCTGCGCGGCCGGGACGTGCAAGGGTTGGGCGAGAATGGCGGCCAGTTCATCGGCCCGCGCCCGGGAGAGTTCGCCCTGGCGCTCGGCAAACCCGAGGATGGCCCGTTGCTCGCTGAGCGTCAGGGCAAATGCCGTGCGACGGGGTTGAGCTTCGGGGAGTTCGGGGCGCGTGTGCGAGTGTTCGCGGTAGATCACCAGAGTCCCGGCGGCGATATCGCCAAGGCGCTTGAAGTGGGGGTGTTGCAGACAGCTGATGGCCCCGAGGAAGTAACCGAAAGGCAGCAGGTCGACAACGCGCAGCAGGTTGCGCAGCAGCGACGCGGACCAGCCGACCGGGGTGCCATCGTCGTGCACCACCCGCAGTCCCATCCATTGCTTGCCCGGCGAGCGGCCCTGGTTGAGCACCTCGAACAGCACCATGTACCACCAGCTCACCCCGAACAGCAGGATCGACCCGAGCCCGGCGCCCAATTTGCCGAGCATCGCCAGCGCAATGAACAGCACACCGAGGACCAGGCCGCGCAAAGCAAGATCGATGGCGAACGCCAGCGCACGAACCATCAAGCCGGCCGGGCGCAGTGGCAGGTCGACGCCCTCCGGCGTTTCGACCTGGTACCGCGTATCCAGTGGCGGTGACAGCGGCGCATTCCCTGGCAGTGCTGTGGTCTCGAGCATGGGCAACCTGATGATGAGGCCTGGATCGGGATTGTGTATCCATTCGATGCTAGCAGCCTATTCGAGGGGCGGGGGCGCAGGGAAACGACATAACCCTGTATTGCATGGCGAGCCGCGCAAGCTGCTTGAATGACAGACTACTGGCCGGGGCGGGAGGTGAACGCCTAGACTTTGCCGATCTTCAGTTCAGGAATCGCCCGTGACCTCCATCTTCTGGTACGACTACGAAACCACTGGCATCAATCCCCGTTGCGACCGTCCGTTGCAAATGGCCGGCCTGCGCACCGACTTCGATCTCAATGAAATCGACGAGCCGGTCAATCTTTACTGCCAGCCCAGCGACGACATCCTGCCGCATCCGGCCGCTTGTGCGATCACGGGAATCACGCCCGGGCAACTGCAGGCGCAGGGCTTGAGCGAAGCCGATTTCATGACACGGGTGCATGCCCAGCTCGCGGCACCGGGTACCTGTGGCGCGGGGTACAACACGCTGCGTTTCGATGACGAGATGACCCGCTACAGCCTGTACCGAAACTTTTTCGATCCTTATGCGCGGGAATGGCAGGGCGGCAACAGCCGCTGGGACCTGATCGATGTGGTACGCGCCGCTTATGCCTTGCGCCCCGATGGCCTGCAATGGCCGACGGACGACGAAGGGCGGGTCACGCTCAAACTCGAGCGCCTGACCGCTGCCAATGGCATCGATCATGGCAATGCCCACGAAGCGCTGTCGGACGTTCGCGCGACGATTGCCCTGGCGCGCCTCATTCGGGAAAAACAGCCAAAGCTCTACGCCTGGCTGTTTCAACTACGCAGCAAGCAAAAAGTCATGGACCAGATACGCCTGCTGCAACCGCTGGTGCATGTTTCCGGGCGCTTTTCGGCGGCGCGCAGCTATGTGGGGGTGGTGTTGCCGCTGGCCTGGCACCCACGCAACAAGAACGCCCTGATTGTCTGTGACCTGCACCTCGATCCCCAGGGCCTGCTCGACCTGGATGCCGAAAGTTTGCGTCAGCGCTTGTATACCCGCCACGACGAACTGGCCGAGGGGGAGTTGCCGGTGCCGTTGAAGTTGATTCACATCAACAAGTGCCCGGTAGTGGCCCCGTTGTCGGTACTTCGCCAGGAGGATCAGCAGCGCCTGGGTCTGGACATGGCGCTGTATCAGCAGCGGGTGTTGCGGCTAAATGACGCGCGGAAAGTTTGGCTGGATAAAGTCCTGGCGATTTATGCCCGCGAAGATTTTTCCCAGAGCCAGGATCCGGAGCAACAGTTATACGATGGATTCATCGGTGATCGGGACCGGCGTTTGTGCGAGCAAGTCAGAACCGTTGACCCAAAGCAGTTGGCACAAGAGCAGTGGCCTTTCGATGACGAACGCTTGCCTGAATTATTGTTTCGATATCGCGCACGCAACTTTCCCGATACGTTGAATGCCGAGGAGCAAGAGCGCTGGAGAATATTCTGTCAGAAGCGTTTGTCAGACCCCGGATGGGGGGCGCCAAATACCCTCGAAAGTTTTGTAGAGGCCGCGGCCCAATTGAGCGTTAGTGCCTCTGCGTTTCAGCAGGGGGTGCTCGGTGAGTGGCAGGATTATGTCGAGGGACTGCGTCAGCGTTTGCATCTTTGAATTCGAACCTGCCGGTGCTTAAAAGCCGCGCATAAAAAAACGCCAGCATTTGCTGGCGTTCTTTTTTTGTCACGGATCCATCTGCGACAAGCTCTGAGGCTTAGCCCAGCAGGGTAGCCCAGCCTTCTACCACGTCGCCGCCCCACTTGGCTTTCCACTCTTTCAGAGTCTTGTGGTTGC
Source organism: Pseudomonas sp. PDM32 (assembly GCF_019219225.1). Classification (NCBI taxonomy): domain Bacteria; kingdom Pseudomonadati; phylum Pseudomonadota; class Gammaproteobacteria; order Pseudomonadales; family Pseudomonadaceae; genus Pseudomonas; species Pseudomonas sp. PDM32. Next base: position 309,363 of record NZ_JAHUWE010000004.1, read on the forward strand.
CACCTTTGGTTTCGATGACTTCACCGTTGTGCGGGTTTTTGTATTGTTTAACTTTGCGAGCACGCTTGGTGCCGGTAGTTTTCACTGCACCGCCGCGTGGTGCCTTGGTTTTCGACTCTGGATCCAACAGCGCGATGATGTCACGCAGGGACTTGGAGTATTCACCCATCAAGGTGCGCAGTTTGCCTTCGAATTCCAGCTCGGTTTGCAGTTTGTCGTCTTGGGACAGGTTCTTCAAACGGGCTTGCAGCTCTTTGATAGCTTCTTCGGTGGCGCGATATTCGTTGATCAAGGACATGGGAACTACCTTATGTTGTACGCTGGATGGCAGGTGACAGTGCGGCAATAATAGTCACGGTGTTTCATCAAGTAAACATTTAAGGCAACTTTATTTAATTTAGTTGCCGTGTCTTGGGCGCACATTGGTAATGCCGTTATTAGTGTGATCCAGGTCCGTCAGATATACATAATTTAACAATTGTCCGGCACCGCTAGAGCATCCGGACGAACCGGCACGGGTGTTGTCCCTCCAGCTGCACCGACCTTCCGGCAGAGTGAATCGTCAACAATACTGCAGTTTTGCTGCGCAATCGCTAGAATGGCGGCCTTTGCGAAGTTCTGGAGTTTCCCCCTCATGCGCACTTTTCGTCTGGTGATTTCTTGCCCGGACCGTGTTGGCATCGTTGCCAAAGTCAGTAACTTTCTGGCATCACACAACGGTTGGATCACTGAAGCGAGCCATCACTCGGACAATCTCAGTGGCTGGTTCTTCATGCGTCACGAAATCCGTGCCGACTCCCTGCCATTTGGTATCGAAGCGTTGCGCGAAGCCTTTGCCCCGATCGCCGAAGAGTTCTCGATGGACTGGCGCATCACCGATACCGAACAAAAGAAGCGTGTCGTGCTGATGGCCAGTCGCGAGTCGCACTGTCTGGCCGACTTGCTGCATCGATGGCACAGCGATGAACTGGACTGCGAAATTTCCTGCGTGATTTCCAACCATGATGACTTGCGCAGCATGGTGGAGTGGCACGGCATTCCGTACTACCACGTCCCGGTCAATCCGCAGGACAAGCAGCCGGCTTTCGCCGAGGTGTCGCGCCTGGTCAAGCAGCACGACGCCGAAGTGGTGGTGCTGGCCCGCTACATGCAGATCCTGCCGCCCGAGTTGTGCAGCGAATATGCGCACAAGGTGATCAACATTCACCACAGCTTCCTGCCGTCGTTCGTCGGTGCCAAGCCGTACCACCAGGCCTCCCTGCGCGGTGTGAAGCTGATCGGCGCGACCTGCCACTATGTGACCGAAGAGCTGGATGCCGGCCCGATCATCGAGCAGGACGTGGTGCGTGTCAGCCACAGCGACAGCATCGAAGACATGGTGCGTTTCGGCCGCGATGTCGAGAAGATGGTGCTGGCCCGTGGCCTGCGTTATCACCTGGAAGACCGGGTGCTGGTGCACGGCAACAAAACCGTCGTTTTCTGACAGACCTGCGGGACAGTTGATATTCGAAGGGCCTGGGCGTTCAATCGCTCCAGGCCCTTCGCCGTTTCTGCACCGAGGACATGACCATGGCCGATCCACTGGACAAAGCCACATCCAAGGCTCCCGCCACGCTCGGCGAGGGTTGCCTGAGCCGCTACGACCCGGATGACATGGGGCCTGAAGACGGTACGGAGTTTCCGGGGGCCGCCGAGTTGTGGGAGCAGCTGCAGCAAGAGTCTGACGGATTAAAAAGATCGCAGCCTGCGTACCCTGTAGGAGCTGCCGCAGGCTGCGATCTTTTCAGGTCTGCCTGATTTTCATCAACTTCATCAGCAGCGGCCGCCCCAGCATCAGCAAAAACACCGGCCCACCGACCAGCAAGTAGAAGTAATACGTCACCGCCCGCCAGATCAGAATCGCCGCGGCTGCCGTGGACTTCCCGACCATGGGTGCCAATAGCGCCGCCGACGTCAGTTCCGCCGCCCCGGCTCCACCCGGCAGAAGGCTGAATTGCCCGGCACTGAGCGCCAGCATCTGGATCAGAAAACTCCAGGCCCACTGCAAGTCCGCGCCGAGCCCGCGCAACGCCAGATAGAGCACGCTGTAGCGCAGGAGCCAATGCACACAGGTCAGAACGAATACCTTGATCAAGGTCTGTACGGGCAATTTCAGCGTGTCGGTAAACGCCGCCAGAAACTGCAGGAGCTTGCGCGCCCAGCACATTCGCGTGGCTGCCTTGACATTGGCTCGGGCGAGCCATCGGCCGCTCAGGCGAATCAACGAGCGGTGATAACGGGCGACCATGGCGCAGGTGATCAAACCGCCGAACAGCGAGACAGCGCTGACCATCAGCATCCATTCCATGCGCTGGCTGAGGTGCTGGAACAGGGCGTAAACAAGAATCCCGCTCAGGGCGCAGAGGAAAAACAGCAAGTCGCTCAGTTGGTCCATGGCAAACACGGCACTGCCCCTGGCCGGACGCACGCCGTGACGCGCGAGCAACGCCATGATCGTCAGCGGCCCGCCACTGCCACCGGGCGTGGCACAGTAGGCAAATTCGGCGGCCATCACCACGCCAAGGCTCCTGAGCCGGCCGACCTTGTGGCATTGATCCCCCAGCAGCAGGCGCAAACGCAGGGTGTTCACGCCCCAGCACAGCAGGATCATGCCGAACATGATCAACAGCCACGGCAGCGGAAAAGCGCTCAGCCGGGAGCCGATTTCGCTGCCGCCCAACAGCAGTGGAATCAGCACTGCTGCGAGCAGGCCGACGAGCAACAGCAGGGCGCGACTCATGCGGCGCAGCCCATTCGGTTGTTTTGCAGCGCCAGCCACTGGGACTTGGTCATCGGAGCGCGTCCATCATCGAGCAGGCGCTCGAGGGTTCGCAGCCAGTATCGGTGCGAGAACTCGTGGCGCATGTCCACCGGGTGCAAGCCCAGGCGAATCACCGGGGCGTGCTGCCAGTGTTGTTCACGGCGGTCGTTGACGAGCTTCGATACACCCCGGCGCCAGGCGCTGCGCGCACTCCAGACCAGTCCCGGCGCCTCGATCGCGGTGAAATCCGGTAAACGGTATAAATGCTGCGAATCGCTGGTGTAACTCAACGGTAGTTGGCGCAATGCCTGGCGAGTGCCCTGGCTCATCAACCAGGCCGGGGCGACGAACCCTTCCAGCGGCCAGTCATGCCGGTGGAACATCTCGATGCCCGAACGCAGGCGGGCGAGGGCGTCTTCCTGTGACAAACGATAAAACTCGCCTTCTTGGGTGTAGACCCGACGCATGAACCAGTCCCTGGGATTGAGGGTCATCGGCCCCTCGTCGCAATGGAAATAGCCATGCAGTGCCAGTTCGTCGCCCCGGGCGACCCTGGCACTGAGCTGGCGGCAAAACCGCGGATGGGCGTCCAGATTGTTGTGTTTGTGGTAATCCGGAATCACCAGCCAGGTGATCGGCACGTCCCCCAAGGCGTCGACGGCTTTGACGAACGGTTGGTAATCGGCCCAGGTGGGTGGTGCCACGTCGTGCAGCACCAGCAGTAAAGCGGGCCTGTTCATGGACTCAACCATTGGCTGTCAGCGGCCATTGGCTGCCGAGCACGGCGTGGTAGTGGCACAGCAAACTGGTGACCACCGTGTCCCAGGCGTAATGTCGTTCGACATGTAACCGCGCTTGGCGGCCCAGCGCTACGCTGCCCGAGCCGAACAGTTCTCGAACAGCGCTGGCCATCGCGGCTGGATCGTTCGGCGCGCAGAGCCGGCCGCAGTCCTCGGTGACGATTTCCTCGAAAGCCCCGGCCGCCACGGCCACCACCGGAATACCGCTGGCCATGGCTTCGAGTATCACCAGACCGAAGGTTTCCTGATCGCCAGCGTGGAGCAATGCGTCGGCGCTGGCCATCAGGCGGGCCACCTGCGGCGCCGGGCAGAACTCGTCGATCACCGTCACATTGGATGGCACGGCCGTCGGCATCGATGAGCCAACCAGCAGCAGGTGATAGCGTCGGCCCAGGCGTTTCATGCAGTCGAGCAGCACTGGCAGGTTTTTTTCCTTGGAACCGCGCCCGGCGAAGATCAGCAGCCGGGTGTTGTCGTCCAGGCCCAACTCGGCCCGCAGCTCGGGGTCTCTGGCATTGGGATTGAAGGTTTGCAGGTCGACGCCCAAGGGTTGCACAAACACATTCCTGACCCCAAGTCCGGTGAGTTTGTCGGCCATGACCCGACTGGGCGCCAGGACCCGGTCGAAGTTGCCGTAGAGCTTGCTGACATAAGCCTCGACGTTGTTGGTCACCCAGTTGCCCATACGGTTGCTGACCAGCAGCGGCAGGTCCGAGTGGTAGAAACCTATGACCGGTACATCGAGTTGCCGCCGTGCATCCAACGCTGCCCAGGCGGTGAGGTAGGGGTCGCCGACCTCGATCAGGTCAGGTTGCAAAACCTGCAGGACATTGCGCCAGGGCGCGAGACGCAGCGGGAAGCGATAGCCTTTGCCGAAAGGCAGGGCAGGGGCTGGAACGGTGAAGATTCCATCCTGCTCGCTCAAGGACGATCCGGGGATCAGCAAACTGTGGCGAATGCCCGGCTTGATGCCCAGGCGACGGTGCTTTGCATCCAGATAAGTGCGCACGCCACCACTGGCAGGGGCGTAGAACATGGTGATGTCAGCGATATGCACGATGAACGATCCTCCGGTCCCGGTACTCCCTTGGTTGACCTTTATGAAGGATAGATGTTCGGTTGGGGTTGTGCGGGTGGGGTGTCAGCGGGTTTTGTAGTGTTTGACAGGCCGCCTTCGCGGGCAAGCCCGCTCCCACAGGTATTTTGAGTGTTCACACAATTTGTGCTTCACCCGGACTCCTGTGGGAGCGGGCTTGCCCGCGAAGGGGCCCGCAAGAGCGCCTCAGATCCTGAAACTTCCCACCAGCTGCTTCAGTCGAGCCGCCTGCTGCTCAAGGTCCGAGCACGCGCGCAAGGTCGATTGCAGGTTTTCCACGCCTTCCTGGTTCAGCGTGTTGATCTCGGTGATGTCGACGTTGATCGACTCCACCACGGCGGTCTGTTCTTCGGTCGCGGTGGCCACCGACTGGTTCATGCCGTCGATTTCCCCGATACGCAAGGTCACGCTGTTCAGACGTTCACCGGCGAGGTTGGCGATTTCCACACTGTCCTGGCTGTGGCGCTGACTGTCGCTCATGGTGCTCACCGATTCCCGGGCACCGACTTGCAGTTCCTCGATCATGGTTTGCACCTGTTGCGCCGATTCCTGCGTGCGGTGTGCCAGGTTGCGCACCTCGTCCGCCACCACGGCAAAACCTCGACCGGCTTCACCGGCGCGGGCGGCTTCGATCGCGGCATTGAGTGCCAGCAAGTTGGTTTGCTGGGAAATGCTGGTGATCACTTCGAGAATCTGCCCGATGTTTACGGTTTTGCTGTTCAGCGATTCGATGTTGGTGCTCGAGGCGCTGAGCATGCTCGACAGTTGATTCATCGCCACGATGCTACGGTCCACCACTTGCTGGCCGTCTTCGGCCAGGCTGCGGGCATCGCTGGCCTGGCTCGAAGCCTGCGCCGCATTGCGGGCGATTTCCTGGGCGGCGGCGCCGAGCTGGTTAATGGCGGCCGCGACACTGCTGGTGCGGGAGGCTTGCTGGTCGGAGTTGAACATCGACGAGTTGGAAGCCGCGACCACGCGCAACGCCACTTCGTTGACTTGGCCGGTGGCCGAGGACACTTCACGGATCGAGCCGTGAATGCGCTCGACGAAACGGTTGAACGCGGTGCCGAGGGTGCCGAATTCGTCATTGTTCTGGATGGTCAGGCGTTTGGTCAGATCACCTTCGCCGTCGGCGATGTCGGCCATGGCGCGGGTCATGACGTGTAACGGCTGGATCAGGATGCGAATCAACATGCCGAGCAGGGCGATGATGATGGCCACGGCAATGATGGTTGCAACCACGGCCGAGGTGCGGAACTCGCTGAGCATCGAGTAGGCTTTTTCCTTGTCGACCGACAGACCGATGTACCAGTTGACCGAAGGCAAGCCCTTGATCGGGGTAAAGCTGACAATGCGAGTCTTGCCGTCGACGTCCACTTCGCTGAAGCCGTTGCCGATGCGCGGGGTATCTTTCGGATACGCCTCGCTCAGGGGTTTCATCACCAGCGCTTTGTCCGGGTGAACCAGGATCTTGCCGTCGGCGCTGACCAGAAACGCGTAGCCCATGCCATCAAAGTCGCGGGCGCTGAGGGTCGCGATCAGGGTTTGCAGGCTCAGGTCACCACCCACCACGCCGACGCTCTGTCCGGCTTTTTTCGAAGCCGTGGCCATCGAGATGATCAGTTGACCGGTTGCCGCATCGACGTAGGGTTCGGTCAGGGTCGGCGTGCTGCTGTTTTCGGCGCCTTTGTACCAGGGGCGAACACGCGGATCGAAACCGTCGGGCATCTTCGCGTCCGGACGAATGGTGAAGTGCCCGGTGGCATCACCCAGGTAGGACGCCATGAAGGTCGATGTCAGGGTTTTCTGCTCAAGCAGGCTGGCGACATTGGCTTGTTCGGGGTTGATGGCGATGTTTTGCGAGAGGTTCTCGATCAGCAAAATACGCCCGGCCAGCCAGGTCTGGATGTTGTTGGCGGTGACGTCGCCCATCTCGTTGAGATAGTTGTTGAGGTCCTCGCGGATGGCATTGCGCTGCAAATAGTCGTTGTACAGCGTGAATGAGGCGAAGGCGGCAATAACAATGAGGGCGGCGGCAAGCAGGATTTTATGGCTGAAACGCAGATTTTTGTTCATGGCTTGGGGTTCCGCTAAGGTCTTAATGTCCAGCGCGTGCTTTTATAAAGGGACGCACGAAGGGCAAGGTTGAAAGCAATTGAATTTTCCGACTCTCCTTAGGGAAATTTCCTACCAGATCGTGTCTGACTGCTTTGTCGTTATCTCTATCGGCCGTGTAGGACCAAAGATTAATCATGGGTGACCAAATGCCTGACTCACTGCAACTCGTTATCGGCGCCGACCTCAAGGGGCAGCCGATTGCCCAGGCCATGCGCCTGGCGAATCGCCACGGTTTGATCGCGGGCGCGACTGGCACCGGAAAAACCGTGACGTTGCAACGAATGGCCGAAGCTTTCAGCGATGCCGGTGTGGCGGTGTTCGCCGCCGACATCAAGGGTGACCTGTGCGGCCTCGGTGCCGCGGGCAACCCCCAGGGCAAGGTCGCCGAGCGGATTGCCGGGATGCAGTGGCTCAACCACAAGCCTCAGGCTTATCCGGTAACGTTGTGGGACGTACAGGGTCAGTCCGGTCATCCTTTACGCACAACCTTGAGTGAAATGGGGCCGCTGCTGTTGGGCAGCCTGCTGGAACTGACCGACAGTCAGCAGTCGGCGCTGTACGCGGCGTTCAAGGTGGCGGACCGCGAAGGCCTGTTGTTGCTCGATCTCAAGGATCTGAAGGCGTTGCTCAATCACCTGCGGGACCACCCCGAGTTGCTGGGCGACGATGCGGCATTGATGACCACCGGCTCCAGCCAGGCGCTGCTGCGACGTCTGGCGACGCTGGAGCAACAGGGCGCCGAAGCCTTGTTCGGCGAGCCGGCGCTGCAACTCGAAGACATTCTCCAACCCACTGCCGATGGCCGCGGGCGCATCCATTTGCTGGATGCCAGCCGTCTGGTGCATGAAGCGCCGAAAGTCTACGCGACGTTCCTGCTGTGGCTGCTGGCCGAGCTGTTCGAGCAACTGCCGGAGCGTGGCGATGCCGACAAACCCTTGCTGGCGCTGTTCTTCGACGAGGCCCACTTGTTGTTCAACGGCACGCCCCAGGCATTGCGTGATCGTCTGGAACAAGTGGTGAGGCTGATTCGTTCAAAAGGCGTGGGCGTGTATTTCGTCACCCAGTCGCCGGGTGACCTGCCGGATGATGTGCTGGCTCAGCTGGGCTTGCGCATCCAGCACGGTCTGCGTGCGTTTACCGCCAAGGAGCAAAAGTCCCTGCGCGCAGTGGCCGAAGGTTTCCGGCCGAATCCGGCGTTTGATACGTTGTCGGTGTTGACCGAACTCGGGATCGGCGAAGCGCTGGTCGGCACGCTGCAGGAAAAAGGCACCCCGGAAATGGTCCAGCGGGTGCTGGTCGCGCCGCCGCAATCGCGGATCGGGCCTTTGACCGGTGCCGAGCGTACGGCGTTGATTGCCGGTTCGCCGTTGCAGGGGCGTTATGACAAGCCGATTGACCGCGAATCGGCCTATGAAGTGCTGATGGGGCGCAAGGGCCTGGCGCCCGAGCCCGAAGCGGAGCAGGGCAAACAGGAACCGAGTTTCACCGAACAGGCCGGCGAATTCCTCGGTACGGCAGCAGGCAAGGCGCTGAAATCGGCGATGCAACAGGCGGCGAACCAGCTTGGCCGACAGTTGGTGCGCGGCTTGATGGGCTCATTGCTGGGCGGCAGCAAACGCCGCTAGCTTGAGCGAACACAGTCAATGTGGGAGCGGGCTTGCTCGCGAATGCGGTGTGTCATTCAACGAAAATGTCGATTGGTAAACCCATTCGCGAGCAAGCCCGCTCCCACATGGTTTCTGTGTCAGGTTCTGGTCTTGGCGTGCGCCGCCAGTCGCTCCAGCGCTGCCCGCAGATTCGGGTCGCTGATCCCGTCGGCCGTGGCCTGGATGGTCGCGGCCGCATCATCCGACAGATCCATGGTGTGCCCGGCCGCGCCCCGCTGGACGGTCGGTGGCTGCACCTTGAACAGGATTCGCGTCAGGTTGGCGAACTCGTCGAACAGTTGCAGTTGCCGCTGCAGGCGCTTCTGCTGGTAGCGCAGGCGGGTTGCCCAATGGCCGTCGGTGACAATCAGCAACAAACTGCCTTCGCGCCAGGACGCCACGTGGCAATGCTCGCGAGCGGCGGGTTGCAATTGGCTTTCGAGCAAACGTTGCAAATGACCCAGGCGTTGAGCGTGGCCGAGAATGGCTTTCAGCGGCTTGGCTTCGCGTAATAGAACGGCGGGTACTTTGGCCGTAAGTGGGCGAAATGCCATGATCAGACACCTGAAGTAACAGAGGCGCAATGGTAGCAGAAAGCGCCGGATGCACCCGCCCATTGCTTTTGTGGGTGCTTTACCCATTAAATCAACAACTAACTTCTGCCTTGAACGGCTTGAAGTTGAGCAAAACGCCCCTATTTTAAGTGAGCCCCGTCAAAGCGCTGTGCCAGCATCGTGGAATATCGCCACTTTCCTCACCACCGTTTCCGGGTAGAATGCTCGTTCGCATGCGGCCATGAGGGCTGCACGGGCGACTCACGGGGCCGCCCTCCATCCCTTTAGTGTGGAAGATCCTGCCGATATGTTTGCGCCTTTGTTAAAGAAACTTTTTGGAAGCAAGAACGAGCGTGAAGTCAAACGCATGCTCAAGACGGTGCAACTCGTCAATGCCTTCGAAGAGCAAATGGTGGCCCTTTCGGACGATCAATTGCGTGCCAAGACCAGCGAGTTCAAGGCCCGCATCGCCAAAGGGGAATCCCTCGACAAACTGCTGCCAGAAGCCTTTGCGGTCGCCCGCGAAGCCGGCAAGCGTGTCATGGGCATGCGCCACTTCGATGTCCAGCTGATCGGCGGCATGACCTTGCATGAAGGCATGATCGCGGAAATGCGTACCGGTGAAGGCAAGACCCTGGTGGCAACACTGGGCGTTTACCTCAACGCGCTGTCCGGCAACGGCGTGCACGTTGTGACGGTGAACGACTACCTGGCCCGCCGTGACGCCAACTGGATGCGCCCGCTGTATGAATTCCTCGGCCTGACGGTCGGCGTTGTCACGCCGTTCCAGCCGCCGGAAGAGAAGCGTGCTGCCTACGCCGCCGACATCACCTACGGCACCAACAACGAATTCGGGTTCGATTACCTGCGCGACAACATGGCGTTCAGCATGGAAGAAAAATTCCAGCGCGAACTCAATTTTGCCGTGATCGACGAAGTCGACTCCATTCTCATCGACGAAGCCCGTACGCCGCTGATCATCTCCGGTCAGGCCGAAGACAGCTCCAAGCTGTACATCGAGGTCAACAAGCTGATCCCGCAGCTCAAGCTGCACGTTGAAGAAGTCGAAGGCGAAGTGACCCAGGCCGGTCACTACACCGTCGACGAGAAGACCCGTCAGGTCGAACTCAACGAAGCCGGTCACCAGTACGTCGAAGAAACGCTGACCCGCATTGGCCTGCTGGCTGAGGGCGAAAGCCTGTATTCGGCGCACAACCTGAGCCTGCTGACTCACGTCTACGCCGGCCTGCGCGCGCACAAGCTGTTCCATCGCAACGTCGAATACATCGTGCAGGACGGTCAGGTCGTACTGGTCGACGAACACACCGGCCGTACCATGCCGGGTCGCCGTTTGTCCGAAGGCCTGCACCAGGCCATCGAAGCCAAGGAAAACCTGAACATCCAGGCCGAAAGCCAGACACTGGCGTCGACCACCTTCCAGAACTACTTCCGTCTGTACAACAAACTGTCCGGCATGACCGGTACAGCCGACACCGAAGCGTTCGAGTTCCACCAGATCTATGGCCTGCAGGTCATGGTGATTCCACCGAACAAGCCGCTGGCCCGTAAAGACTACAACGACCTGGTGTTCCTGACCGCCGACGAGAAATACGCGGCAATCGTGGCCGACATCAAGGAAAGCATGGCCGCAGGTCGTCCGGTGCTGGTGGGTACCGCCACCATCGAAACCTCCGAGCACATGTCCAACCTGCTCGTGAAGGAAGGCATCGAACACAAGGTCCTGAACGCCAAGTTCCACGAAAAGGAAGCCGAGATCATTGCCCAGGCCGGTCGCCCGGGTGCACTGACCATCGCCACCAACATGGCCGGTCGTGGTACCGACATCCTGTTGGGCGGCAACTGGGAAGTGGAAGTGGCTTCCCTGGAAAACCCGACCCCTGAGCAGATTGCCCAGATCAAGGCCGACTGGCAGAAGCGTCACCAGCAAGTGCTCGAATCGGGTGGTTTGCAGGTGATTGCGTCCGAGCGTCACGAATCGCGCCGTATCGACAACCAGCTGCGTGGTCGTGCCGGTCGTCAGGGCGACGCCGGTTCCAGCCGTTTCTACCTGTCGCTGGAAGACAGCCTGATGCGCATCTTCGCCTCTGACCGGGTGAAGAACTTCATGAAGGCCCTGGGCATGCAGCCTGGCGAGGCGATCGAGCACCGCATGGTGACCAACGCCATTGAAAAGGCCCAGCGCAAGGTTGAAGGCCGCAACTTCGACATCCGCAAGCAACTGCTCGAGTTCGACGACGTCAACAACGAACAGCGTAAAGTGATCTATCACATGCGTAACACGTTGCTGGCCGCCGACAACATTGGCGAAACCATCGCCGACTTCCGTCAGGACGTGCTCAACGCCACCGTCAGCGCACACATTCCTCCGCAATCACTGCCTGAGCAGTGGGACGTGGCCGGTCTGGAAGCTGCGTTGCAGAGCGACTTCGGTGTGACACTGCCGATCCAGCAATGGCTCGACGAAGACGATCACCTGTACGAAGAAACCCTGCGCGAGAAGCTCATGAACGAGCTCATCGCGGCGTACAACGAGAAAGAAGACCAGGCGGGCGCCGAAGCGCTGCGCACCTTCGAGAAGCAAATCGTTCTGCGCGTTCTGGACGACCTGTGGAAAGACCACCTGTCGACCATGGACCACCTGCGTCACGGTATCCACTTGCGTGGTTATGCCCAGAAGAACCCGAAACAGGAATACAAGCGCGAGTCGTTCACCCTGTTCTCCGAGCTGCTGGACTCGATCAAGCGCGACTCGATCCGTGTGCTGTCCCACGTTCAGGTTCGCCGCGAAGATCCAATCGAGGAAGAGCAGCGCCTGCGCCAGGAAGCCGAGGCATTGGCCGCTCGCATGCAGTTCCTGCATGAAGAAGCTCCAGGCCTGGAGCAACCGGAAGTGCTGGGCGAAGAGGTCGATGTGGCGCTCGCCGCTGCCCCGGTTCGCAGCGAGCACAAGCTGGGTCGCAATGAGCTGTGCTACTGCGGTTCGGGCAAGAAATTCAAGCATTGCCACGGGCAGATCCAGTAAAACCCGTTTCAATCGCTGAAATACCCGCGCCGCGACCGGCTTCTGCCGTCGCGGCGTTTTACCATTCGAACCACCGTCTTGCTGAAACGGTGCTGACATCATTTATAAAGGAGCGCATTCATGGCTGTTGGTCTTGGTCCTTTGCCAACGTTGCACCCGGTTGCCGGTTTTGAACTCGGTATCGCCTCGGCTGGCATCAAGCGCCCGGGGCGCAAGGATGTTGTGGTCATGCGCTGTGTTGAAGGCTCCACGGTGGCCGGCGTGTTCACCCTGAACGCCTTTTGCGCCGCCCCGGTGATCCTGGCCAGGCAACGCGTACAAGGCCCTGTGCGTTACCTGCTGACCAACACCGGCAATGCCAACGCCGGTACCGGCGAGCCAGGCCTGGCCGCCGCCGAGCGCACTTGCGCCAAGCTGGCTGAGCTGACCGGCGTCGAAGCCAGCCAGGTGCTACCGTACTCCACCGGTGTGATCGGCGAACCGTTGCCTGTGGAGAAAATCGAAGGCGCGCTGCAAGCGGCTCTCGACGACCTGTCGATCCACAACTGGGAAGCTGCCGCCACCGGCATCATGACCACCGACACCCTGCCCAAAGGTGCCAGCCGCCAGTTCCAGCACGACGGCGTGACCGTCACCGTGACCGGCATCAGCAAAGGTGCCGGCATGATTCGCCCGAACATGGCGACCATGCTTGGTTACATCGCGACCGACGCCAAAGTCTCCCGCGATGTGTTGCAAAACCTGATGCTCGATGGCGCCAACAAGTCGTTCAACCGCATCACCATCGATGGCGATACGTCGACCAACGACTGCTGCATGCTGATCGCCACCGGTCAGGCTGCGCTGCCGGAAATCACCCGCGCCGAGGGCGAACTGTTCGCCAAGTTGAAGCAGGCGGTGTTCGAAGTGTGCATGGACGTGGCCCAGGCCATCGTTCGCGACGGCGAAGGTGCGACCAAGTTCGTGACCGTTGAAGTCAACGGCGGCGGCAACCACCAGGAGTGCCTGGATGTCGGCTACACCGTGGCTCACTCACCGCTGATCAAGACGGCATTGTTTGCTTCCGATCCGAACTGGGGCCGTATCCTGGCCGCCGTTGGCCGTGCCGGTGTGCCGGATCTGGACGTGAGCAAGATCGACGTGTTCCTCGGTGACGTGTGCATTGCCAGCCGTGGCGCGCGCGCCGCGACCTACACCGAAGCCCAGGGCGCGGCGGTGATGCAGCAGGAAGAAATCACCATTCGTATCGAGCTGGGTCGTGGCGATTGCAGCGAAACCATCTGGACCACCGACCTGTCCCACGAGTACGTGAAGATCAACGCCGAGTACCGTACCTAAGACCGAGTCGCTCCATTCGCGAGCAAGCCCGCTCCCACAGGGTTCAATGGTGACACTGTGGGAGCGGGCTTGCTCGCGAAGGCTGACGACCAGACGCTAGATATTCTGGCTTGTTACCCTGACGAGAAGGCACCCCGAACATGAGCCTGCACCTGATCATCGGCGACAAACTGCATTCCTCCTGGTCCCTGCGCGGCGCTCTGGCCCTCGATCTGGCTGGCGCCTCCTACACCGAAGAACTGATCAAGCTGAACCAGCCGGACACCCGCGAGCGCCTGCTCAAGCATTCGCCGACCGCCAAGGTCCCGCTGCTGAAGACCGAACACGGCACCATCGCCGACTCCCTGGCGATTGCCGAATACCTGGCAGAACGGTTCCCCGACGCGAACCTGTGGCCCAAAGACACCGCCGCCCGTGCCCAGGCGCGTTCGGCGTGCGCACAGATGCACAGTGGCTTTTTCGCCATGCGCGGCAACATGCCGTTCGACCTGAGCCATGACGCCCCTTTGTCGCCGGTTCCGGCTGACGTTCAGGGCGACATCGAACGCATGTCGGCGTTGTGGGCCGAGTGCCGTGCTGCCGCGACCGAGAGCGGTCCGTACCTGTTTGGCCGCCTCACGTTGGCCGACGCGTTCTTTGCCCCCATCGCCGTGCGCCTGCGCACCTATCGGGTGAAACTGTCCGCGGCTGACGAAGCCTATGTTGAAACCCTCTACCAATGGCCGGCGTTCAAGGCCTGGCAGAAGGCCGGACTGGAGGAGCTGGAAAAGTGAAGCGAGTTCATGTCGCCGCCGCCGTCATCCGCGATGGCAGCGGCCAGATCCTGATCGCCCGCCGTGCCGATTCACAGCATCAGGGTGGCCTGTGGGAGTTTCCCGGGGGCAAGGTCGAGGCCGACGAGTCGGTCGAAACCGCACTGGCCCGCGAACTCCATGAAGAGTTGGGCATCGTGGTCGAAGCGGCGCGCCCGCTGATCAAGGTCCGGCACGATTATCCGGACAAGCAGGTGTTGCTGGATGTCTGGGAAGTCTCGGCGTTTACCGGCGAGCCCCACGGCGCCGAAGGCCAACCGCTGGCCTGGGTGTCGCCCCGCGACCTGTCGGGTTACGAGTTTCCAGCGGCCAATCAGCCGATCGTCGCGGCGGCCCGATTGCCGTCGCAGTACCTGATTACCCCGGAAGATCTGGAAACCCCGGCGTTGCTGCGAGGCATCCAGAAAGCCATTGCCGGTGGCATCAAGCTGATCCAGCTGCGCGCACCGAACGGTTACGATCCCAAGTATCGCGACCTGGCTGTCGATGCGGTGGGCCTGTGCGCCGGCAAGGCACAATTGATGATCAAGGGGCCGTTCGAATGGTTGGGTGATTTCCCGTCCGCGGGTTGGCACATCACTTCGGCGCAGTTGCGCAAATACGCAGCGGCTGGCCGACCGCTACCGGCTTCGCGCTGGCTGGCGGCATCGTGCCATAACGCTGAAGAGCTGGCGCTGGCCGAACAGATGGGGGTGGATTTCGTGACCCTGTCGCCGGTGCAACCCACCCTGACTCACCCCGGCGCCGAGCCGTTGGGTTGGGAGCAGGCGTCGAGCTTGATCGAGGGCTTCAGCAAGCCGGTGTTCCTGCTGGGTGGCGTTGGCCCGGCCGAGGTTGAGAAAGCCTGGGCGGCGGGTGCGCAGGGTGTGGCAGGGATTCGGGCGTTCTGGCCTGAGGCCTGATTTTGTAGCGCTCCTGCTGGCCCTTTCGCGAGCAAGCCCGCTCCCACAGGTGGTCGAGTTCTTCCTGAAGGAACTCGATCAAAATGTGGGAGCGGGCTTGCTCGCGAAGGGGCCCTGACAGACGCCGGCTAAACCTCAGGCTTCGCCGCCGGCTGCCATAGAATCTCCGCCACTCCCTGACGCTTGGCAATCAGCCGCGCCACCACAAACAACAAATCCGACAGCCGATTGATGTACGCCAGGCCAACCCCGGCCAACGGCTCAATCGCATTCAATTGCTGACACCGCCGCTCGGCACTGCGGGCCAGGCTTCGGCAAACATGGGCCTGGGCAATCAACGCTGAACCGCCGGGCAAGATGAAGTTTTCCAGTGGTCCCAACTCTTCATTCCACACATCGATTGCCGCTTCCAGGCGCTCGATTTCCGCTGCATTCAAGGCCTGATACACCGGCATTGCCAGCTCACCGCCCAGATCGAACAATCGATGCTGGCAAGGCGCCAAAACCTCGATCACTTCCTGCAAACCTGCAACAGTATCCGTTTGTGCCGCCAACCCGGCCAGCAACACGCCCACCTGACTGTTGAGCGTATCGACTTCGCCAATGGCCTCGATCCGCGGGTGATCCTTGGGGACGCGACGGCCATCGCCCAGCCCGGTCTCGCCTTTGTCGCCAGTGCGGGTGTAAATCTTCGACAAACGAAAGCCCATGGTTACCTCGATAGCAGATTGAGTTCTTGCGCGACAGGTGGCGTGCTCGCCAGGGGCAGGCGCAAGGTGAAGCAAGTGCCTTGGCCCAGGGTCGATTGCACTTCCATCTGCCCCTTGTGGTTATTGGTGATGATGAAGTACGACACCGACAGCCCAAGTCCGGTGCCCTGTCCGATTTCCTTGGTGGTGAAGAAGGGTTCGAAGGTGCGTTTGCGCACGCTTTCACTCATGCCGATGCCGTTGTCCTCGACCTGGATTTCCGCCCACGGCGGGTTCAGCCGGGTGCGCAGAATGATCCGCCCCGGCTCGCTGTCGTCTTCGCGCTGGTGAATGGCTTGCGCAGCGTTTTTCAGCAGGTTGAGCAGTACTTGCTCCAGTTCGTTGGCGGTGCCGGGGACCGGGCCCAGCGCCGGGTCGAACTGACGAATGATGGCCTGGCCCTTGAAGTCGAAGCCAATCGCCAGGTCGAAATCGTTGCCGGCGATTTCCACCGCTTGATCAATCAGGGCGGGCAGGTCGCATGGGGCCATCTGGCGGGTGCTGCGACGGCTGAAACTGAGCATGTGGGTGACGATTTTGGCGGCCCGGGCACCGGCCTGCTGGATACCGTCGAGCAACTGCGGTACTTCGCGGATTTTCAGATACTGATTGACCGTATCCAGTTCGATGCCGGCCTGTTCGGCCACTTCAAGGTTCTTCGGCAGGTCGGGGGACAGGCGTCGGCGAATGTTTTGCACGTTGTGCAGGATCGCACCCAGCGGATTGTTGATCTCGTGAGCCATGCCGGCGGCAAGACCGCCTACCGACAGCATTTTCTCCGACTGCACCATCATTTCTTCCAGGGACAGGCGCTGGGTGATGTCGTCGATCCGGATCACTACGCCACGCCCGGCACCGCCCATCAGCGGATAGAAAGTCAGGGCATAGTGGCGGGGCTCGTCGTCCTTGAGCCAGGTGACACGTTCGATTTTGGCCACCGTATGCTGCTCGACCGTTTCCTTGAGTTGCGGCAAGAACGGCTTGAGCGGTTCGAAGGCGAGGAAAATGGGCTGGTTCAGGGCTTCATCGAGGCGTGTGCCGGACAGGGCGCTGGCTTCCTGGTTCCACTGAGTCACGTAGAGCTGTTCGTCGAGGGCGATCAGCGCCGACGGCATGGAGTCGATGATGCTGTTGAGGTAGTTCTGGAAGCCGGTGAGCTTTTTCTCAATCTTGCTGCGCACCTGGACTTCGAGCTCCAGCTTGCGGTTGGTATGACGGGTTTCTTCCGCCAGGCCCTGGGCCTGGTCGTAAGCGGCCTGGGAGTCGTCCCGAGCCCGCTTGAGTTGCTGCTCCCTGGCCTCGATCCGCGAGAGCATGGTGTTGAACGCCTCGGCGAGGCTGCCGATTTCATCGTGGTTCCCTCGCGAAGCGCGCAGTGCGTAGTTTTCTTCACGGGTGACCTGCCGCGACAACTCTTCGAGCTGGTGGATCGGCCGGGTGATCAGGCGCTTGATCTGGCGGGCAATGATCAGCCACAGCAGTACGCTGAAGATCAGAATGCCCAGGCTGGCCGTCAGGGTCCCGGTGTAGAACGCCACTGGCAGTTCACTGCTGGCGACCAACAGCAAATGTCCCGGTGCCGAGCCGGGGCGGGGCAGGGTGATGACTTGATTGGTGCGAAACTCGGTGGCCTGCCAGTCTTCGATATGCCGGAAACGCTTGGGCAGCTCCAGATTGTCGCCATGCTGCAGTTGCGCCAATCGCTCACCCTGTCCGTCATACAGGGCTGCCGCGCGCAATGGCGAATAGCTGTTGAGTTCATTCAGCAGGCGCTCGGCGCTTTGCGGTGACGCCAGGGCTTCGGAGGCCAGGCTCGGGTTGGATACCAGTCGGCCGATGGTCTGCAGGGCCTGGGGTGCCATGCTTTCCTGGGAGATGTAGTACGCGGCGCTGATAAAGGTCAGGTTGGCAACCAGCAGGACGGTGACCATCAGTACCAGCAGGGCGGCCAGCAATTTCTGGCCGACGGGCAGGTTTTCAAGGCGCTGGCGCAATGGCATCGGATTCATCGCAAACAAGGAACAAGTGGCCAGCGTAGCCGCTGCTCAGTCGCTGGGCAATCCAAGGCTTTGCAGGCGAGCGATCAACCTTGCCTGAAGTTGATTGAGGTGAGGCAGGTTCAGTTGATGTCGTCCGGCGACTTTGCAGGCGTAGCCCAGCAGATAACTGATTTCCGTGCGGCGCTGGCTCGTGACGTCCTGATGCATCGACGAGTAATTGGCCGCGGTGGCGTGAATCACCCGTTCGACTTCCTGCTGCAGGTTTTCAGCCGCCGCCGGCTGACCGCAACGCTCAAGCAACTCCACCAGTTCACCGCACAGGGTGGCCACTTCGCACTGATGTTGCTGCAATCCGCCGTTGCGGCAATCGTGCAGCACCGTCAGCGGGTTGATTGCACAGTTGAGGGCCAGCTTGCGCCACAGCCTGGTCAGAATATCGGTGCTCCACTCGTGAGGGATGCCGGCAGCGCTCAAGTCATCGAGCCAGATCGGCGCGACCGGATGGCTCGCATCCCCCAGCCAGGTGAAGCCATGGCCAGCAAACACCACGCGCCAATCGCCATCGCGGAAGGCGCCTTCGGTGCTCGAGGCATAGATGCAGCGTGCCTGGGGAACCTGTGCGGCCACCGCGTCCTGACTGCCCAGGCCATTTTGCAGCAGGATCAGCTCGGCGCCGGGGGCCAGGCGTGACGCCAGTCGGGCCACCGCGCTTTCGGTATCGTAGGCTTTGCACGCTACCAACAGGCGTTTGATCGGCTGGCGGCTGTCCGCTGGTTCGGCGGGCACGGCGTAGTGTTGCGCCTGGCCGTGTTCCACCAGTGTCAATCCGCCTGCAGCCTCATAGGCCTGCAGTCTCGCGGTGTCCCGCAGGATCAGCCTGACCGGCACGCCAGCGCGGGCCAGGCGTGTCGCCCATAAAGTGCCGAGGCTGCCGGCGCCGAGTACATGCCAGGTGGTGGACATCAGCTTTTTGCTCTGTTTAAGGCGTGCATCGGCAGCTCACAGTGAATGATGGGAAAGACCCGTTATAATCAGCGCGGATTTTAACCGCAAGCCAGGCGCGCTCCATCGGTGCGCCTTTAAATTTGGAGAGATTACATGCCGTCGTTCGACGTGGTATCCGAACTGGACAAACACGAAGTCACCAACGCGGTCGAGAACGCCGTCAAGGAACTCGATCGTCGTTATGACCTGAAAGGCAAAGGCAGCTTCGAGTTCAAGGAAAAAGACCTGACCGTCAACCTGACCGCAGAAGCGGATTTCCAGCTCGAAGCGATGATTGAGATCCTCAAGCTGGCTCTGGTCAAGCGCAAAATCGACGTGCAGTGCCTTGAAGTCAAGGATGCCTTCGCGTCGGGCAAGCTGATGAAGCAGGAAGCTGTCCTCAAGGAAGGCATCGACAAGGAACTGGCGAAGAAAATCGTCGCTCACGTCAAAGATGCCAAGCTCAAGGTCCAGGCGGCCATTCAGGGCGAGCAGGTTCGTATTACCGGCAAGAAGCGTGATGACCTGCAAGAAGCCATTGCTGTGCTGCGGGCCAAGGAGTTCGGTATGCCGCTGCAATTCAACAACTTCCGCGACTGACCTTGAGCGGGAACCTCTTGGCGTTTGTGACGTCGCAGACCCAAGCAACGGCAGAAACGATTGAACCCGTCGCGGTTCGATCTTTCTGCCGCTTTTTTACGCATGCCGCATAGCCGGAAAACAGGAGAAAGTAGATGGATTTAAGCGCTGAGGTAGACAACCTGGTCAAGGTATCCCAAACCTGGATCCCGATGATCATGGAATACGGCAGTCGCGTACTGCTGGCGGTCATCACCCTGGCCATCGGCTGGTGGCTGATCAACAAAGTCACGAAAAAGCTCGGCGGTCTGATTGCATTGCGCAATGCCGACCTGGCGCTGCAGGGCTTTATCAGCAGCCTGGCGAACATCATCCTCAAGATCCTGCTGGTCGTCAGCGTGGCCTCGATGATCGGTGTGGAAACCACTTCGTTTGTGGCAGCGATTGGTGCGGCGGGCCTGGCCATTGGCCTGGCTTTGCAGGGCAGCCTGGCGAACTTCGCCGGCGGCGTGTTGATTTTGCTGTTCCGTCCGTTTCGTATCGGCGACTGGATCGAAGCCCAGGGGATTGCCGGCACCGTCGACAGTATCCAGATTTTCCATACCGTACTGCGCACCGGTGACAACAAGACCATCATCGTGCCCAACGGTAATCTGTCCAACGGCATTATCACCAACACCAATCGCCAGCCGACCCGCAAAGTCGTGTTTGATGTGGGCGTCGATTATGAAGCGGACTTGCAGAAAGCCCGGCAAGTGTTGCTGGAGTTGGCCAAGGATCCGCGTGTATTGACTGACCCGGAACCTCAGGCAGTCATTTCGACATTGGGTGACAGTTCTATCACTGTTTCCCTGCGTGTCTGGGTGAAGACAGCGGATTATTGGGATGTGATGTTCATGTTCAATGAACTGTCTCGTGATCGCCTGAGAGAGGCCGGCATCGATATTCCATTTCCACAGCGGGTTATTCGTGTGGTTCAGGAGTCCGCAGTGCAGTGATAGGCCTTGCCATACATGCCTGACTTTTCGGTCAGTCATGTATGGCGATTGTTCAATAATTGAACAATTTGCACGGACAACAAAAAAGGCCCATCCGAAGATGGGCCTTTTGTTTTGTTACCGCAAACTAACTGGATGCGATTACAAAACCGACAGCGGGTAGTCGACGATGAAACGGAACTCTTTCACGTCGCCTTCACCTTCGTCAGCGTTAGCGAAGTGCCATGCTTGACGAATACGGAAGGAGAGGTCTTTTGCCGGGCCAGTCTGAACAACGTACTTGGCTTCGAAGTTGGTCTCGTTATGCTTGCCGTCTTCGCCATACAGGCCAGCGTAAGGGCTGCCAACTGGAGTTTTGGTGCCGTCGATGTCCCAGCCTTTAACGTAACGGGTCATGAAGCTCAGACCTGGAACGCCGTACTCAGCCATTTTCAGGTCATAACGAACCTGGGCAGACTTCTCGCCTGGGGCGTTGAAGTCAGAGTACTGGATGGAGTTGGCGAGGAAGATCGAGTCGCCGCCGCGGTTGTTCTTGCCCACACCGATGTAGTCGAACGGAGTGTCACCGTTAACCTTTTGGAAGGCGAGGGTGATGGTGTGTGCTTTCATGAACGAGAAAGCGGCTGCCAGGGAGTAAGCAGTGTTGCTGATCTCGCCGGCTTTGGCATCACCAGTGTCTTTGGTGTTGTAGATGTTACCGTCCAGGTTCAGCGACTCGTCGCCGCCCAGCGGGATGGTGTAGTTCAGGTTGGCGTAGTACTGGTTCCAGATGTCTTCCAGCTTGGCGCCGTACAGCGATGCCGACAGGTTGTCGGTGATGCCGTATTTGCCACCGAAGTAGTCGATGGAGTTGGCTTCTACGCCAGCGTAGGTTGCAAACAGGCCGCCGTCACGAGCGTTGCGGTCCTGGCTGGTCGCCGAGTAGAAGTGACCGGCTTCGAGGTCAAGGTCTTTGACTTCGCTGCTTTGCAGTTGGATACCGCTGGCAGTTTGAGGAAGGATACGGGAACCGCCAACAGCGAACACTGGAGCAGTGCTTGGCTGCATGTCGCCGACTTTCAGTTCGGTTTTCGATACGCGGAACTTAACAGCGCCGCCGGCTTTGCCCTGGCTGTCGTTAACTTCGCCATCGGCGTCGCGGCTCATGTTACCGGTACCGCCGGTGCCATCACCGCCGTCCAGTTTGATTGCCAGGTAACCGAAAGCGTCAACGCCAACACCGATCAGGCCTTGGGTGTAACCGGAGCTGAAATTGCCCCAGATACCTTGGGTCCAGTCTTTCTGGTCGGTTGCGCCATCTTTGCGGTCACGGTTGAAGTAGTAGTTGCGAACCAGCAAGTTCAGGGAGCTGTCTTCAACAATACCTTTGGCTTCAGCCTGGTCACTTACGAAAGGGGCGGCCGTAGCCAATTGGGTACTGGCTGCTGCTGCAACTGCCAGTGCGATCATGCTCCACTTCATCACGCGCATCGTGATTTGCTCCTTTGGTTTTAGAAGAGTACTGCCGTCCCACCTGTTTTATTATCTGGGCGGCTCTTTCTTTTTGTGTCGGCGCAAACTTATATCACGCCGACAATGTTGGCGATACTTGCGTATCTAACCTTTCGCCTTCTTTACGACCATGTCGCAAACAGCGAGGTAGATGTCGCAAATTTCGAGCTCCGACGCAACCGGGCTGACAACTTTAATGCTGTTTTCTGAGCCTGGGTGTCGGTAAAAAGAGTCCTGGTGAAACGTTTGAATCTCCATCGGGCTACCTTGCCACTGTCTTTTTTGCCTGAATGCCCCCCACTTCCAGCGGGTGTCACTCAGGTGATGTTGGGTATGTATGCAACAAGCGTGCACAAAATCATGTTTTTTTTGCGGTTTTTTCAAATTGACTCTCTGGCGCTGTAAAAACCTCATAAAACTGGGGGGTTCAAGCGCCTTTGGTTTGGGCTTGACGCTATGCTTTGCATCATGCTGCACCCTTCTGGTTGACTGCCTGACAACCAAAAATGTTACCGGTTCACCCCGCCAGTGAGTAAATGGCGGATGTCGAAGCATTCAGCGTAGACTCACTGTGCGGTTTTGGTGCAAAAATTTTAATCTTGTGCTGAATTCATTCCTGTTGATCGAGTGCCTGGCGCGAACTCTTCGTTGCTAATCAGTCATTTCGGCATTTTTTTCGGCTGGCCGGTTCTGTAGTGGTGCTCGGCGTCGAAAAGTGTCTCATTCGGGGGCGGGCTATCAGCTTTTCGCTGGCGCTCGTGGCGTCTGTGCAAGGTTCGCCGTGAAGCGTGCGCCGTTCACAGGTATGCTGCCGTCCGGTCGCTTGGTGCGCCGCTCCTCTGGATGGGCGCTAAGCTGAAAAATGATGACCCGGCGGGAGTACGCGCAGTGTTCGCTCTAGATCCACGACTTCAACAAGACACGTTACCGATCGGGGACTTTCCGCTCTGCCGGTTGCTGTTGTCCAATGACTCGAACTATCCCTGGTTCATCCTGGTACCTCGTCGTGAGGCTATCAGCGAGATATTTCAGTTGGATGTCGCAGACCAGCGACAGCTTTGGCAGGAGACGACGGCGCTTTCGCAGGTGCTCAAGGACTCATTCGATGCGGACAAGTTGAATGTTGCAGCGTTGGGCAATGTCGTCAGCCAGTTGCACGTGCATGTGATTGTGCGCAAGCACGAAGATGCCGCCTGGCCGGCGCCAGTTTGGGGCAGGCATCCGGCAAAACCCTACAGTTCGGAGCAAATTGCCGTCATTCGCGAGCGTTTGCGCCTGATATTGACCGATGACTTTACGTTTCTGGAGGGCTGAACCATGAGCCTGGAAGAACGCGTTACCGATCTTGAAAGCCGCCTGGCCTTTCAGGATGACACCATCCAGTCACTGAATGATGTGCTGGTCGCGCAGCAGCGGGTGGTCGAGCGTCTTCAACTGCAAATGGCTGCGTTGCTCAAGCGGCAGGAGGAAATGGTCGGCCAGTTCGAATCGTTCGAAGAGGAAGCGCCACCGCCGCACTACTAAGCACGTGCAGTAAGCAACGTGCAGGCATGAAAAAACCGCGTACAGCCAGGCTGTACGCGGTTTTTTTCAGCCTTGAATCAGCGGCGTGGCAGTGCGGCGATCACATCTTCGGCTTGCAGGCCCTTGTCACGATTCATGACAGAGAACTCCACGCGCTGACCTTCTACCAGGACGCGGTGGCCTTCACCGCGAATGGCCCGGAAGTGGACGAAGATATCGTCGCCGGAGTCGCGGGAAATGAAGCCGAAGCCTTTGGACGTGTTGAACCACTTGACGGTGCCGGTATCGCGGTTGCTCATGTCGTAGCTTGGCGAGGCAGCGACCGGTGACGATTTGTAGAAACTGATACCCAGGTGCAGGGCAACAGCGATCAGGGCTGCGACCAGGCTGAACAGAACGGCAGGTTGACCGGCGATGACAGGCATCGGTGCGATCAGCGTCAGAGTCTGCAGGACTACCGCCAGAGCCAGCAGGACGCTGACCAGGTTTTGCAGTTGGTGGCGCGGACCTTTGTTCCAGTAAGGGATGACAGGTGCAAGCGTGAGATTGAGCAGGCCGAAAAAGGCCAGGTACAGCGCGTCAGGTTGTTGCAGGTAAGGCAAGGCTTCAGGGTGCAGGCTAGGGATGAAGGACAGCAGCAAGGCCGCTGCGCCTATCAGTAGATGGACGATTTTCAACATTTTGATTAACTCACGTTAAGACAGCTCACAAGGAAGAGCTGATGGCGCACGGTTCGCTTCAAGACAATTAAAGAGGCGTTGGACACGTGCCCGGTATCAGCCTATGCGCCATGCCCGGAAAAATAGGCGCTGGCGACACGACGTCTATTTAACAGCAAAGCCGCAGGCTACTCAAATCAGGGCGTCCGGCGGCTCTTTGGTGGTGATTTTCCGCAGGTTGCCCGAAGTTACGGAGCTTCGCTAAGGCAGGTGATTTGCCGGCCGCGTATGCAGGTGCATGAAAAAGTGGTGGGGATGCTTGGGCTCTACTTTCCTACGTCACTCCATGGGGTGTTTCTGACGGGGGCTTCGTTTCGCTGCGTAGGAAAACGACCGGCGTAGGACGATCTCCAGGGTCTGCCAACTGTTGTTGGCTTATCCTACGTCGAGGGTCATAAAGTCGGCTGGAAAATACCTTTGCACCTGCGTTTTTATAAGTCGACACACAGTTGCGCTTTAAGAAACCAGGATGGCAAAGGAGTGTCAGCGTTATGGTTTATCAAAGGCAAGAAGAAGGGCGATACGGTTCGCGCAGGGATGTAAGGGTCGATCCGTTTGTTCGCGAATTCGATATGGAGTTGGCCCAGCCCTTGTCCCGCTCCATACGATTGAATGGCTTCGCAACCTGTTTGCGGCTTGAGCAGGTTTATTGGGATATTTTGGGGGCAATGGCCCGGGCCAATGGTTGTTCGGTCAGTAGTCTGTTATCTCATGTGGATCGCGAAGTTCACTTGCGTCATGGCGGAGTAAGGAATTTCAGTGGATTGGTGCGGGTCGTCTGTGTCGTACACAGCCTCAAGGAAGGGGGGTGCATCGTCACTGTCTAGTCTGGGTGGTGAAAACGGCAGAGTGTCGGCCTGTGCAGTCTTACGGCTGCACAGGCTGCATTTAATGGATATAATCCCGCTCTTTGCCGCAAAACCCTGCGTGTGCGGTAGCAATCTGATCGCCGAGACAACCTCCATGCCGATGTACGATTATCAATGTGCTTCCTGTGGTCATCAGTTGGAAGCCATTCAAAAGATCAGCGATGCACCGCTGGTCGACTGCCCTGCCTGTCAGGCGCCAGAGCTTAAGAAAATGCTGTCCATGCCGGGATTTCGCCTCAGCGGCACGGGTTGGTACGAAACCGATTTCAAGACCGGTTCCAAGAAGAACCTGGCCGGCGGCGACAAAGCTGACTAAGGTCCTGAACCTGAATTGAACGACACACGCGAGCTCTTGCATCACCCGGTGACTTTTTAAAGGCGGGGCTGCTGTAGGATCTCCAACCGAATTTCGAATTACGAGAAGTGAAACCACGACCATGATGCGCAGCCATTATTGCGGCCAACTGAACGAAAGCCTGGACGGCCAGGAAATTACCCTTTGCGGATGGGTTCACCGTCGCCGTGACCACGGTGGGGTGATTTTCCTCGATATCCGTGATCGTGATGGTCTGGCCCAGGTCGTGTTCGATCCGGACCGCGCTGAAACCTTCGCTGCGGCCGATCGCGTGCGCAGCGAGTACGTCGTGAAGATCACCGGCAAGGTTCGCCTGCGTCCGGCTGGTGCGACCAACGCCAACATGGCGTCGGGCATGATCGAAGTCCTCGGCTACGAGCTGGAAGTGCTGAACGAATCGGAAACCCCGCCGTTCCCGCTGAACGAGTTCTCCGACGTCGGTGAAGAAACCCGCCTGCGCTATCGTTTCCTCGACCTGCGTCGCCCGGAAATGGCCGAGAAGCTGCGTCTGCGTTCGCGCATGACCACCAGCATCCGTCGCTTCCTGGACGAGAACGGGTTCCTCGACGTAGAAACGCCGATCCTGACCCGTGCTACCCCGGAAGGCGCACGCGACTACCTGGTGCCGAGTCGTACTCATGCCGGTTCGTTCTTCGCCTTGCCGCAATCGCCGCAGCTGTTCAAGCAACTGCTGATGGTGGCCGGCTTCGACCGTTACTATCAGATCGCCAAGTGCTTCCGCGACGAAGACCTGCGGGCCGACCGCCAGCCGGAATTCACCCAGATCGACATCGAGACCAGCTTTCTCGATGAAAAAGAGATCATGGGCCTGACCGAGCAAATGATCCGCAATCTGTTCAAGGAAGTGCTGGGCCTGGAATTCGGCGAGTTCCCGCACATGACCTTCGAAGAAGCCATGCGCCGCTACGGTTCCGACAAGCCAGACCTGCGTAACCCGCTGGAACTGGTTGACGTGGCCGACCAGCTCAAGGAAGTCGACTTCAAGGTGTTCAGCGGCCCTGCCAACGACCCGAAATGCCGCATTGCCGCCTTGCGCGTGCCTGGCGGCGCGAGCATGCCGCGCAAGCAGATCGACGACTACACCAAGTTTGTCGGCATCTACGGTGCCAAGGGCCTGGCGTACATCAAGGTCAACGAGCGCGCGAATGGCGTTGACGGTCTGCAATCGCCGATCGTGAAGAACATCCCTGAAGCCAACCTCAACGTGATCCTGGATCGTGTTGGTGCAGTCGACGGCGACATCGTGTTCTTCGGTGCAGACAAGGCCAAGATCGTCAGCGAAGCGTTGGGCGCACTGCGCATCAAGCTCGGTCACGACCTGAGCCTGCTGACCTGCGAATGGGCTCCGATGTGGGTCGTTGACTTCCCGATGTTCGAAGAGAACGACGACGGCAGCTTCAGCGCCTTGCACCACCCGTTCACCGCGCCGAAGTGCTCCCCGGCGGAGTTGGAAGCCAACCCGGCGGGTGCTCTGTCCCGTGCCTATGACATGGTATTGAACGGCACCGAGCTGGGTGGCGGTTCGATCCGTATCCACCGCAAAGAGATGCAACAAGCGGTCTTCCGTCTGCTGGGCATCAACGAAGTGGAACAGGAAGAGAAATTCGGCTTCCTGCTCGACGCCCTGAAATATGGCGCACCGCCGCACGGTGGCCTGGCCTTCGGTCTGGACCGTCTGGTGATGCTGATGACCGGCGCCCAGTCGATCCGTGAAGTGATCGCCTTCCCGAAAACCCAGAGCGCGGCCGATGTCATGACCCAGGCGCCGGGCCAGGTGGATGCCAAGGCATTGCGCGAGTTGCACATTCGTCTGCGTGAAACGCCTAAGGCCGAGTAAGGCTGACCCGAAGGGCGCATCTGCGGATGCGCCCTTTCTTTATAGGCAGAGCTGTTCAAGATTTTTGTTTGCCGGCCGGCGCAATACAGCGCAGCGGGCAATGTTTCAAAGAGAATTCGGAGCGAGTTATGGCAGGTCATTCCAAGTGGGCGAACATCAAGCACCGCAAAGAACGTCAGGATGCCAAGAGGGGCAAGATCTTCACCAAGTGGATTCGTGAGCTGACCGTCGCTGCCCGTCAGGGTGGTGGTGATCCAGGCTCCAATCCGCGTCTGCGCCTGGCCTTGGACAAGGCCCTGGGTGCCAACATGAGCCGTGACATCATCGATCGTGCCATCGCCCGCGGTACCGGCGCTGCCGATACCGACGATGTGGTCGAGCTGACCTACGAAGGTTACGGTCCGGGCGGCGTGGCGGTGATGGTCGAATGCATGACCGACAATCGTAATCGCACTGCCGCCGCTGTTCGTCACGCGTTCAGCAAGTGCGGCGGCAACCTCGGCACTGACGGTTCGGTGGCCTATCTGTTCGAACGCAAGGGGCAGATCTCCTTCGCTGCCGGCGTTGACGAAGACGCGCTGATGGAAGCGGCCATGGAAGCCGACGCCGATGACGTGGTGACCAACGAAGACGGTTCGATCGACGTGTTCACCTCGTTTGCCGGCTTCTATTCCGTGCGTAACGCACTGGAAGCGGCGGGTTTCAAGGGTGACGACGCGGAAATCGTCATGCTGCCGACCACCAGCGCCGAACTCGATCTGGAAGGCGCCGAGAAGGTCCTCAAGCTGATCGACATGCTCGAAGACCTGGATGACGTGCAAAACGTCTACTCCAACGCGGAAATCCCGGAATCGGTGGCCGCACAGCTCGGTTAAAGGGTGGCCACGATCCATGTGGGAGCGGGCTTGCTCGCGAAAGCGGTTTAATATTCAGCAACGATGTTGTCTGATAGTCCGCATTCGCGAGCAAGCCCGCTCCCACATTTATTATTCGCTGAGCTGAAGATCGTGTTCTTTCTTATCCCGCAGGCGTTATGACTTTAATTCTTGGTATCGACCCCGGTTCGCGCATCACCGGTTACGGTGTGGTGCGTGATACCGGCCGTGGCTGCGAGTACGTCGCCTCCGGTTGTATTCGCACCGGTGCCGGCGAGCTGGCTGAGCGATTGCAGATTGTCTATCGCGGGGTGCGGGAGATCATTCAGACTTACCATCCGGTGACCATGGGGATCGAAAAGGTGTTCATGGCCCGTAACGCCGATTCCGCCCTGAAACTGGGGCAGGCTCGTGGTGCCGCGATCGTGGCAGGTGCCGAGGAAAGCCTGGAAATTGCTGAATACAGCGCAACCCAGGTCAAGCAGGCAGTGGTCGGTACCGGCTCGGCCAACAAGGAGCAGGTGCAGATGATGGTCATGCACATGCTCAAGCTGACCAGCAAGCCGCAGATCGATGCTTCGGACGCCCTGGCCATTGCCATCTGTCATGCTCATACCCGCTCCAGTCTGCTGCCCCATGGTCTCGGGGCGGCACGCAGTCGTGGCGGGCGCTTGCGTCTCTGATAGCATCAGCAATCATTTTCATGGGGTGAGGGCGTTTCGCCTGGGTTGTCGGCGCTACTCCCTTGCTCCATCAGTCGCTGGCCCAGAGCTGGCCAACGCTCAAGGATTTGTAACGTGATTGGACGTTTGCGCGGCACCCTGGCTGAGAAGCAGCCTCCACACTTGGTTCTGGATGTAAACGGTCTGGGTTATGAACTCGAAGTGCCGATGACGACCCTCTATCGATTGCCGTCGGTCGGTGAGCCGCTGACGTTGCACACTCATCTGGTCGTGCGCGAAGACGCACAGTTACTCTATGGTTTCGTCGGCAAGCGTGAGCGCGACTTTTTTCGCGAATTGATCCGTCTCAACGGCGTCGGGCCGAAACTGGCGCTGGCCTTGATGTCGAGCCTGGAAGTCGACGAACTGGTTCGTTGCGTACAGTCCCAAGACACTTCGGCGCTGACCAAGGTGCCAGGTGTGGGCAAGAAAACCGCCGAGCGTTTGCTGGTGGAACTCAAGGATCGCTTCAAGGCCTGGGAAACCGTACCGGCCATGTTCGCCCTGGTGCCGAACCAGCCGGATGGACCGACCCCGGTGAGCACTGCCGAGACTGACGCGGTCAGCGCCTTGATTTCCCTGGGCTACAAGCCGCAGGAAGCGAGCAAGGCGGTGTCTGCGATCAAGGAGAAAGGTTTGAGCAGTGAAGACATGATCCGTCGCGCCTTGAAGGGAATGATCTAAGTGATTGAAGCTGATCGTCTGATCGCTGCCACGCACAGTCCGCGTGAGCGCGAAGAAGTCCAGGACCGTGCCATTCGCCCGGTCAGCCTGGCGGAATACATTGGCCAGCCGACCGTTCGCGAGCAGATGGAGTTGTTCATTCAGGCGGCTCGCGGTCGTAACGAGTCCCTGGACCACACGCTGATCTTCGGGCCGCCGGGCCTGGGCAAGACCACCCTCGCCAACATCATCGCCCAGGAAATGGGGGTGTCGATCAAGAGCACTTCAGGCCCGGTGCTGGAGCGTCCAGGTGATCTCGCCGCGCTGTTGACCAACCTTGAGCCTCACGATGTGCTGTTCATCGACGAAATCCATCGCCTGTCGCCCATCGTTGAAGAAGTGCTGTACCCGGCCATGGAGGACTTCCAGCTCGACATCATGATTGGCGAAGGCCCGGCTGCGCGTTCGATCAAGCTCGATCTGCCACCGTTCACCCTGGTCGGCGCAACGACCCGGGCTGGCATGCTGACCAACCCGTTGCGCGACCGTTTCGGCATCGTTCAACGTCTTGAGTTCTACAATAATGCCGACTTGTCGACGATCGTGAGTCGTTCGGCGAGCATCCTTGGTTTGCCGCTGGACCCGGAAGGCGCCTTCGAAATTGCCCGCCGTGCCCGTGGCACGCCCCGGATTGCAAACCGACTGTTGCGCCGGGTGCGTGATTTCGCCGAAGTTCGCGCCAAGGGGCATATCACCAAGCCGATTGCAGACTTGGCGCTGAACCTGCTGGACGTCGACGAGCGTGGTTTCGATCACCAGGACCGACGTCTGTTGCTGACCATGATCGAGAAGTTCGATGGCGGGCCGGTCGGGGTCGACAGTCTGGCCGCCGCCATCAGCGAAGAGCGTCACACCATTGAAGACGTGCTTGAGCCTTACCTGATCCAGCAGGGTTACATCATGCGCACGCCAAGGGGGCGAGTGGTGACGCGGCATGCCTATCTGCATTTCGGTTTAAACATTCCGTCACGATTGGGCGAAATGCCCGTGGCAGACGAGTTCCTCGGTGCCAGTGACGATTAATTAACGTTGCGTGCTGATTTTTTCGGGCAATGTAGGGTCCCAGCACCGTACTTTCGCAAGAAAGCCGCAGATCAATGAAAAACAGTTGCCTGGCCGGATTGGCAACCTGAGGAGTAAGCACTAGAGTATGCGCGCGCAAAACGGGCTTGAGCCTTTCGCACATCGTTGTCGCGTTTATTACGAGGACACCGATGCGGGCGGCATCGTGTATTACGTCAATTACCTCAAGTTTATGGAACGGGCTCGAACCGAGCGGCTGCGAGATCTGGGCTTTGCCCAATCACAGCTGGCAGGGGAGGACCTGTTGTTCGTCGTGCATTCCAGCGAAGCACGCTATCACGCGCCGGCGCGACTGGACGACGAACTGCTGGTAAGCGCTGAAGTAATCGAATTGAACCGTGCCAGCCTGCGCTTCAAGCAGCAGGTCAGGCGGGCAACGGATAATGTGCTGCTCTGTGAAGGGCAGTTTCTGGTGGCCTGTGTGCGCACTGAAAGTTTGAAACCCCGGGCCATTCCCGAAGCTCTACGAGCGGCCTTTGCCGACGTGAGCGGCGCGGGTACACACTCAAAGCAGGAGATAAAGCGTGGAAGCTAACGTCGTCGACCATTCCTCCATGTGGAGCCTGGTCAGCAATGCCAGTATCGTGGTGCAACTGGTAATGCTGACCCTGGTAGCCGCATCGGTGACCTCGTGGATCATGATCTTTCAGCGCAGCAACTTGCTGCGCGCCGGTCGACGTGCCCTGGAGAGCTTTGAAGAGCGCTTCTGGTCGGGTATCGACCTGTCCAAACTGTACCGTCAGGCCGGCAGCAACCCGGACCCCGATTCGGGTGTCGAGCAAATCTTCCGTGCCGGTTTCAAGGAATTCTCCCGCCTGCGCCAGCAGTCAGGCGTTGACCCGGAAGCGGTCATGGAAGGCGTGGCCCGTGCCATGCGCGTTGCGATTTCCCGCGAAGAAGAAAAGCTCGAGCAGAGCCTGCCCTTTCTCGCCACCGTCGGTTCCGTCAGTCCCTACATCGGTCTGTTCGGTACCGTCTGGGGGATCATGAACTCCTTCCGTGGCCTGGCCACCGCCCAGCAAGCGACCCTGGCCACTGTGGCTCCGGGTATCGCCGAAGCACTGATCGCCACGGCCATCGGTCTGTTCGCGGCCATTCCAGCCGTTATCGCTTACAACCGTTTTGCTGCGCGCAGCGAAACCCTGCTGGGCCGCTACTACACCTTCGCCGACGAGTTCCAGGCGATCCTGCACCGCAAAGTGCACACCAGCGAAGAATAAGCAGGTAATTTCCAATGGCTTTAATCGCTCGAGCTCGCAAAAAGCGCAAGCCGGTCGCCGAGATGAACGTGGTGCCCTACATCGACGTGATGTTGGTGCTGCTGGTCATCTTCATGGTGACCGCGCCGATGCTCAATCAGGGCGTGAAAGTTGATCTGCCCAAGGTTTCCAGCGAAGCCTTGCCGCAGGACAACAACACCCAGGTCCTGACCATTTCCATCAAATCCGACAAGACCTACTACTGGAACCTTGGCAGCGAAGTCGACACGGACAAGCAGCAGGACCGGGCCATGACGTTGCCGCAGATGACTGACGCCGTGACCAAGATCATTCGCGTCGGCAATGAAAACGGTAAGCACACCCAGGTCTTCATTCGCGGCGACAAATCCGTCGATTACGGTTCAGTCATGGGGGCCATGGGCGGGTTGCAGAAAGCCGGGGTCGGTAATGTTGGCTTGATTACCGAGGCGCCCTGATGCAGCAACAGCGAGAGCCGTCCGCCTCGGAAAGCTACTTCTGGCCTAGTGTCTGGGCGATTGGCTTGCACGTGCTGGTGTTCGGCATGTTGTTCGTCAGTTTTGCCTTTACCCCGGAGCTGCCGCCGGCCAAGCCGATTGTCCAGGCGACCTTGTACCAGCTGAAATCGAAAAGTCGGGCGACCACCCAGACCAATCAGAAGATTGCCGGTGAGGCGCAGAAATCTGCTGCGCGTCAGACCGAAGTCGAGCAGATGGAGCAGAAAAAGGTCGAGCAGGAAGCGGTGAAGGCTGCGGAACAAAAGAAAGAAGAGGCGGCTCAAAAGGCCGAGGAAGCCAAGAAGGCCGACGAGGCGAAGAAAGCGGACGAGGCGAAAAAGGCTGATGAAGCCAAGAAAGCCGACGACGCGAAGAAAGCCGCGGAAGCCAAGAAGGCAGAAGAGAAACAATTGGCTGATATAGCCAAGAAGAAATCTGAAGAAGAAGCCAAGAAGGCTGCTGAAGAAGAGGCCAAGAAAGCGGCCGCTGAAGAAGCCAAGAAAAAGATCGTCGAAGACGCGAAGAAGAAAGCCGCGGAAGACGCCAAGAAGAAAGCCGAGGCTGAAGAGGCGAAGAAGAAAGTCGCCGAGGAAGCGAAGAAGAAAGCTGCTGCCGATGCTGCGAAGAAGAAATCGCAGGACGCGGCGCGTAAATCCGCCGAAGACAAAAAGGCTCAGGCCCTGGCAGATTTGCTTTCCGACACGCCGCAGCGTCAGCAGGCCTTGGCCGATGAGCAGGGTGACGAAGTCGCCGGCAGTTTCGATGACCTGATTCGTGCGCGTGCAGCGGAAGGCTGGGCTCGTCCACCTTCGGCACGCAAAGGCATGACGGTCGTGTTGCAAATCGGCATGTTGCCGGACGGTACGGTGACTTCGGTCAGCGTGTCCAGGTCCAGTGGCGACGGTCCGTTTGACGCCTCGGCTGTTGCAGCAGTGAAGAATATTGGACGTTTGACAGAAATGCAGGGAATGAAGCCGAGTGACTTCGCTCCGTATCGTTCATTCAAGATGACATTCACACCTGAGGATCTAGCCTTGTGAGAAACCTTCTTCGAGGAATGCTGGTCGTTATCTGCTGCATGGCAGGGATGGCGATGGCAGATGAGAAAAACATTCTGGTTACCAGCGGCAGCGATCGGGCGACTCCGATCGCCGTTGTACCGTTCGGCTTCCAGGGCGGTAGCGTGCTGCCGGACGACATGGCGGAAATCATCGGTAACGACCTGCGCAACTCGGGTTACTACTCGCCGATTCCAAAGCAGAACATGATCAGTCAGCCGAGCCAGGCCGGCGAAATCATCTTCCGTGACTTCAAGGCACTGGGTGCCCAGTACGTCATGGTCGGCAGCATCGTTCCGGCGGGCGGTCGCCTGCAGGTGCAATATGCACTGTTCAACGTAGCCACCGAGCAGCAAGTGCTGACCGGCAGCGTGTCGGGCGGTGTCGATCAGTTGCGCGACATGGCGCACTACATCTCTGACCAGTCGTTCGAAAAACTCACGGGTATCAAGGGTGCCTTCTCGACTCGCCTGCTGTACGTAACGGCCGAGCGTTTCTCCGAGAACAACACTCGCTACACCCTGCAACGTTCGGACTACGACGGTGCCCGCGCCGTGACCCTGCTGCAATCGCGTGAGCCGATCCTGTCGCCGCGTTTCGCACCGGATGGCAAGCGCATCGCTTATGTCTCCTTCGAGCAGAAGCGTCCGCGTATCTTCATGCAGAACATCGACACCGGTCGCCGTGAGCAGATCACCAACTTTGAAGGCCTGAACGGTGCACCTGCCTGGTCTCCCGATGGCAATCGCCTGGCGTTCGTGCTGTCCAAGGACGGCAACCCGGACATCTATGTGATGAACCTCGGCTCGCGTCAGATCAGCCGCGTCACCAATGGTCCTGGTATCAACACCGAACCGTTCTGGGGCAAGGATGGCTCGACCATCTACTTCACTTCCGACCGTGGCGGCAAACCGCAGATCTACAAGACCAGCGCCGGTGGCGGCGGTGCCGAACGCGTGACTTTCGTCGGCAACTACAACGCCAACCCTAAATTGTCGGCTGATGAAAAGACGCTTGTCATGATTCACCGTCAGGATGGCTTCACCAATTTCAAGGTGGCGGCCCAGGATTTGCAGCGCGGTAGTGTAAAAATCCTCACTGATAGCACTCTGGACGAGTCGCCTACTGTCGCGCCCAACGGCACCATGGTAATCTACGCCACCCGCCAGCAGGGCCGGGGAGTCTTGATGCTCGTGTCCATAAATGGACGCGTAAGGCTCCCGCTTCCTACCGCACAAGGCGAAGTCAGAGAACCTTCCTGGTCCCCTTACCTGAACTGACGCGGCGCTATACGTTTTACTTAACACACTGGGGTTCATTAGGAGTTTCACGATGGAAATGCTGAAGTTTGGTAAATTTGCTGCGCTGGCACTGGCCATGGCTGTAGCTGTAGGTTGCTCGTCCAAAGGCGGCGACAATGCCGGTGAAGGCGCGGTAGATCCAAACGCTGGTTATGGCGCAAACACTGGTGCAGTTGACGGTTCCCTGAGCGAAGAAGCTGCACTGCGCGCTATCACCACTTTCTACTTCGAATACGACAGCTCGGACCTGAAGCCAGAAGCCATGCGCGCTCTGGACGTTCACGCCAAAGACCTGAAAGCAAACGGCGCTCGCGTTGTTCTGGAAGGCAACACCGACGAACGTGGTACTCGTGAGTACAACATGGCACTGGGCGAGCGTCGTGCGAAAGCCGTTCAGCGTTACCTGGTACTGCAAGGTGTTTCCCCAGCTCAGCTGGAACTGGTTTCCTACGGCGAAGAGCGTCCAGTTGCTACCGGCAACGACGAGCAGTCCTGGGCTCAAAACCGTCGCGTCGAACTGCGTAAGTAATTCGTCATGCGAACGTGCCGTCGTGCTGTAACTGTTCTGGCTCTCAGCCTCGCGCCGCTTGCGGCGTGGGCTGCGGTTCCTGTGGTCGATAATGACTCCGGCTATAACAATAGCGGGAGCAGTTATCCGCCTGCAGGTTACGGTACGAACGGCGCCTATGCCGGGGGAGGGGTTTCGACCCCTGTCTCGGCACAGGGCCAGCTGTTCAACCAACTGCAACAAATGCAGGAGCAGATCTCGCGCCAACAGGGTGTGATCGAAGAACTGCAAAATGATGTAGCGCGCATGAAGCAGGAAAGCCTGGAGCGATACCAGGATCTTGATCGGCGCATAGGATCCGGCGTTGCACCAGCCGCGCCTCCTGAAAATTCTTCCACCGGTGGTGACGTGAACACCGCCGGTGCAGCCGCAGGTGCAGCAGCTGGCGCAGCCGCCGCTCAAGCACCTGCCGCGGGTAGCGAACCGGCAGATCCGGCGAAGGAAAAGCTCTATTACGATGCTGCCTTCGACCTGATCAAGGCCAAGGATTTCGACAAGGCCAGCCAGGCTTTCGCCGCATTCCTGCGTAAATACCCGAACAGTCAGTACGCGGGCAACGCCCAGTACTGGCTGGGCGAAGTGAACCTGGCCAAAGGCGATCTGCAAGGTGCAGGTCAGGCGTTTGCCAAGGTTTCGCAGCTGTATCCCAAGCACGCCAAGGTGCCTGATTCGCTGTACAAGCTCGCTGATGTAGAGCGCCGTCTCGGTCATACCGACCGGGTCAAGGGCATTCTGCAGCAGGTCGTGTCCCAGTATCCGGGCACTTCCGCTGCTCAACTGGCGCAGCGTGATCTGCAGAAAATGTAAGGCGGCTTGAGCCGTTTCAAAGAAACCCGCGCTTGTCGCGGGTTTTTTCGTTAGAATTCACCCCCTTTTTCTGAAACACGCTTTTTGGGATCTGCGCATTGCCGGGGTTCCTTGAAGTGCCTGACGGAGGCGGACAGCCTGTTTAGCTGTTACGCCCGTGGCGACTATGCAAGACACATTGAGAATCACCGAAGTTTTCTACTCGTTGCAGGGTGAAACTCGGACTGCCGGCCTGCCCACGGTTTTTGTGCGCCTGACCGGTTGCCCGTTGCGTTGCCAATACTGCGACAGCGCCTACGCGTTCACCGGCGGAACCATTCGCACCCTCGACGACATCCTCGAGCAGGTCGCCGGTTTCCGCCCGCGTTATGTCTGTGTCACGGGTGGCGAGCCCCTGGCGCAACCCAACGCCATTCCCTTGCTCAAGCGCTTGTGCGACGCCGGTTACGAAGTGTCACTGGAAACCAGTGGCTCTATCGATATCTCGCCGGTAGATTCCCGGGTCAGTCGCGTTGTCGACCTGAAAACCCCGGGTTCGAAGGAAGCGCACCGCAATCGCTACGAAAACATCGAGCTGCTCACGCCCAACGATCAGGTGAAATTTGTCATCTGTTCGCGGGAGGACTATGACTGGTCCGTTTCCAAACTGATCCAGTACGGTCTGGACCAGCGCGCTGGCGAAGTCCTGTTCTCGCCAAGCCACCATGACCTCAATGCCCGGGATCTGGCGGACTGGGTGGTGGCGGACAACCTGCCAGTGCGTTTGCAATTGCAGCTGCATAAATATCTATGGAATGACGAGCCGGGGCGCTGAAATGACTGAACAACTCAACACTGCTGAAAAACGTGCGGTCATCCTGCTGTCCGGTGGCCTGGACTCGGCGACCGTGGTAGCCATGGCGCGCGCCGAAGGCTACAGCTGCTACACCATGAGCTTCGACTACGGTCAGCGCTCTCACGCCGAACTGCACGCCGCCGAGCGCGTGGCGCGGGATCTGGGTGTGGTCGAGCACAAGGTGATCGGCCTGAACCTGAACGGCATGGGCGGCTCGGCGCTGACCGACCGCAGCATCGATATACCGGAAGAGCTGGGTGAGGGCATTCCTGTCACTTACGTGCCTGCGCGTAACACGGTGTTCCTGTCCCTGGCCTTGGGCTGGGCTGAAGTGCTCGGTGCGCGGGACATCTTCATCGGCGTCAATGCGGTGGATTACTCCGGCTACCCGGACTGCCGTCCCGAGTTCATCGAGTCGTTCGAACGCATGGCCAACCTGGCAACCAAAGCCGGCGTGGAAGGCAATGGCTTCCGCATTCAGGCGCCGCTGCAAAACCTCAGCAAGGCGCAGATTGTCCAGGCGGGTGTGAAGCTTGGCGTGAACTACGGGCTGACCGTTTCCTGCTATCAGGCCGACGATGATGGCCGTGCGTGCGGCAAATGCGACAGCTGCCGACTGCGCGCAGAAGGCTTTGCGGCGGCCGGAATCAGCGATCCAACACCTTATTTTTGATTTTTTTCAAAATAGGTGTTGAATAGTCCTTAAAAATCAGTATTATACGCGCCACCACACAGCGGGTCGTTAGCTCAGTTGGTAGAGCAGTTGGCTTTTAACCAATTGGTCGTAGGTTCGAATCCCACACGACCCACCATTTTTAGCAGTTTTAAAAGTCTGGAAGGCCCACGCAAGTGAGGATTTCCGGATTTTTTTTTGCCTGCGATTCAAGTCCGCCCCGCTCCGGGCTGCTGCGCAAGGCGCAGATCAGAATCATCTTTTGCATCTGTCGGATATTCTGTAGCCTTGCGCAGCTTCAGCGCTGTCCGTGCCTGATGAATACCCACTTTCCCGGCGGTACCCTGAAGGGTCCGGAGCCGGGTGTATACTCGACTTTCGCGCGAATGCGCTTGCAGGTCTTGCGAACATGACGCAAATATCCGAACGCCTTCT
This sequence comes from Pseudomonas sp. PDM32, assembly GCF_019219225.1. Classification (NCBI taxonomy): domain Bacteria; kingdom Pseudomonadati; phylum Pseudomonadota; class Gammaproteobacteria; order Pseudomonadales; family Pseudomonadaceae; genus Pseudomonas; species Pseudomonas sp. PDM32. Next base: position 347,413 of record NZ_JAHUWE010000004.1, read on the forward strand.
GGTTCAAGCCCACCTCGACGCCAAACAGCCCAAACCGCTGACCGCCGATGAAGAGGCTTACTACCGTGCCGCCATCGCTGCCGAGCTCAAGGCTCAGGACGCGGTGCTGGTGGCTCACTTCTATTGTGACCCTGTCATTCAGGCGCTGGCCGAAGAGACGGGGGGCTGTGTCTCCGACTCGCTGGAGATGGCCCGCTTCGGCAATGCCCATCCGGCCAAGACCGTGGTCGTCGCCGGCGTGAAGTTCATGGGGGAGACTGCCAAGATCCTCAATCCGGAAAAACGCGTGTTGATGCCCACCCTCGAAGCGACCTGTTCGCTCGATCTTGGGTGCCCGGTGGACGAGTTTTCCGCGTTCTGCGATCAACACCCGGAGCGTACGGTTGTGGTGTACGCCAACACTTCCGCTGCGGTAAAAGCCCGCGCGGATTGGGTGGTGACTTCAAGCTGTGCACTGGAAATCGTCGAAAGCCTGATGGACAACGGCGAGACCATCATCTGGGGCCCGGACAAGCACTTGGGCACCTACATCCAGCGTCAGACCGGTGCCGACATGCTGCTGTGGGACGGTGCCTGCATCGTTCACGAAGAGTTCAAGTCCAAGCAGCTTGAAGACATGAAGGCGCTGTACCCGGATGCGGCGATCCTGGTGCACCCGGAGTCGCCGACGTCGGTGATTGAACTGGCCGACGCCGTGGGCTCCACCAGCCAGTTGATCGCGGCGGCACAGAGCCTGCCGAACAAGACGCTGATCGTTGCCACCGACCGCGGCATCTTCTACAAGATGCAGCAGCTGTGCCCGGACAAGGTCTTTATCGAAGCCCCGACGGCGGGTAACGGCGCGGCGTGCCGCAGTTGTGCACATTGCCCGTGGATGGCCATGAACACCCTTGAGCGCACGCTCAAGGCGTTGAAAGAAGGCGCGAACGAGATCTTTGTCGACCCGGCGCTGATCCCGCAGGCGATTCGACCGCTCAAGCGGATGCTGGACTTCACCCAGGCTGCGCGGATGAAGTTGGCCGGTAACGCTTAAAAGCCGGAAAGCAAAAGATCGCAGCCTTCGGCAGCTCCTACAGGTGTAAACAAAACCCTGTAGGAGCTGCCGAAGGCTGCGATCTTTTTTGTGGGTGTTACTTGGTCTTCTTCGGAATCCGCACCAGTTCGGTATTGGAATAGATGTCATGCCAGCTGCGTTGCTGTTTGTCGAACAGCGACCAGAAGAACCCAAGGCCAACACACAGCAAGGAAGCAATCGACACCACAAAGCGCAACAGCGCCTGCCACAGGCTGATGGATGAGCCGTCGGCGTTCTGTACGCGAATGCACCAGACCTGCATGCCCAGGGTCTGACCCGACCAGGTCCAGAATTTGGCGAAGAAGCCGAACAGTACGAACAGCAGGACTGTGGAGAGCAGGGGATCGCCGTCCAGCGCGCCGGCTTCGGTCAGGGTGCGCATCCTTTCTTCGCCGATGATCGCCATCTGGATCATCTTGTAGATGCCGCTGGTGACGATCAGCAGGGCGGTGCACAACAGGAAGTCATAGAACATGGCTGCCAGGCGACGACCCAAACCAGCGGCAGGAAAGTCGCCCTGGGGAGTAAGCAGGTGTTTCGACATGGCAGGCTCTCGGCAAAAAAAGAAGGCATTTTACGGATTTACGCGCACAAAAAAGCCCCTGATGTCAGCATCAGGGGCTTTTTCGTTACAGAAGATTAGGCTTCTGCTTGTACTTCGTCAGCCTGCATGCCTTTCTGGCCTTGCACGGCGATGAAAGTCACTTTCTGGCCTTCTTTCAGGCTCTTGAAGCCGTTGCCCTGGATGGCGCGGAAATGCACGAACAGATCCGGACCGCTTTCAGGAGTGATAAAACCAAAACCTTTCTCGTCGTTAAACCACTTGACGGTACCGCTCTGACGTTGGGACATTTCTTATTTCCTTTGACGCAAAAAATTAATGACAGTCTCCTTCTCATGAAAGAGTACTGGGGCTGGTTGCAGGAGAGTAAGAAGACGTCGAACGGGATGTAGCTAACTTGTAGGCTACTGCCCAGGTCACGATTCCAAGCGACCCATGCAAACACAGTGAACAAACTCTACGCCAACTACGGGAGAAAAAACAAGCCCTGTGAAGGCCCCGTATTTCCTCAGGTTGATGGCAAAGTCAGTCCACTAGTGGGGCCTTATACGCTAGCGCTGTTCAAATGTTTTCGATCGTTATAAGCAAAGTTCATAATCGAAGCTTAGAGCCAAACAATGCACTATTTTATGGCGGTTGCGTTACACATTAGTGCACAGTTAACGCAACCGCGTTACTTATAGGAACATTCAATCAGCCGCGATAGTAGCGTTGTGGAACAAATGGCATTTTGCTTACAAGCAATGGCACCTTTTTCCCACGCACAATCGCCCAGACGGGTGTGTCCAGTGCGATATAGGCGCTGTCGACATAACCCATGGCCAGCGGGCCGCCCAGGGTCGGCCCGAAACCGCCGCTGCAGACGCTACCGATGATGTCGCCGGCTTCGTTGACGATCTCCGCACCCTCGCGCACCGGCGTGCGTTCCTGCGGTAACAGGCCGACGCGTTTGCGGGTGACACCTGCCTGTTGCTGGGCGAACACGGTTTCGGCGCCAGGGAAGCCGCCGGCCCGTGCGCCATCGGCGCGACGCGGTTTGGAGATCGCCCACAGCAGGCTCGCTTCGATCGGGCTGGTCTCGGTGTTCATGTCATGCCCGTACAGGCACAAGCCCGCCTCAAGGCGCAGGGAGTCGCGGGCGCCAAGGCCGATGGCGGCCACTTCCGGTTCGGCCAGCAGGGCGCGAGCCAGGGCTTCGGCGTTGGCGGCGGGGACGGAAATTTCGAAACCGTCTTCGCCGGTGTAACCCGAGCGGCTGACAAAACAGTCCACGCCCAGCAGCTTCACGCGGGCGAACTGCATGAAGGTCATCTTCGCAACTTCCGGGGCCAGGCGTGCCAGCACGGTCACTGCAGCCGGGCCTTGCAGAGCAAGCAGGGCACGCTCTTCGAACAGCGGCTCGATCGTGCACTGCTCACCGATGTGCTTGCGCAGGTGGGCCAGGTCCTGATCCTTGCAGGCGGCGTTGACCACCAGGAACAGTTCTTCGTTGCCCAGGTTGGCGACCATCAGGTCATCGAGGATACCGCCCGTCGCATTGGTGAACATCGCATAACGCTGCATGCCGACCGGCAGGTCGATGATGTCCACCGGCACCAGGGTTTCCAGGGCCTTGGCGGCATCGGCGCCGGTCAGGCGGATCTGGCCCATGTGCGAGACATCGAACAGCCCGGCCTGGTCGCGGGTGTGCTGGTGTTCTTTCATCACGCCCAGCGGGTATTGCACTGGCATGTCATAGCCGGCGAACGGCACCATGCGTGCGCCGAGTTCGATGTGCAGCGCGTGCAGCGGGGTTTTCAACAGTTGTTCGGTGGACATATTCAGCTCCTGAAGAAGGGTGCAGATGAGCGCGCATCAGCACTCGATAATGTTGACCGCCAAACCGCCACGGGCGGTTTCCTTGTATTTGCTTTTCATGTCGGCGCCGGTCTGGCGCATGGTGCGGATGACCTTGTCGAGGGAGACGAAGTGTTGCCCGTCGCCGCGCATGGCCATGCGCACGGCATTGATGGCCTTGACCGAACCCATGGCGTTGCGCTCGATGCAAGGCACCTGCACCAGCCCGCCAATCGGGTCGCAGGTCAGCCCGAGGTTGTGTTCCATGCCGATTTCCGCGGCGTTCTCCACTTGTTGCACGCTGCCACCGAGCACTTCGCACAAGGCTCCGGCCGCCATCGAGCAGGCGACGCCGACTTCACCCTGGCAGCCGACTTCGGCGCCGGAAATCGAGGCGTTTTCCTTGTACAGAATGCCGATGGCGGCGGCAGTGAGCAGAAAGCGCACCACCCCGTCATCATTCGCGCCGGGGATAAAACGCATGTAGTAATGCAGCACAGCCGGAATGATCCCGGCCGCACCATTGGTGGGTGCCGTGACCACGCGTCCGCCGTTGGCGTTTTCTTCGTTGACGGCCAGGGCGTAGAGGTTGACCCAGTCCAGCACGGACAGCGGATCGCGCAAGGACGATTCAGGGTTGCTGCACAATTGCCGATGCAGCGCTGCCGCCCGGCGTTTGACCTTCAAGCCTCCGGGCAGGATGCCTTCATTACGGCAACCGGCGGCGACGCAGTCCTGCATGACCTGCCAGATCTTCAGCAGGCCGGCGCGGGTTTCCGCTTCCGGGCGCCAGGCGCTTTCGTTCGTCAGCATCACCTGGCTGATCGACAGGCCGTATTTGGCGCAATGAGCGAGCAGGTCCTTGGCGCTTTTGAAAGGAAAGGTCAGGGGCGTGGCGTCTTCGACGATGCGGTCGGCGCCGGCGGCGTCCTCATCGACCACGAAACCGCCGCCGACCGAGTAGTACTCGCGGCTGCGGATCTGCAGACCCGCCGCATCGAAGGCGCGAAAAATCATGCCGTTGGGGTGATAGGGCAAGGGTTTGCGAATCATCGCCAGGTGTTCTTTCTCGTTGAACGCAATGTTGTGTTCGCCGAGCAGGTTCAAGCGTGCGTTGCTGCGAATCTCTTGCAGGCGCGCAGCGACGGTTTCGGTATCCACGGTGTCCGGGTGTTCGCCTTCCAGGCCCAGCAGCACGGCCTTGTCACTGCCGTGGCCTTTGCCGGTGGCGCCAAGCGAGCCGTACAGCTCGACCTTGACGCAGGTGGTGGCCGTCAGCAGCCCTTCACGGCGCAGGCCTTCGACGAAACGCGCAGCGGCGCGCATCGGGCCAACGGTGTGGGAGCTGGAGGGGCCGATGCCAATCTTGAACAGGTCGAACACGCTTAACGACATGGTGGTTCTCCGGTTTCTTGTTATAGGCGTATCACGGGAGATGCTTTGTGTAGGAGCTGCCGCAGGCTGCGATCTTTTGATCCTGTTGTTTCAAGATCAAGATCAAAAGATCGCAGCCTGCGGCAGCTCCTACAGGATATTGCGGTGTTGTGAAGGGAGCGGTGTGACCGCCCCCTCATTGGTTTAAGCGTAGCTTTCGATCGACGGGCAGGCGCAGACCAGGTTGCGGTCGCCAAACACGTTGTCGACGCGACCGACCGGCGGCCAGTACTTGCCTTCGATCAGCGACGCAACCGGGTAAACCGCTTGCTCGCGGCTGTACGGGTGCGACCACTCGCCCACCAGTTCCTTGGCGGTGTGTGGAGCGTTTTTCAGCGGGTTGTCGTCCTTGTCCAGGGTGCCGTTTTCCACCGCGCGGATTTCTTCGCGGATGCGGATCATGGCGTCGCAGAAGCGGTCCAGTTCTTCCTTGGATTCGCTTTCGGTCGGCTCGATCATCAGCGTGCCGGCTACCGGGAACGACATGGTCGGCGCGTGGAAGCCGAAGTCGATCAGGCGCTTGGCCACGTCATCGACGCTGATGCCGCTGCTGTCTTTCAATGGACGCAGGTCGAGGATGCATTCGTGCGCCACCAGGCCGTTGCTGCCGGTGTACAGCACTGGATAGTGCTCTTCGAGGCGACGGGAGATGTAGTTGGCATTGAGGATCGCCAGCTGCGAAGCGCGCTTGAGGCCCGCGCCACCCATCATACGAATGTACATCCAGGTGATCGGCAGAATGCTCGCGCTGCCGAACGGTGCCGCGCAAACGGCACCTTCCTTGCGCTCCATCTGTGCGTGGCCCGGCAGGAACGGCGCCAGGTGCGATTTCACACCGATCGGGCCGACGCCCGGGCCGCCACCGCCGTGGGGGATGCAGAAGGTCTTGTGCAGGTTCAGGTGCGACACGTCGCCGCCGAACTTGCCCGGCGCGCAGAGGCCGACCATGGCGTTCATGTTGGCGCCGTCGATGTACACCTGGCCGCCGTTGTCATGAACGATGCCGCAGATTTCGCGGATGCCTTCTTCGAACACGCCGTGGGTCGACGGGTAGGTGATCATCAGCGCGGCGAGGTGCTCGCGGTGCTCGATGGCCTTGGCACGCAGGTCTTCGATGTCGACGTTGCCACGGGCATCGCACGCGGTCACGACCACACGCATACCGGCCATCTGAGCGGTGGCCGGGTTGGTGCCGTGGGCCGACGACGGGATCAGGCAGATGTCGCGGCGGTCTTCGCCACGGCTCTGGTGGTAGGCGCGGATCGCCAGCAGGCCGGCGTATTCACCCTGGGAGCCGGCGTTCGGTTGCAGCGAAACCGAGTCGTAGCCGGTCGCAGCGCACAGCATGGCTTCCAGTTCGTCGGTCAATTGCTGATAACCGGCGCTTTGCTCGGCCGGGGCGAACGGGTGCAGGGCACCGAACTCGGCCCAGGTCACCGGGATCATTTCGCTGGCGGCGTTGAGCTTCATGGTGCACGAACCCAGCGGGATCATGGTGCGGTCCAGCGCCAGGTCCTTGTCCGCCAGTTTGCGCAGGTAGCGCATCAGCTCGGTTTCCGAGTGATAGCGGTTGAACACCGGGTGGCTGAGGATCGGCGACTGACGTACCAGCGCGGCCGGGATGGCGCTCTGCACCGAGGCGGCGAGGGCGGCGAAGTCCGGCAGGGCCTTGCCCTCGGACAGCAGGCTCCACAGGGTTTCAACGTCGGCCTGAGTGGTGGTTTCGTCCAGGGACAGGCCCAGGCGCTCGCCATCGACCACGCGCAGGTTGATGCGCTGGGCGTGCGCCTTGTCGTGCAGGGCGGCGGTTTGAGCGCCGGTCTTCACGGTCAGGGTGTCGAAGAAGTTCGCTTGCTCGACGTTCAGACCCAATGCGCTCAAGCCTTTGGCCAGGATCGCAGTCAGGTGATGCACGCGATTGGCGATCTGCGTCAGGCCTTTCGGACCGTGGTACACGGCGTACATGCTGGCGATGTTGGCCAGCAGCACTTGCGCGGTGCAGATGTTCGACGTGGCTTTCTCGCGACGGATGTGTTGCTCGCGGGTCTGCATGGCCAGGCGCAGGGCCGGGTTGCCGAAACGGTCTACGGAAACACCGACCAGGCGGCCCGGCATGTCACGCTTGAATGCATCCTTGGTGGAGAAGTACGCCGCGTGCGGGCCACCGAAGCCCAGCGGCACGCCGAAGCGCTGTGCGCTGCCGATGGCCACGTCGGCACCGAATTCGCCCGGTGCGGTCAGCACGGTCAGGGCCAGCAGGTCGGCCGCCACGGCGACGAGGGCGTTGGCGGCGTGGAAGCGTTCGGTCAGCTCGCGGTAATCGAACACGTCACCGTTGCTTGCCGGGTATTGCAGCAGGGCGCCGAAGAACGGTGTCACGTCGGTCAGTTCGCGCTCGTCGCCAACCACTACGTCGATGCCCAGAGGCTCGGCACGGGTGCGCAGTACGTCGAGGGTCTGCGGGTGGCAATGCACGGAGGCGAAGAACTGGTGGCTGCCTTTGTTCTTGCTCAGGCGTTTGCAGAAGGTCATGGCTTCGGCAGCGGCGGTGGCTTCGTCGAGCAGCGAGGCGTTGGCGATCGGCAGGCCGGTGAGGTCGCTGATCAGGGTCTGGAAGTTCAGCAGCGCTTCGAGACGGCCCTGGGAGATTTCTGGCTGGTACGGGGTGTAGGCGGTATACCAGGCCGGGTTTTCCAGCAGGTTGCGCAGGATCGGCGACGGCGTGTGGGTGCCGTAGTAACCCTGGCCGATGAAGGTCTTGAACAGCTGGTTTTTGCTCGCGATGGACTTGATCAGGGCCAGGGCATCGGCTTCGCTCAAACCGTCTTCCAGGCCGAGGACGCTGGTGCCCTTGATGCTGTCGGGAATCACGCTGGCGCTCAGGGCTTCCAGGGAGTCGAAGCCGAGGCTGTTGAGCATGGCTTGCTCGTCACCAGCGCGCGGGCCGATGTGACGGGCGATAAATTCGTTGGCGGTGCTTATGTTTACAACGGCAGGATTGATCTGGGTCATGTCAGTGCTCCTCAGGCTTCGGCTTGGGCTTTGATCAGGCGGTCGTAGGCGTCCTGGTCCAGCAGTTGGCCGACAGCGGAGGCATCGGCAGGTTTGAAACGGAAGAACCAGCCTTCGCCCAGCGGATCTTCGTTGACCAGCTCAGGGCTGCTGTCCAGCGCCGGGTTCACTTCCAGCACTTCGCCGTCCAGCGGCATGTACACGCCGCTGGCAGCCTTTACCGATTCCACGGTGGCGGCTTCGGCGCCTTTGTCGTAGGACTGCAGTTCAGGCAGTTGAACGAAAACCACGTCGCCCAGGGCGTTCTGTGCGAAAGCGGTGATGCCGACCGTGACGCTGCCGTCAGCTTCGGTGCGCAGCCATTCGTGATCTTCAGTAAAACGCAACTCGCTCATGGAAACTCCTAAGGGGCCAGACTCGTCTGGTGGACGCGATTGAATGCTTGGGCGATGCCCTGTAATGGAGAACTACATAGCAAGAACGCGGCCAACGTTGTTTTTATTGTTATTGATCAATGATTTAGGCGATTTTGACAAAGGCTGAAATTCATTCGTTGTAGCGAAATCGATACGGCATATGTCAATGATAAAAGCCGAGGTGGATCAAAGCCTTGCACAGCCGTGATCGGAGAGGGGTGTAGCGATATCGTTCCGCTGTAGCGCTTTCAGTACAGATGGAGGTCGTTTTTGGCGCGATTTTCAGATCAGCTGCTAACCCTGTGGGAGCGAGCCTGCTCGCGAAGGCGTAGTGTCAGGCAATATTGAAGTGACAGATCCACCGTATTCGCGAGCAGGCTCGCTCCCACAATTGTTCGGTGTCAGGTCTCAGGCTTTGCCGGGAATGCCGTACTTGCGCAGCCGATGGGCAATCGCGGTGTGGGAGGTTTGCAGGCGGGTCGCCAGTTGCCGGGTCGAGGGATAGCTGACGTAGAGTTTTTCCAGCAGGGTCTTCTCGAATTCGTCCATGGCCTGTTCCAGGCTGTCGACGTCATGGTCGCCCTGGCGGGCCACTGAGGTGCCGGCGATGTCGAGGTCGCCAATGTCCACCAGGCTGCTTTCGCAAATCGCCGCGGCGCGGAAGATCACGTTCTGCAATTGCCGTACATTGCCCGGCCAGCGATTGCCCAGCAGTGCCGGGTAAGTGCCTGGCGCCAGGCGACAGATCGGTCGCTGGATCTGCGCACAGGCCTGCTGCATGAAGTAGCGGGCCAGCAGCAGGATGTCCTGGCCGCGCTCGCGCAGGGGCGGGACTTCGACGTTGAGGACATTGAGGCGATAGAACAGGTCTTCGCGGAACAGGCCTTCGCTGACCATTTTTTCCAGGTCGCGGTGGGTCGCGCTGAGGATCCGCACGTTGACCTTGACCTCACGGTCACCGCCGACCCGGCGAAAACTGCCGTCGTTGAGGAAACGCAGCAGCTTGGCCTGCAAATACGGCGACATCTCGCCGATTTCATCGAGAAACACCGTGCCCTGGTTGGCCAGCTCCATCAGCCCTGGCTTGCCGCCGCGTTGCGCGCCGGTGAAAGCGCCGGGGGCGTAGCCGAACAGTTCACTTTCGGCGAGGTTCTCCGGCAATGCCGCGCAGTTCAACGCCAGAAAGGGTGAGCTGTGCCGGGCGCTGATGGCGTGACAGGCACGGGCCACCAGTTCCTTGCCGGTGCCGGTTTCGCCCTGGATCAGCAACGGTGCATCGAGGGCTGCCACCCGCTGGGCGCGCGCCTTGAGGGTGCGGATCACCGGGGACTCGCCGAGCAGTGCATCGAAACCTTCGGCGTGATCATGGTGCAGTGCGGACAGACGTTCGCCGATGCGGTTCGGCTGGTACAGGGTCAGCAGGGCACCGGCGTCGGTGATCGGCGTGGCGTCGAGCAGGAAGGTCTGGCCATTGACGGTGATTTCCCGCAGGGGCAGGCGAAAGCCGTGTTCGAGCAGGGCGTCGAGCAAGGCCGGGTCGGCAAACAGCTCGGCCACACTTTCACCATTCGGTTCGCGGCCGTACAGGGCGATCAACGCCGGGTTGGCCAGCAGCACCTTGCCGTCGCTGTCCAGTGCCAGCACCGGGTCGGTCATGGCGGCCAGCAGCGCGTCGAGCTGCAAGTGCCGACGCTGACCGGGCAGGATGTCGACCACCGTCACCGCTTGCACGCCACGCACGCTGAACAGGGCATCGCGCAGTTCCTCAAGGACTTGCGGGCTCAGTGTCGGGGCGTCGATGTAAACATTGGGCGGGACCATTTCCACCGCATCCAGGTTCAGATTGCGCCCGCCAAGCAGGGCCAGGACTTCCTGGGTAATACCGACGCGGTCGATGAAGCTGACGTGGATACGCATGGGGCGGTTTCGGGGTCTGCAGTGCGGAGGGTGGCAAGTATGCCTTGGGGCGGGCTAATGGTGAAATCCTGCGCGGACTTCAATAGAGCGAGGATTCCCCCTGTGGGAGCGAGCTTGCTCGCGAAAGCGGTGTATCAGTCGCCAACGATGGTGCCTGACACGACGCTTTCGCGAGCAAGCCCGCTCCCACAGGGAAATGTGGGCTACTCGAAGCTTTCGAGATCTATCGGGTCGCCGGATTTCATATTCAGTTGCTTGCGGATGTCTTCGAACATCAAGTCGTAATGCTTGTGCACCGAGCCGATCTGGCTATGTGTCTTCGGGATACCGTACTTCTCTGCGATTTTCGTCACGTTGTTGGCAAAGTTGTAGGCCTCCTCCTTAGGCAGAAAGAAGGTCTCTGTCATCTCCTTTCCCTGCATGCTGCCATGCATGGTGAACTCGATCCCTTTGCCCTTCTTGGGATCCTGCGCGACCTTATAGTCGAGGTGCACGTTGTAGCTCACATCATCCTTGGTCAGCGCGTGACGCTCGATGTGCAAGTGGCCTGGCTCAAACATTGCCATGGACGTCTCTCCTTACGAGTAAATAATGCCCGATGTTGCCGTGCTGATGCGCGTACCGGCCTTGCCCTGGACGATCGCTTCGATGTCCGCGAGCGAGCCAATCACCGCCACTTTTCCAGTATGGCGCGCGAATTCGCAGGCTGCCTGGACCTTCGGTCCCATGGAGCCGGCGGCGAAGCCGAGTTTTTCCATTTCGTCGGGGTGCGCCTGGGCGATGGCTTTCTGCGTGGGTTTGCCAAAGTCGATGAACGCGGCGTTGACGTCGGTGGCGATCACCAGCAGATCGGCTTCAAGTTGTTCGGCCAGCAGCGCCGAGCACAGGTCCTTGTCGATGACCGCTTCGACGCCCTCTAGTTTGCCGGGCGAGGTATACATGGTCGGAATGCCGCCGCCGCCGGCGCAGATCACGATGCTGCTTTTTTCCAGCAGCCATTTGATCGGACGGATTTCGAAGATGCGCTTGGGTTTCGGACTGGCGACTACGCGGCGGTATTTGTCGCCGTCCGGGGCAATGGCCCAGCCTTTTTCGGCGGCGAGTTGTTCCGCCTCGGCCTTGCTGTAGACCGGGCCGATGGGCTTGGTCGGGTTCTTGAAGGCGGGGTCATTGGCATCGACTTCGACCTGGGTCAGCAGGGTCGCGAAGGGCACTTCGAAGTCCAGCAGGTTGCCCAGTTCCTGTTCGATGATGTAGCCGATCATGCCTTCGGTCTCGGCGCCGAGCACGTCCAGCGGGTAGGGTGAAACCGAGGTGTAGGCCGCCGCCTGCAATGACAGCAGGCCGACCTGGGGGCCATTGCCGTGGGCGATGACCAGTTGGTTGCCGGGATGGATCTTGGCGATCTGTTCGGTGGCGATCCGGATGTTGGCGCGCTGGTTGTCAGCGGTCATCGGTTCGCCGCGGCGGAGCAGGGCATTACCGCCCAGAGCAACGACGATACGCATGGTGTCAGTCCTTCTAAGCAAAGAGGTTGCAAGCAACGCGGTCTTTCTGTGGAACCCGGACCAGTGTGGGAGCGGGCTTGCTCGCGAAGACGGTGCATCAGTCAACATTGATGTCGACTGACACTCCGCTTTCGCGAGCAAGCCCGCTCCCACATTGACCCTTTTCCGTAAGTGGGAGCCGAGTCAGCCGTTAAAGATCAGCCAGCGTCGACACCAGAATCGCCTTGATGGTGTGCATGCGGTTTTCCGCTTGCTCGAAGGCGATGCAGGCCGGCGACTCGAACACGTCATCGGTCACTTCGATGCCGTTGCTCAGGTGCGGGTACTGCTCGGCAATCTGCTTGCCGACTTTGGTATCACAGTTGTGGAACGCCGGCAGGCAGTGCATGAACTTGGTGCGCGGGTTGCCGGTTGCTTTCATCAGTTCGGCGTTGACCTGATACGGCAGCAGTTGCTGGATACGTTCGGCCCAGGCTTCAACCGGTTCGCCCATCGACACCCAGACATCGGTGTGGATGAAGTCGACGCCCTTGACCGCCGCTTTCGGGTCTTCGGTGAGGGTGATGCGCGCGCCGCTTTCTTCACCGTACTGTTTGCAGCGGGCGACCAGGTCGTCCGCCGGCCACAGGGCTTTTGGCGCGCAGATGCGCACGTCCATGCCGAGCTTGGCGCCGATCAGCAACAGCGAGTTACCCATGTTGTTGCGCGCATCGCCGAGGTAGGCGTAGCTGATTTCGTGGATCGGTTTGTCGGCGTGCTCACGCATGGTCAGCACGTCGGCGATCATTTGTGTCGGGTGATACTCGTCGGTCAAGCCGTTGAACACCGGTACGCCGGCGAACTTGGCCAGCTCCTCGACGATTTCCTGCTTGAAGCCACGGTACTCGATGGCGTCGTACATGCGCCCGAGCACGCGGGCGGTGTCCTTCATGCTTTCCTTGTGACCGATCTGCGAGGAGTTCGGGTCGATGTAGGTGACGTTGGCGCCCTGGTCATAGGCTGCAACTTCGAACGCGCAACGGGTGCGGGTCGAGGTTTTTTCGAAGATCAGCGCGATGTTGTTGCCCTTGAGATGCTGCTGTTCGGTGCCGGTGTACTTGGCACGCTTGAGGTCGCGGGACAGGTCGAGCAGGTAGCGCAATTCGCGAGGGGTGTGGTGTTCCAGGCTCAGCAGATTGCGGTTATGGATGTTGAACGCCATTTTGGATCTCCTAAGGTGTCGGTTATCCCCTTGGCCCGAACTCGGTAAGCGCGGGCCAAGGCTAATAGGTTAGTAGTCAATCGGATCGCGGATGATCGGGCAGGTCATGCAATGGCCGCCGCCCCGTCCCCGGCCGAGTTCGCCGGCGCTGATGGTGATGACCTCCACCCCGGCCTTGCGCAGCAGGGTATTGGTATAGGTATTACGGTCGTAGCCGATGACCACGCCCGGCTCCACGGCCACCACGTTGTTGCCGTCGTCCCATTGCTCGCGTTCGGCGGCGAAGCTGTTGCCGCCGGTTTCCACCACGCGCAATGCCTTGAGGTTGAGAGCCTGGGCGACGGTGTCGAGGAAGTTGGTGTCTTCGCGACGGATGTCGATGCCACCTGCCTTGCTTTCATCGGGACGCAGGGTGAAGGCGACAATCTGGTTCACCACTTCCGGGAAGATCGTGACGAGGTCGCGATCGCAGAAGCTGAACACGGTGTCCAGGTGCATCGCCGCGCGGGATTTCGGCAGGCCGGCGACTATCACTTTTTCCACGGCCTTGTTCTTGAACAGGTTCACCGCCAGTTGGGCAATGGCCTGGCGCGAGGAGCGTTCGCCCATGCCGATCAACACCACGCCGTTGCCGATCGGCATCACGTCACCGCCCTCAAGGGTGGCGTTGCCGTGGTCCTTGTCCGGGTCGCCGTACCAGATCTGGAAGTCGGCGTTGGTGAACTCGGGGTGGAATTTGTAGATGGCGGTGGTCAGCAGGGTCTCCTGGCGGCGCGCCGGCCAGTACATCGGGTTGAGGGTAACGCCACCGTAGATCCAGCAGGTGGTATCGCGGGTGAACTGGGTGTTGGGCAGCGGCGGCAGGATGAAGCTTGAGTGGCCGAGGAAATCGCGGAACATCTCGATGGCCTTGCCGCCGAAACTGGTCGGTAAGTCGTCGCCCGATACGCCGCCGATCAGGAACTCGGCGATGTGACGTGGCTCCAGGCTGCGCAGCCACGACGCGGTTTCGTTGATCAGGCCCAGACCCACCGAGTTGGCGGTGATCTTGCGCTCCAGAATCCAGTCCAGGGCTTCGGGAATGGCGACGATGTCGGTCAGCAGGTTGTGCATTTCCAGCACATCGACGTTACGTTCGCGCATCTTGGTGACGAAGTCGAAGTGGTCGCGCTTGGCCTGGGCCACCCACAGCACATCGTCGAACAGCAGTTCGTCGCAGTTGTTCGGGGTCAGCCGCTGATGGGCAAGTCCTGGGGAGCAAACCATGACTTTGCGCAGTTTGCCGGCTTCGGAATGGACGCCGTACTTAACTTTTTCCGTGGTCATTACAGTGATCCTCCAGATGACAAAACAATTGCATTACAGGGTCAGGAAGCCGTCGTAGAGACCGTAGGCTGCCACCACGGCGCCGACGACCACCGCAGCGAAAATCAGCTTCTCGACGTTGGTGAAAACCGGTTTGTCGATTTCCAGCTTGGCCTTGGCGAACAGGATCACGCCGGGGGCGTAGAGCAGAGCGGACAGCAGCAGGTATTTGGTGCCGCCGGCGTAGAGCAACCAGACCGCATAGATCAGGGCCACGGCGCCAATGATGAGATCCTTTTGCCGATCGCCTGACGCGCCCTCGTAGGTTTCGCCCCGCACGGCCAGCAGCAAGGCATAGGCCGCCGACCACAGGTACGGCACCAGGATCATCGAGGTGGCGAGGTAGATCAGCGACAGGTAAGTGCTGGCCGAGAACAAGGTAATGACCAGGAAGATCTGCACCATGGCGTTGGTCAGCCACAGGGCATTGACCGGTACATGGTTGGCGTTCTCCTTGCGCAGGAACGCCGGCATGGTGTGGTCCTTGGCTGCGGCGAACATGATCTCCGCACACAGCAGCACCCACGACAGCAACGCCCCCAACAGCGAGATGATCAGGCCGACGCTGATCAGCACTGCGCCCCAGTGGCCGACCACATGCTCCAGCACCGCCGCCATCGACGGGTTCTGCAGTTTGGCCAGTTCCGGCTGGGTCATGATCCCCAGCGACAGCACGTTCACCAGCACCAGGAACAACAGCACGGTGACAAAGCCGATCACGGTGGCTTTACCCACGTCGCTGCGTTTTTCCGCCCGGGCCGAAAAGATGCTCGCGCCTTCGATGCCGATGAACACCCACACGGTGACCAGCATCATCTTGCGCACCTGGTCCATCACGCTGCCCAGGTCCGGATTCTTGAGGCCCCAGATGTCAGCGGTGAAGATGTCCAGTTTGAAGGCGAACAACGCGATCAACATGAACAGCACCAGCGGCACGATCTTGGCGACGGTGGTCACCAGGTTGATGAACGCGGCTTCCTTGATACCTCGCAGTACGAGGAAATGCACGGCCCAGAGCAGCACCGAGGCACCGATCACGGCGGCAGGGGTATTCCCCTCCCCGAATAGCGGAAAGAAGTACCCGAGCGTGCTGAACAGCAAGACGAAGTAACCGACGTTGCCCAGCCAGGCACTGATCCAGTATCCCCAGGCGGACGAGAAGCCCATGTAGTCGCCGAAACCGGCCTTGGCGTAGGCGTAGACCCCGCCGTCCAGGTCGGGTTTGCGATTGGCCAGGGTCTGGAACACGAACGCCAGGGTGAGCATGCCGACGGCGGTGATTGCCCAACCGATCAGAATGGCACCGACATCGGCACTGGCGGCCATGTTTTGCGGCAAGGAAAAGATCCCGCCACCAATCATCGAACCGACGACTAATGCAACCAGTGCGCCGAGTTTGAGTTTTCCGGGAGCTTCAGACATTGCATGACTCCAATGCAGGAGAATAGAGGCCAGCAGATTAATTCCGTTGGTTATCCAATCAGCTGACTTGGATCACTAAATGAGAGCGTTCCCAGTTTGTTGGCGGAGTGCCATCATTTCAAGGCGGCTGCTTGTAATGCCTGATTTAGAGCCTTTTTGTGGACTGTTTCAGTTATTTTGTATTCTGTTTCGAATTATGACGCTAGTTGGTTTTTCAGAATTCGCCAATCTTTCTCAGGGGTTTTTTGTACGAAATGGATGTATTGGAAAAGCGTATACAACAAATGATTATATCGGCGCCTTTAATAGCCATTTTGTGCAAGTAAAAAGACATAGGTTGGCGTAATCCAATAAACGTTATTACGCTTCAACAGTTTAGTTGACGCCCGATATGTGACGATCTCGCGGCAGTTGTCGCCCCCCGGAAAAATGGAGATGCAACGATGTCGCAATCACCGAGCAAGCTTCGCCTGAGCGCATTGATCGCCCTGGTGGTGGGTTCGATGATCGGTGGCGGGATCTTTTCCCTGCCGCAAAACATGGCGGCCAGGGCCGACGCCGGGGCGATCCTGATCGGTTGGGCGATCACCGCCGTCGGCATGCTGACCCTGGCGTTCGTGTTCCAGACCCTGGCCAATCGCAAGCCGGAGCTGGAGTCCGGGGTGTATGCCTATGCCAAGGCCGGGTTCGGCGACTACATGGGCTTCTCGTCCGCCTGGGGGTACTGGATCAGTGCCTGGCTGGGCAACGTCGGCTATTTCGTGCTGCTGTTCAGCACCCTTGGTTATTTCGTTCCGGTCTTTGGCGAAGGCAACACGCCGATCGCCATCGCCTGCGCTTCGCTGCTGCTCTGGACCGTGCATTTTGTGGTGATGCGCGGGATCAAGGAGGCGGCTTTCATCAACCAGGTGACTACCGTGGCCAAGATCGTGCCGTTGATCATGTTCATCGTGATTGCCGCCGTGGCGTTCCAGGCGGACATCTTTACCCTCGATATCTGGGGGCGTAACAACCCGGAATTCGGCAGTGTGATGAATCAGGTTCGGCACATGATGCTGGTCACCGTGTTCGTGTTCATCGGTATCGAGGGGGCCAGTGTCTATTCCGCCCGGGCGGAGAAACGTTCCGACGTGGGCCGGGCGACGGTGATCGGGTTCATTGGGGTATTGGCACTGTTGGTGCTGGTGAACGTGCTGTCGCTGGGGATCATGACCCAGCCGGAACTGGCGAAACTGCAGAACCCCTCGTTGGCGGCG
Organism: Pseudomonas sp. PDM32; assembly: GCF_019219225.1. Lineage (NCBI taxonomy): Bacteria > Pseudomonadati > Pseudomonadota > Gammaproteobacteria > Pseudomonadales > Pseudomonadaceae > Pseudomonas > Pseudomonas sp. PDM32. The sequence continues at coordinate 364,417 of NZ_JAHUWE010000004.1, forward strand.
GTGCTTGAGCATATCGTCGGCCACTGGGGGGCAGTGCTGATCAGCGTCGGCCTGGCGATCTCGTTGTTGGGTGCATTGCTGTCCTGGGCGCTGCTGTGCGCCGAAATCCTGTTCGCCACGGCGAAAGACAAGACCATGCCAGCATTCCTGACCAGGGAAAACGCCAACCGTGTGCCGGTCAATGCCATGTGGCTGACCAACTCGATGATCCAGTTGTTCCTGCTGATCACGCTGTTTTCCGCCGGCACCTACACCAGTCTGATTTATCTGGCGTCATCGATGATTCTGGTGCCGTACCTGTGGTCGGCGGCCTATGCGGTGTTGTTGTGCGTGCGCGGGGAAACCTACCAGCAGGCAACCGCCGAGCGCAGCAAGGATTTGTTGGTTGGCGTCATCGCCTTGAGTTACGCGGTGTGGTTGCTGTACGCCGGCGGCCTGAAGTATTTGCTGCTGTCGGCGTTGCTGTATGCGCCGGGTGTGATCCTGTTTGCCAAGGCCCGCCATGAACAGGGCATGCCATTGTTCACGACGCTCGAGAAAGGCGTTTTCACCGCGGTCATCGGCGGCGCCGGGCTGGCGGCTTATGGGCTGTATAGCGGGTTGCTGAGTCTGTGAAGCTGCTGCTGGCGTATCAGCCACCCTATGACTGGCCGGCCATGCTGGGATTTTTGTCGGCACGGGCGATTGCTGGACTGGAAACGGTTGCCGACGACGCCTACTCACGCAGCATCGATCTGAAGGGGATGCACGGCAGCTTTTCTATCCGGCCTGCCACGTCTGATGCCCTTGAGCTGACGCTGGACTTTCCCGACCCGAGCGCCGTGCCCGACATCGTCGCAAGCGTGCGGCGGATGTTCGATCTCGATGCCGACCTCGCCACGATCCATCGGCATTTAGCGCTTGATCCACTGATGGCCCGGTTGATTGCCGAGCGTCCCGGGCTGCGTGTGCCGGGGGCGTGGGACGGGCTGGAACTGGCGATCCGCGCGGTGCTGGGCCAGCAGATTACGGTGGCGGCGGCGATCCGCCTGGCGGGGAAACTGGTGGCGCAATATGGCGTGCCACTGGGTAAGCCGTTGGCGGGTTTGAGTCATGTGTTCCCCTCGGCTGAAGCGTTGGCGGGGGCTGATCTGGCTGCGTTGGGCATGCCGAAAAGCCGGGGGCGGACCTTGTCGGGTGTGGCTCAGGCATTGCTTGATGACCCGCGATTATTCGAGCCTGGTCGGGAGGGGGGCGTAGCGCGGTTACTGGCGTTGCACGGGATTGGTGACTGGACGGCGCAGTACATTGCGTTGCGCCAGTTGCGGGAGATGGATGGATTTCCCAATGGCGATGTGGGGCTGGCCAATGCGTTGGCGGCGCTGGAGGGTGGGCCGGTGACGGCGAAGCAGTTGCTGTTGCGGGCGCAAGCGTGGCGGCCTTATCGCGGGTATGCGGCGCAGGTGCTGTGGACTTCATTGAGCCGGGTGGACTGAGTTGATCCGGAATTTGTATCGATAGACCTGACGCCTTCGCGAGCAAGCCCGCTCCCACAGGTTACCGCGATCAAATGTGGGAGCGGGCTTGCTCGCGAAGGCGATCTGACGGTCACCACCATTGCGCGGGATGTGAACCCAGTTCAGTCGCGGGCAATGTCCACTGTAGTGGCGTCCCGATGATCTTCAGCGGCACCTGCAACCGATGCGCCGGCCCCCACGGTGTCTGCTCCACGAGCATCCCTTGATCCTGCGCATCTTCCGCGCGTAATGCCTCACCCGTCCCCGGCCCATGTTCGAACAACAGCTTCGCGGTACGCGCCAACGACAATCGCGCCGAGCCACCTGTACCGTCACTCAACCGTTGCGCCAACAACCTGATCGCACTGGCCGCCATCAAATACCCGGTGGCGTGATCGAGTGCCTGCACCGGCAATGGCGTCGGCTTGTCCGCCGACTTCCAGTGCATGCCCGCTTCGGCAATGCCACTGCTCATCTGTACCAGGCTGTCAAAGCCCCGGCGATTTTGCCAGGGGCCATTCCAGCCATAGGCGTTGAGGCAGACATCAATCAGGCCGGGGTTTAGTTGCCGGCGCTGATTCGTGCCCAAACCAAGTCGTTCCAGCGCATCGGCACGATAGCCGTGGAGCAGAATGTCGGCGTCCTTGAGCAGGGATTCGAATACGCCGCGGTCGGACTTGTCGTTCAGATCAAGACGCGCGCAACGTTTTCCCAGCGTGACTTCCGGCACTACCCCTGGCTCGTTCCAGGTCGGCGGATCGATGCGCAGGACATCGGCGCCCAGGCCTGCCAGAAAGCGGCTGGCGATGGGGCCTGCCAGTACCCGGGTCAAGTCCAGCACCTTGATGCCGGCCAGGGGGCGAACCACTGAACCTGTCCACGGTTTGTAGCTCTGGCTTGGGTGGTTGGCGAACAGAACCAGGGGTTCGGCATTCACTGCCTGGCCTTGAGGATGGACCTGCCATTGATCCCAGGTGCGCATTTCAGCGGCACAACCACCGGCATCGACCACCGTCTGTTCCAGCTCGCTTTTCGTCCATTGCGCCACTTTGCCGGCCATCGCCGGGCGGTCGGCACAGGCACCGAGCACGCGTTCGGCAGCGGCGCGGTGATGAGGCGCGTTGGTGTGCAGGCGAATCCAGCCGTCGCGGGTGGCGTAATCACCGGCCACCGGGTCCCACAGCGGCGGAACGCTCCAGCCGATCGGGCGAATCGAGGTCGCGAACCAGAAGGACGCGAGGCGTCGATCAACTTCAAGGTCGGGCCGGCGTCCGGTCTGTTGGTGCAGCAGTTCGCTGGCGGCCTGACCGGCGGCGGCGATGCTCGCGCAAGCCAGTTCGGTGACGGCAAATGCCGAGGGCAGGGCGCCGCTGGACGCGAAAGGAATCGGGGTGTGAGGCAAACCGAGTGCGGCTTGAATGGACGTGAGCAGATCAGTCATCGAAGGCCCTCCGGAGCGAGAGGGCAGCATAGAACAAAAGATCAAAAGATCGCAGCCTGCGGCAGCTCCTACATTGATCTCTGTAGGAGCTGCCGCAGGCTGCGATCTTTTAAAGGTTATACCCGGAACTGATCCATCAATTTCATCTGGTGGGTGGTCAGGATGTTGAGCTGGCTGCTGATCTGCGCCGACTCGGTGGCCTGGCCTGTCAGGGTTTCGGTGACGGTGCGGATCGCCGAGACATTGCGGTTGACCTCTTCGGCGACGGCGCTTTGCTGCTCGGCGGCGCTGGCGATTTGCAGGTTCATGTCGCTGATCACGGTGACCGCGTCGCTGATTTTGCTCAGGGCCTGGACCGCCTGCTGGATCTGCCCGGCGTTGCTGTGGGCCTGGGTCTGGCTCGAGTGCATGGTGGCGACCACACCGCGGGTACCGGACTGGATGCGTTCGATCACCAGGCGAATTTCCTCCACCGAATCCTGGGTGCGTTTGGCCAGGTTGCGCACTTCATCGGCGACCACCGCAAAGCCGCGACCGCTTTCGCCGGCACGGGCCGCTTCAATCGCCGCGTTCAGAGCCAGCAGGTTGGTTTGCTCGGCGATGCTGCGGATCACTTCCAGCACCGAGCCGATCTGTTCGCTGTTCACCGCCAAGGCTTCGACTTCGGTCACGGCCTTGCTGACCTCGTCGGCCAGTTGATTGATGTCGCGGGTGCTGCGCTCGATGATGGACATGCCGTCGCGGGCCGACTGGTCGGCACCCTTGGCGGCGTTGGCCGCGTTCGAGGCGCTGTTGGCGACATCGTGGGCCGTGGCGCTCATCTCGTTGGACGCGGTGGCGACCTGGTCGATTTCGCGGAACTGCACCTGCATGCCTTCACTGGTCTGGCGGGCGATCTCCGAAGACTGATCGGCCGTGCCACGAGCATCGGTGATGCTTTGCTTGATCTGCGAGATGGTCGGTTGCAGCTTGTCGAGGAAACGGTTGAACCAGCTCACCAGTTCGCCCAGTTCGTCCTGCTTGCTGTAGTGCAGGCGCTGGGTCAGGTCACCGTCGCCACTGGCAATCGCCTTGAGCATTTGCGCCACGCTGTTGATCGGTCGGGTCACGCCGGACGCGGTGAGCCACATCAGCAGCAGGCCGATCACACCGGCAAGCACCGCCACCGACAAGGCCTTGATCGTGCCGCTTTGCTGGGCATCGTCGAGTACCGCTTGCAGCTTCACCGAGTCGGCCAGCAGCACTTGTTTGGGCAAGTCGATCACCACGGCCCAGGCCTTGGCATCGGCAATCGGGCTGACCGGGTACACCGCGCGGATCAGGTCGCCTTGCTGGAGTATCTTCGGTGCACCGCTGCCAAGCAGTTGCAGGATGTCCTTGCCGTCCTCTCCCAGGGTGTCGCCGATGCTCTTGCCGACCTTACCGGCATCGACACTGTAGGCGGCCAGCACACCAGTGCCGGAAACGATGAGCATGTGCCCGGCACTGTTGAACAGGTCACGCTGAGAGTCGACCGCCGCCGCTTGCAGGGCGTCGAGGGCGATGTCGATACCGACCACGCCGATGGACTTGCCATCCACCAGCAGCGGGACGGAAATGGTGGTCATCAACATTTCCTTGTTGCCGACCGTATCGGCATAGGGGTCGAGCAGGCAGATGCGCTTGCTGTCCCGAGGGCAGGTGTACCAGACGTTGTACGGATTGCCGCTGAGGTTCAGGGTGGTCTTGGTCATGTCCTCTTCGACCATGATCGTGTTGAGGGCATCACCCCCGGCGCGGCTCCAGTACGTAGCGAAGCGACCGGCCTCGTTGGATTGGCGGGCGGCGTCGTTGACGAACTCGCTGTCCTTGCTGTCCAGGCCGTTGGGTTCGAAGGCCAGCCAGATGCCCAGCACCTTGCCGTTGCGTTCGAAGGCGGTTTTCAGGCTCTGGTTCAACTCTTCACGCAAGGCGCCGGGCTCAAGGGAGCGCTTGGCGGCCAGGTTGCGCATGTCCTGGATCTGGTCCGCGAGGGCGGTCACCACCGTCAGGGTTTCACCGAACGTCTTCTGCACCCGCACCGCCTGCTCGGCGGCCTTGGCTTGGAGCAGGTCCTGCACACTGGCGGTGAGCATTCTGCTGCTGGAATCGTTGACCAGGTCATCGTTCTGATTGGTCTGGTAGATGTTCATGCCCACTATCAGGGCGACTACCCCCAGAAGGCACAGACCGGACAGCAGGACGATTTTCAGGCGGATGGACAGTGAGTCGAACATAGGGCGAACTCGCGAATGGATGAAGTGTTGGCTGTGAGCCGTTGCGGCTCACTCGCTAAATCCATTTAGCGCCGATCAATGCACATCGGCGTGAAGGCCAGGTTACATGAATGGGCTGCCGACGAACGGTAGTGGTTGAACGTTTGCGCAGAAAAATGTGCTGAAAATGGGGGTAAAAATAGGAAAAAGCGCGGGGTGAATTCAGGAGGGTTGCGGCAGTGACTCCTGTCTCGACCAGATCCGGCGTTGCCCCCCGACGCCTGAGCGCGATGGGCGCCTTGAATGAAATACATATGTACCGCTTCTCATAAAGGGCAGGTCGCTTAAATGCAGATGCCACCTCGGTGGAACTCTTTCGGAGGTTTTGGCTTCCGGCATCTGACAGAAAATAATGAGAAAACCTTATGTGGATTACTTGCTTTAAAAGCACCGGGTTGCGCTCGGTGTTGTTGTTTTGGGGAATGTTTTTGGCAGCAGAATCGGCACCTGCGATGTCTTTTCTGAACTCGGCAGCTGTTTCGGGTATCGCCTCTCAAATACCCTCGGCGACCACGGTACTGCCGGACAAACTGAACACCCTCGAAGAAAGTCTGGCTGACGAAACGCAGGTGAAGCAGTACAGCTTCATGGCGGTACGGGGGCAGGATGTGTGGATCTACGCGAGGGATCTGAACGGCCGGCCATTGACGCTGGAATACAATCGCGATGGAAACTGGGCCCTAATCCCTTGGGGTACCCCCTTGACGGTTTCTGGCTTGCAGCCGAATCAGGAAGTTCAGGTTCGCATTTCGAAGAAGCCGTCTGCTCCCTTCGTAGCGGGTGATATCTACAAGCTCGAGTTTGGCTCAGCGCCTTACTACGCCGACAGTCGCGTCCGGGACGATGCCGGTGAGCTGCCGCACTACTGGGCGACCACACAGGCCTACAGAGTCTTGAACTGGTCGGTCCGGTTGAGGGATTCGACAGGGCAGCCGCTCGAAGGCGCTACCGCTACGTTGATATTGAACAGGGGGGCAGGTGATCAAAGGTTCGACCTTATAACGGACAGCACGGGTAGCGCTGCGCAAGCCCTTGAGTTGGGCAGGTGTTATGGCCAGTTGAAGTCTGATCCTTTCTGGACCAGCAGTGGCAAGTATCGCTATAAGTGGGAAGTTGAATACAACCTGGGGCATTGGTTGATTCAGGTTCAACGCAAAGAGGCTTCAGGGGTGGGCGGTCGCAACGTGCCGAACGTTTCATTCGCTCATATTTGCTATCAACAGATGTTACGTAGTTAGGCCCGTCGTGTTCCCGGCAATGAAGCCGGTACTTCCAAGTGTGTTTTTGCCGGCAGTTTCTGGCGGGTTTGAAGGGATTTCAGGTGACTTGCGGCAACGATTCCGGTCGTGACCAGATCCACAGGTTGCCCAGCCCCATCCCGGCAATTGCCAGGTAGACCGGCCAGCGGTGATCGAGCATCACCACCATGAGAGCGGCGCATACCAGCATGCTGACGGTGGCACTGACCTTGGCGCGGCGCGCGATGACCTTGCCGTTGCGCCAGTTATGGAGGATGGGGCCGAACAGCCCGTGGTTTTCCAGCCAGGCACTCAGGCGCGGCGAACTGCGGGTCGCGGCCCAGGCGGCCAGCAGGATGAACTCAGTGGTCGGCAGGCCGGGAACGACGATCGCGATCAGGCCGATGCCCAGGCTGAGATAGGCCAGCAGGCCGAAGAGGAGGCGGGAGAGTCTGGAAGAGGTGGGCATGGGCTCAAGGCAACATGTGAGGCAGATCGAGATCTTACAGGCTTACGACATCCCCCTGTGGGAGCGAGCCTGCTCGCGATAGCGGAGTATCAGTCGACAATAATGCTGTCTGGAATACCCTCATCGCGAGCAGGCTCGCTCCCACAGGGACAGTCCTGTATCAGGCGACTTCTGGGGCGGTGGCGTAAGCCTGCTCCAGCAACACGGTGAAGCGGTTGAACGCATCAATGGCGCCTTTTTCCACGTCGGCTTCTTCCTGAGTGCTGAACTCAAGGCTGTCCAGGGTTTTGACGAAGCGCTTCCAGCCTTCCGCGCGGCCGCCGGCTGGTTCGCCGAGGTGGCGGGCACCGAAGGTTTCGCTCAGGCCAAGGCCCACGGCACGCTTGATCAGGAACGCTGCGCCGAGCTTCGAACCTTCGGAGACGAAGAGCCAGCCCAGGGCCTCGGCCTTGGTCGGGTACTTCAGGGCACTGGCGACAGGTGCCGGTACGTCGGTGTCCAGGTCCGCCAGGTCGGCCTTGGCCGCATCGGCGCGGCAGCGGGCCGGCAGGTCCGGGACGATGGCGGTCAGTTCGGCATCGTTGTACAGCGACACCAGTTCCGACTGGAACAGGTACTGCGCCACCACGAAGCGGGCGAAACTGGTCTGGGTTTCAAACGGGGAGTGGGCCTTGACCAGGGCATCGAGCTTGCTGTGCGGCTCGTGGGTGATCTGGTTCAAACGCTGCGAGCGCAGGTTGGGGCGTTGTTCGGTGGCCTGGGTAGTCATGGCAATTCCTTGGAAAAAGAAGAGGCGCTTGGTAACGAGACGAACAGGAGGGCGCCTGACAGTAAAAAATCCTCGCCGGGCGGCGTGATGAAACCACCCGACGGGATGAGCGGATCAGATATCCCAGACCAGGTTGACCGCAAAGTTGCGACCCGGCTGGGTCAGGCGGTCGAGGTTGGCCGGTTGGGTCACCGAGGCTTCGCCGACACTGTCGTAACCGCGCACGTCATCCCACAGCCAGTACTTCTTGTCGGTCAGGTTGTAGACGCCGCCGCTGATGGTCACGTCGTCGGTCACCTTGTAGAACGCGCTCAGGTCCAGAATGCCGAAGCCCGGGGTCTTGAACTGGGTGCTGGTGCCGTCAGGGGTCTTGAAGGTGCTGCTGTCGACGCGGTCCTTCTTCTTCACCAGTGTCCAGTTGAGCAAACCGCCGTAGGTGTCCTGGTCGTATCCGAGTCCGAACACACCGGTCAGCGGGTTGACGCTGTTGAGCGGCTCGCCGCTGTCGTCGTTGCGACCGTAGGCATAGGCCACCGAGCCCTGGGTGTACAGGCCTTGCGGCGCGCCGAAGGCGTCGAGGTTCAGGCGTCCCTTGACCTCGGCGCCCTTGATGGTGGCGTGCTTGATGTTGTTGCTCTGGAACGTGGTCTCGGTGTAGCCGGGAGTGATGGCGTTCTCGTCGATAAAGTCGCGGTATTTGTTGTAGAACACGGCCACGTCGAACGAGCCCTGCTCGAAGTTGCCGCGCAAACCCGTCTCGTAGCTTTTGCTCTTTTCCGGTTCGAGGTCCGGATTAGGCGCGACCCGATAGCCGCCGGCGAGGTTTTCGAAACGGCCATACAACGCCTTGGCGGTTGGGGTGCGGAAGCCTTCGGCGTATTGGCCGTACCAGGTGTAGTTATCGTTGAAGCTGTAGGTGGTGCCGAACTTCGGCGACAAGCGATGCCAGGTCTTGGTCTCGTCGCTCACCGTGCCGTTGCCGCTCTGGTCGGCGGTGGCCAGGAACTCTTCGGTGATGTGCGGCTTGAGCTGGGTGTAGTCGTAGCGTGCACCGGGTACGAAGGTCCAGTTGCCCCAGCCGATCTGATCCTGGGCGAACAGGCTGTAGCTATTGACGGTCGGGTCCGGGAAGTCACTGGCCGGTATCAGCGTGTCGGTGGCGCTAGGGGCACCGATGACCCGGCAAGCGCCGGCCACGGTCAGGCAAGTGCCGGTACCGGTACGCAGGCCGGTGATTTTGTCCTGCTTGATGGTGGTGCCATAGGTGACGAAGTGTTCGGTGTCGGCGATGGCAAACGACTTGTCGACCTGGGCATCGAATACCCATTGGCGATCCTTGTAAGTCGTATCGCGGTTACGCAGCACCGTCCGCGACGGCGCGTAGATTTCTTCGGTGGTCTGGTCGGTCTTGGCGATCTGGTAGTTCAGCGTCCACTTGATGTTGTCAGCCAGTGCACTGTCCAGGCCGAAGCTGTGTTCCAGGCCAAAGCGTTCGCGGGTGATCGTGTCGTTGCCGGTGCGGGACTTGTAGAAGCCGAAACCGCGTCCGTCATTGAACGGGCCGCCCACCGCGCTCAATTGATTGGAGTCGCGGTCGTCCTTGTAGTGCTCGTAGGTCAGGCCCAGGCGCGCATCGTCGGCGTAATCCCAGCCCAGTTTTGCCAGCACGCTGGTGGTGCGAGCATCCTGGGGGTTGGCTTCGGTACGGTTCAGGCCAGTGCCGCCGGTTTCGCCATAGGACTCTGTTTCATGACCGTTGCGTTGACTGAAGTGCAACAGGCCATCGAAGTCGCCGCTGCGGCCGGCGACGGTGCCGGAGGTCAGCCAGCTTTCATCGGCGGAGCTGTAGCCGGTTTTCAGGCGTGCACCGACATCCTTGCCCGGTTTGATGATGTCGTCCGGGTCCAGCGTGTAGTAGCTGACCGCACCGCCAATGGCGTTGCTGCCATACAGCACCGACGCCGGGCCCCGGAGGATCTCCACGCGCTTGACGATTTCCGGGTCGACATAATTGCGGTTGGTCTGGGCATACGGGCCGTTGAAGAAACCGTCGGGAACCTGCACCCCGTCGACCTGGGTCAGCACACGGTCGCCATCGATGCCGCGAATGTTGTAGCCGGTGATGCCGGCGCGCTGGCCTGCGCCGCCTACCGAAACGCCGGGTTCGTAGCGCACCAGTTCCTTGATGGTGTTGACGTTGTTGCGGTCCAGATCTTCGCGCGTGTAGACAGAGACCGTGCTCGGTACGCTGTTCACATCCTGCTCGTTACGGGTGGCGCTGATGGTGACCTGATCCAGATTGAGGGTACTGCTAGCGCTGCGCTTTTCCAGCACGATGCTGTTATTGCCCAGTTTGCGATAACTCAGGTTGGTCCCCACCAACAGGCGATCCAGGGCTTTCTCCGGCGCCAGCGAACCACGGACGCCCGGCGAAGCCACACCTTGCGCCAGCTCCGACGACACGCCGACCTGCCAGCCGGTCACAGCGGTAAAGGCATTGAGTGCCGATACCAGAGACTGTTGGGGAATGGCGAACGCGTAGTCGCCCATTTTGCGAGTCGATGGCTCGGTGGCGGTGGCGGCCATGAGCGGTGCGGTACCAGCCATCAGGATGGCAGCGGTCAGCAGCGACAGCATGCGGGAAGGTGAAGTGTCTGGGCGGGTGAGGCGAGAGGACATCGATAGCGCTCCGTGTCGCACGAATCTTTATAGGTGCTGATTGGCATGGTTAGATGCGAATCAATTGCATTGGCTATAACGAGACGTACAGGGCTTGGCTATCGAGTAAAAATAATTCTCATTCAGTTCAAGATGACCAGCGCCGGGAATTCCTGGAGCCGTGCCGAGGTGATGTGGGCCAGGGAGCGAACCACATCCAGTGGCTGATCGAGGCGGTAGTTGCCGGTCACGGCGACATCGGCCAACTGTTCGTTGTTGTTGATGATCCAGCCCGGGTAGTAGCGGCGAAGTTCCGCCAGCACCTGGTTCAACGGGCAGTTTTCAAACACCAGTCGCCCCTGGACCCACGCCAGGTCGGTGGCGGCATCCAGCTTGGCCGGGCGGTCGAAGCCGTTGGGGCCGATGCGAATGCTTTCCCCGGCGGACAAGCGCACCCGCGCATCGTCACGGGTGGCGCGCAAGTCGACATCCCCGCGTTGCACCCGCACCTGTGCCACGCCGTCGAGGTAACGCACCGCAAACGCGGTATCGCGAACGCTGGCCGTGACGGGGCCTGCGTCGATTTCCAGTGGCTGGTTACGACTGGCCTGCACTTCGAAAAACGCTTCACCCTGATACAAGCGCGCGACGCGTTGCTGGTCGTTGATAGTGCTTGAGAACGCCGAATTGGTGTTGAGCAGGACAGTGGAGCCGTCCTCCAGTTGCAGGCGCTGGCGCTCGCCGACCACGGTCAGGTGATCGGCCTGCAGGCGCATCGGCAAATTGCTGAAATTGAACAGACCGAGTAGCAGCACGGCGGCGGTGGCCAGCGGTTTCCAGTGCGGACGCAAGCGGGCGAGGACCGTGACTTTCTCGGGACGGGCAGCCAGGCTTTGCGCGCATTGCGCCACGTGCGGGCCGTCCCAGATCGCCTGGGCCTTGGCGAACGCCTGGGCATTCAACGGATCGGCGTCAAGCCACGCCTGGAACTGGCGGGTCTGCTCCTCGTCGGGACTGCCGAGTACGATCAGCCAGTCCAGGGCCTGGTCCATCGCGCTTGCGGGATCCTGCGCCAGAGAAGGCTCAGGGGGGCGGTGGTTGTCCGTCACGGTGTTTCCTCGGCAGTGTCTGTGCACGGCTGTTTTTTTAGTGAGGCGTTACAAGTGGGCCAAGGGTAGCAAAGCCCGATGGCCAGCGCAGTCGGCCCAGGTAAGCGGGAGGTCCTGATGCTCAGTTGGCGCCCATGCAATCGGCGACACCGATGCAGATCGACATGATCAATTTGAGCTCTTTCTGCACGGTACTGAGGGATACGTTCAGCTCATCGGCGATCTCCTGGTAGCTATGCCCGTGCAGGCGGCTGAGGATGAAAATCCGCTGTTGGCGGGTGCTCAGTTCACTGAGGCTCACGTTCAGGCGCTCCAGCAATTGTTCGGCGTGGGCGGCGTCTTCGGCGCTGCTGGTGGGGGCGGCGACGCTGTGCACCACCTCCTGCGGTACGTCGTCGACCATGGTGCGCGAATGAATGCGCCGTGCGCGCAAATGGTCCAGCGCCAGGTTGCGCGCCGTCTGGAAGACAAAGGGCTCAAGATGATCGATGGCCCGTTCGCTCAATGCACGGGTCACCCGTAGGTAGGTTTCCTGCAAGAGGTCTTCAGCGGTGCTGTGATTGTTGACCATCCGCTCCAGCGTGCGCAGCAGGGAGGTGCGCTGGGCGAGGAAAACGTGGTTGAAGCGCGACTGACTCACGGGAGAACCTGATCCATTTTGAGTTAATGATAATGCTTATCATCTACTTGGGTGGTCAAGCACTGATTTGTGATGCTTTACGCACGACCCTGCAAATAGCTCGCGTAATCGGGAATCCGATGGAGATGCGCCTGATCCATCAACGGGCTGCTGAGCAGGTAATCGGCGCTGCATTCGTTGCACGCCACCGGAATGTTCCACACGGCCGCGACCCGCAGCAATGCCTTGATATCCGGGTCGTGGGGTTGTGGCTCGAACGGGTCCCAGAAGAACACCAGCATGTCGACCTGCTGCTCGGCGATTTGTGCACCGAGCTGTTGATCGCCACCCAGGGGGCCACTGATCATGCTCTCCACGGGCAGGTCGAGGCGTTGTTGCAACAACAACCCCGTGGTGCCGGTAGCGACCAGATCATGCTGGGCCAGCTTGTCTTTCTGTCGTTCGGCCCAATCGAGCAAGAACACCTTGCAGTGGTCATGGGCAACCAGGGCGATACGCTTGCGCGCCGCCAGGGTCTTTTGCGTAAAACTGATGCCGATCATCGATTGTTGCTCCAGACATGACACGCAACTTGTAGGAGCGAGCCTGCTCGCGATGGACTGTAGAACACCGCGGGGCATCAGGTCCCCCGCGTTATCGTTAACGACCATCGCGAGCAAGCTCGCTCCTACAAAGAAGGGGGGGCGTGCTGCTTATTCTGCGTTGCACAGCGCCAGGCAGTTATCGAGCATGCGGTTGGAGAAGCCCCACTCGTTGTCGTACCAGGCCAGGACCTTGAGCAGCTTGCCGCTGGATTTGGTGTGGTTGGCGTCGAAAACCGACGACAGGGGGTTGTGGTTGAAGTCGCTGGAGACCAGCGGCAGGGTGTTGTACCCAAGGATCTTCGAGTGCTGGCTGGCTTCTTTCATCAGTGCATTGACCTCATCGGCCGACGCTTCGCGCTTGAGCTGCACGGTCAGGTCCACCAGCGACACATTGATCACCGGGACGCGCACCGACATGCCGGTCAATTTGCCCGCCAGTTCCGGTAGCACCAGGCCCACCGCTTCAGCAGCACCGGTCTTGCTCGGGATCATGTTCTGGGTGGCCGAACGGGCGCGGTATGGATCGACGTGATAGACGTCGGTCAGGTGCTGGTCGTTGGTATAGGCGTGAATGGTGGTCATCAGACCGCTTTCGATGCCCAGCTCGCGGTGCAGCACCTGGGCCACCGGGGCCAGGCAGTTGGTGGTGCACGACGCGTTGGAGATGATCTGGTGCGACTGGCGCAGAATGTCGTGGTTCACCCCGTAAACGACGGTGGCGTCGGCGCCTTTGGCCGGGGCCGAGATGATCACTTTGCGCGCGCCGGCCGTAATATGCGCGGCGGCTTTGGCACGGTCGGTGAACAGGCCGGTGCATTCGAACACCACATCAATCTTTTCCGCGGCCCAGGGCAGGTCGGCCGGGTTGCGAATGGCGCTGACCGAAATGCGGTCGCCGTTGACCGTCAGACTCTCCTGGTCATGCTGGACATCGGCATCGAACGTGCCGTGAACGGTGTCGTACTTGAGAAGATGAGCATTGATCGCGCTGTCGCCCAGGTCGTTGATGGCGACGATCTGCAGATCCTGACGGTAGCCCTGGGTATAGAGTGCGCGCAGGACATTACGGCCGATGCGGCCAAAACCATTGATTGCGATTCGAAGAGTCATAGTGCGGCGCTACCGTCGTTTTGTTGTTGGAATTACAAGATTATTCGCAAAAAAATAGAAAACAAGCCTTTTTGATGGCAATATTTTGTTCAATCTACAACGAGTGACCTGAATCAACTGGTCCAACCGATCAAGAAAACCGTCTGTCATCCCATCGACACCGGCCTTTGATCAGCATAGACAATCAGGTCGCCACATCCGTTAGCCTGGAGTTCTACACATGCATCCCCGCGTCCTTGAGGTCACCGAACGGCTTATCGCCCGCAGTCGCGCCACGCGTGAGGCTTACCTTGCATTGATTCGCGGTGCGGCCAGCGACGGGCCGATGCGCGGCAAGCTGCAATGCGCCAACTTCGCCCATGGTGTGGCCGGTTGCGGCAGCGACGACAAGCACAGCCTGCGGATGATGAACGCCGCGAACATCGCGATTGTTTCGTCATATAACGACATGCTCTCGGCGCACCAGCCGTACGAAGTCTTTCCGGAGCTGATCAAAAAGGCCCTGCGCGAAATCGGCTCCGTCGGTCAGTTCGCCGGTGGCACCCCGGCCATGTGCGATGGCGTGACCCAGGGCGAGCCGGGCATGGAGCTGAGCCTGCCGAGTCGCGAAGTGATCGCGCTGTCCACCGCCGTGGCGCTGTCCCACAACATGTTCGACGGCGCGCTGCTGCTCGGTATCTGCGACAAGATCGTGCCGGGCCTGATGATGGGCGCGCTGCGCTTCGGCCATCTGCCGATGATCTTCGTGCCGGGCGGGCCGATGGTCTCGGGCATTTCCAACAAGCAGAAAGCCGACGTGCGGCAGAAATACGCCGAAGGCAAGGCGACCCGCGAGGAGCTGCTGGAGTCGGAGATGAAGTCCTACCACAGCCCTGGCACCTGCACCTTCTACGGCACCGCCAACACCAACCAGTTGCTGATGGAAGTCATGGGCTTGCATCTTCCGGGCGCGTCCTTCGTCAACCCGAACACGCCATTGCGTGACGCCCTGACCCGCGAAGCCGCGCACCAGGTCACGCGCCTGACCAAGCAGAACGGCGACTTCATGCCGATCGGCGAAATCGTCGACGAGCGTTCGCTGGTCAACTCGATTGTCGCGCTGCACGCCACCGGCGGCTCGACCAACCACACCCTGCACATGCCGGCCATCGCCATGGCGGCGGGCATTCAACTGACCTGGCAGGACATGGCCGACCTCTCCGAGGTGGTGCCGACCCTGAGCCACGTCTACCCGAACGGCAAGGCCGACATCAACCACTTCCAGGCCGCGGGTGGCATGTCGTTCCTGATCCGCGAACTGCTGGAAGCCGGGCTGCTCCACGAAAATGTCAACACCGTGATGGGCCATGGCCTGAGCCGCTATACCCAGGAGCCGTTCCTCGACAACGGCGAACTGGTGTGGCGCGAAGGCGTGACCGACAGCCTCGATGAAAGCATCCTGCGGCCGGTGGCCCGCGCGTTCTCGGCCGAAGGTGGCCTGCGGGTGATGGAAGGCAACCTCGGTCGCGGGGTGATGAAAGTCTCCGCCGTCGCCGTGGAAAACCAGATCGTCGAAGCGCCGGCCATGGTGTTCCAGGATCAGCAGGACCTGGCCGATGCGTTCAAGGCCGGCTTGCTGGAGAAGGATTTTGTCGCGGTGATGCGCTTCCAGGGGCCGCGCTCCAACGGCATGCCCGAACTGCACAAGATGACGCCGTTCCTCGGCGTGTTGCAGGACCGCGGCTTCAAGGTGGCGCTGGTGACTGACGGACGCATGTCCGGTGCATCGGGGAAAATTCCGGCGGCCATTCACGTCAGCCCCGAAGCTTATGTCGGCGGCGCTTTGGCGCGGGTGCAAGAGGGCGATATCATCCGCGTCGATGGCGTCAAAGGCACCCTGGAGCTTAAGGTGGACGCCGAAGAATTTGCAGCGCGCACACCGGCCAAGGGCCTGTTGGGCAACAACATCGGCACCGGTCGCGAACTGTTTGGTTTCATGCGCATGGCCTTCAGCTCGGCGGAGCAGGGCGCCAGCGCCTTTACTTCTGCCCTGGAGACGCTTAATTGAAACTGGCTTTGGTCGGTGACATCGGTGGGACCAACGCACGTTTCGCGTTGTGGAAAAACCAGCAGCTGGAATCGGTCCAGGTGCTGGCAACGGCGGATTTCCCCAGCCCGGAAGAAGCGATCAGCCTCTACCTCAACGGTCTGGGGCTGGCGCCGGGTTCGATCGGTTCGGTATGCCTGTCGGTGGCCGGTCCCGTCAGTGGCGATGAGTTCAAGTTCACCAACAATCACTGGCGTCTGAGCCGCAAGGGTTTCTGCCAGACCTTGCAGGTGGATCAACTGTTGCTCGTCAACGACTTCTCGGCCATGGCCCTGGGAATGACCCGTTTGCAGCCCGGCGAATTCCGCGTGGTCTGCGAAGGCGCGCCGGAGCCGTTGCGTCCGGCCGTGGTGATTGGCCCGGGCACCGGCCTGGGCGTCGGCACCTTGCTCGATCTGGGCGAGGGCCGGTTTGCTGCGTTGCCAGGGGAGGGCGGTCACGTCGACCTGCCTTTGAGCAGCCCGCGTGAAACCCAACTCTGGCAGCACATCTTCAACGAGATCGGCCACGTCAGCGCTGAAACCGCGTTGAGCGGCGGCGGCTTGCCCCGCGTCTACCGGGCGATCTGCGCGGTGGATGGGCACACGCCGGTGCTCGACACTCCGGAAGCCATCACTGCCGCCGGGCTGGCGGGCGACCCGATTGCCGTGGAAGTGCTTGAGCAGTTCTGCTGCTGGCTCGGTCGCGTGGCGGGCAACAACGTGCTGACCAGCGGTGGACGCGCTGGCGTGTACATCGTTGGCGGAGTGATTCCACGGTTTGCCGACTTCTTCCTCGAAAGCGGTTTCGCCCGCTGCTTCGCCGACAAGGGTTGCATGAGCGATTACTTCAAGGGGATTCCGGTGTGGCTGGTGACGGCGCCGTATTCGGGATTGATGGGTGCGGGTGTGGCCTTGGAGCAATCTCTCCCAGCCTGAAATGCGATCAAAATGTGGGAGCGGGCTTGCTCGCGAATGCGGTGTGTCAGTCAACGAATGTGTTGAATGTAAAACCGCTTTCGCGAGCAAGCCCGCTCCCACATTGTTTCTGTGGTGTTTGCAGTTTCGGTGCTTAAGGCATAATCCGCCCAATTCCAATATCAAGGACGCCTTCCTGTGAGCTCAGTCAACAAGTCGATTTTGTTGGTCGATGACGATCAAGAGATACGCGAGTTGCTGGACACCTACCTGACTCGCGCCGGGTTCCAGGTACGTGCCACTGCCGATGGCGCCGGTTTTCGCCAGGCGCTGAACGAGGCGCCGGCCGACCTGGTGATCCTTGACGTGATGCTGCCCGACGAAGACGGCTTCAGCCTGTGTCGCTGGATTCGCCAGCATCCGCGCCAGGCGCAGGTGCCGATCATCATGCTCACCGCCAGTTCCGACGAAGCCGACCGGGTCATCGGCCTGGAGCTCGGCGCCGACGATTACCTCGGCAAGCCGTTCAGCCCACGGGAATTGCAGGCGCGGATCAAGGCGTTGCTGCGCCGCGCGCAGTTCGGTCAGGAGCGTAACGGCGGTGAGGTGCTGGCCTTCGATGACTGGCGCCTGGACATGGTCAGCCATCGGTTGTTTCACATCGATGGCGAAGAGGTGATTCTCTCGGGCGCCGACTTCGCGCTGCTGAAACTGTTCCTCGACCATCCGCAGGAAATCCTCGACCGCGACACCATCGGCAACGCGACCCGTGGCCGTGAACTGATGCCGCTGGATCGCATCGTCGACATGGCGGTCAGCCGCTTGCGCCAGCGCCTGCGCGACACGGAAAAACCGCCACGGTTGATCCGCACCGTACGTGGCAGCGGCTACCAACTGGCGGCCAATGTGGTTGCCGTCAATGGCCACTGAGATGTTGCGCAAGCTCGCCGCCAGGTTACCGATGCCGCGTTCGCTGCTCGGGCGGATGTTACTGTTGACCTTGCTGGCCGTGCTGTTCGCCCAGGCGCTGTCGAGTGTGATCTGGGTGTCGCAACTGCGCGCCACGCAGCTCGAGGGCCTGGTTACCAGCGCCCGCAGCCTGGCCCATTCGATGACGGCCAGTGTCAGTTATTTTCGTTCGTTGCCGGTGGCGTTTCGGCCCCTGGTGCTCGATCAGTTGCGCAGCATGGGCGGCACCCGGTTCGTGGTCACGCTCAACGACAAACCCCTGGGCATGGAAGTGCTGCCCATCACCCCGCGCAAAGAGGCGGTGCTCAAGGCGGTGGACGAGGTGCTGCGCCAGTCCCTCGGCCAGGACACGGACATCTCGGTGACCTTCGTCAGCCCGGAAGACCTGCGCATCTTCAATGGCGGCCTGAAACTCGATGAGTTGCCACGCTCCTGGGCGCACTACGCCTTGACCCTGGAACCGGTGAACCCGCCGGTGTTGGTCACGCAGATCCAGATGGCGCCGGGTGAATGGCTGTACATCGCCTCGCTGCTGCCCGAGCCCTACACCAGTCTTGAAGAGCAGGGCCTGCCGGCGCAGCAGGTGTGGTTCATCGTCCTGACCAGCGGCTTTCTGCTGTTGTTCATCGGCCTGCTGGTGCACTGGCAGAGTCGTCCGCTCAAGCGCCTGGCGCGGGCCGCGCGCGATCTGTCGCTGGGTGCCGACGTGGAACCGGTGGCCGAGGGCGGTGGCAGCGAAGTGGTCGAGGTCGGGCGCGCCTTCAACACCATGCGCGAGCGCATCAGCCGGTACCTGACCGAGCGCAGCCAGTTGTTCAGTGCGATTTCCCACGACTTGCGCACGCCGATCACCCGTTTGCGCCTGCGCGTTGAATTGCTCGAAGACGAAACGCTGCAAGCCAAGTTCGGGCGCGATCTGGACGAGCTCGAATTGCTGGTCAAGGGCGCGCTGCAATGCGTGAAGGACACCGACATCCACGAGAACATCGAGCCGGTGGACCTCAACCATGTGCTCGACTGTCTGGTGGAACCGTACCTGGCCCCCAACGGCAATGGTCGCGTGACCCAGCAGGGGCGGGCGCTGGCGGCGTATCCGGGCAAACCCCTGGCGCTCAAGCGCTGCATCGGCAACCTGATCGACAATGCGTTGAAGTACGGGCAGAACGCGCACCTGCACATCGATGACGATGACCGCGCGTTCATCCTGCATGTCGATGATGAAGGGCCCGGCGTGCCGGAGCAGAGGCTGGAGCAGGTGTTCGAACCGCATTTCCGTCTGGCCGGGCAGCAGCAGGGGTATGGGTTGGGGCTGGGGATTGCCCGCAACATTGCCCATAGCCATGGCGGTGAGGTCAGCTTGCAGAACCTGCGTGAGGGTGGGTTGCGGGTGACCTTGCAATTGCCACGCAGCGTTGACTAGTCAGACCGCGTTATCGTTCTTCGCGAGCAAGCCCGCTCCCACATTTGACCGAGTTCATCCAGATGGAATGCGATCAACTGTGGGAGCGGGCTTGCTCGCGAAGGCGTCAGATGATCCAACACATCTCCCAAGGAAATGTCACAACCCGGTGACATAACCCAGCCCCTTCGTTACAAGCCCGCCGCCTTCCGTTGTTTATGCTCCCCCTCAGTCATAACAACAAAAAAGGTACGCCATGGACTCCCTCCAACCAGCCTTCAGCAGTTGGCTGAACGCACCTGCCCACCAGCAATGGCTCGCCGCCGAAGGCCTGCGCCTGTTGAGTTTTGCCAAGGCTTCCAAGCTCCCTGAAGGCTTTGGCAGCCTCGATGAAAGGGGCCGCCTCCCGGCCGGTGCGCAGGCCCAGACCATGAACACCGCACGCATGACCCACAGCTTCGCCATGGCCCATATCCAGGGCTTGCCGGGCTTTGCCGAGCTGGTCGATCACGGTGTTGCGGCCCTGCGTGGTCCGTTGCGCGATGCGGTTCACGGCGGCTGGTTCGCCACTGCCGAACATCGCGATGACAACACCGGCAAGAACGCCTACTTGCATGCCTTCGTCGCGCTGGCCGCCAGTTCTGCGGTGGTCGCACAGCGTCCCGGTGCGCAAGCCTTGCTCGATGATGCCATCGACATCATCGACACCTGGTTCTGGAGTGAAGAAGAAGGCGCGATGCGCGAATCCTTCAATCGCGACTGGAGTGAAGAGGAAGCCTATCGCGGCGCCAACAGCAACATGCACGCCACCGAAGCCTTCCTCGCCCTGGCCGATGTCACTGAAGACAACCGCTGGTTGTGCCGCGCCCAGCGCATCGTCGAACGCGTGATCCATGGTCACGCCGCTGCCAACGACTACCTGGTGATCGAGCATTTCGACCGCGACTGGCAGCCACTGCGAGACTACAACCGTGACAATCCGGCGGACGGTTTTCGCCCCTACGGCACCACCCCGGGCCACGGTTTCGAGTGGGCGCGGCTGTTGCTGCACCTCGAAGCTTCGCGGGTGAGTGCGGGGATGCTCACGCCGGGCTGGCTGGTCACCGATGCGCAAAAACTCTTCGAGCACAACTGTCGTCACGGCTGGGACATCGATGGCGCACCGGGGATTGTCTACACCCTGGACTGGGACAACAAAGCGGTGGTCCGCCATCGCCTGCACTGGACCCATTGCGAAGCCAGTGCCGCCGCCAGTGCCCTGATCAAACGCACGGGTGACCTGCAGTACGAGCAGTGGTACCGCCTGTTCTGGGAATTCTGTGACAGTCATTTCATCGACCGCTGTGATGGCAGCTGGTATCACGAACTCGATCCGCAAAACCGCCCGAGCGCCGATATCTGGCCCGGCAAGCCTGACCTTTACCATGCCTGGCAAGCCGTGCTGATTCCGCGCCTGGCGCTGGCGCCGAGCATGGCCACGGCGCTGGCGCAGTTGTCCCAGAGCGGTTCTATGTAACCATGCGGTGACATTCGCGCATCCCTTCGTTACCTGCGAGGGGATATCCCCTGTTTAGAATCTTATGCAGCGCAAGCAACAGACTTGCATGCATAACAACAAGAAAGGTGCTCCTAGATGAATGCGATTTCTCGCCTCGCTACTGTCATTTCTCTCGCTTCCCTGTCTGCGCTCCCCCTCAGTGTCCTGGCCGCCGAATCCAAAGGTTCCGTTGAAGTCGTTCACTGGTGGACCTCCGGTGGTGAAAAAGCAGCGGTCGATGTCCTGAAGGCTCAAGTCGAAAAAGACGGCTTCACCTGGAAGGACGGCGCAGTCGCCGGTGGCGGCGGTTCCACGGCCATGACCGTACTCAAGAGTCGCGCCGTAGCCGGTAACCCGCCAGGCGTTGCGCAGATCAAGGGTCCGGACATCCAGGAGTGGGGCAGCACCGGCCTGCTCAGCACCGACGCGTTGAAAGACGTTTCCAAGGCGGAAAACTGGGATGGCCTGCTGTCGAAGAAAGTCTCCGACACCGTGAAGTACGAAGGCGATTACGTCGCCGTGCCGGTGAACATCCACCGCGTCAACTGGTTGTGGATCAACCCGCAAGTGTTCAAGAAAGCCGGGATCGAAAAAGCCCCGACCACCCTCGAAGAATTCTATGCTGCCGGCGACAAGCTCAAGGCCGCCGGCTTCATCGCGCTCGCCCACGGCGGTCAGCCTTGGCAGGACAGCACCGTGTTCGAAGACGTGGTGCTTTCGGTCATGGGCGCCGACGGTTACAAGAAAGCCTTGGTCGACCTGGACCAGAAAACCCTGTCCGGCCCGGAAATGACCAAGTCGTTCGCCGAGCTGAAAAAGATCACCGGCTACATGGACCCGAACCGTGCCGGTCGTGACTGGAACATCGCCGCTGCTGACGTCATCAACGGCAAGGCCGGCATGCAGATGATGGGCGACTGGGCGAAAAGCGAGTGGACGGCGGCCGGGAAAGTCGCGGGCAAGGACTACCAGTGCGTAGCGTTCCCGGGCACTGAAAAGGCCTTCACCTACAACATCGACTCCCTGGCGGTGTTCAAGCTCAAGGCTGATCGCAAGGGCGATATCGCCGCCCAGCAAGACCTGGCCAAGGTCGCATTGGGCACCGACTTCCAGAAAGTATTCAGCATGAACAAGGGTTCGATCCCGGTGCGTAACGACATGCTGGGCGAAATGGACAAGCTTGGCTTCGACGAGTGCGCCCAGAAGTCGGCGAAGGACTTCATTGCGGACGACAAGACCGGCGGCCTGCAACCGAGCATGGCGCACAACATGGCCACTTCCCTGGCGGTGCAGGGCGCGATCTTCGACGTGGTCACCAACTTCATGAACGACAAGGACGCGGACCCGGCCAAGGCCAGCGCCCAACTGGCGTCGGCTGTCAAAGCCGCCCAGTAATCCCTGACACAGCCTGACCCAATGTGGGAGCGGGCTTGCTCGCGAATGCGGACTGACATTCAACATTGATGTCGGCTGACACACCGCTTTCGCGAGCAAGCCCGCTCCCACAAGGGATCACCGTGTCGATTCATTTCTCTAAACCTGGATTATCCCGATGAGCTCTGTGGCGGTTTTCAGCAAAGCCTCACCGTTCGATGCGCTGCAACGCTGGCTACCCAAATTGGTACTCGCGCCGAGCATGCTGATCGTGTTGGTTGGCTTCTACGGTTACATCATCTGGACGTTCATTCTGTCCTTCACCAATTCCAGCTTCATGCCGAGCTACAAGTGGGTCGGCCTGCAGCAATACATGCGCCTGATGGACAACGACCGCTGGTGGGTCGCGAGCAAGAACCTCGCGGTGTTCGGCGGCATGTTCATCGGCATCAGCCTGGTGCTGGGCGTGTTCCTCGCTGTGCTGCTGGACCAGCGCATTCGCAAGGAAGGCTTCATCCGCACCGTCTACCTGTACCCGATGGCGCTGTCGATGATCGTCACCGGTACCGCCTGGAAATGGCTGCTCAACCCTGGCCTGGGCCTGGACAAGATGCTGCGTGACTGGGGCTGGGAAGGCTTTCGTCTCGACTGGCTGGTGGATCAGGATCGTGTCGTCTACTGCCTGGTGATCGCCGCCGTGTGGCAAGCCTCCGGGTTTGTCATGGCGATGTTCCTGGCCGGCCTGCGCGGTGTCGATCAATCGATCATCCGCGCCGCGCAAGTCGATGGTGCGAGCCTGCCGACCATCTACCTGAAGATCGTCCTGCCGAGCCTGCGTCCGGTGTTCTTCAGTGCCTTCATGATCCTGGCGCACATCGCGATCAAGAGCTTCGACCTGGTCGCGGCGATGACTGCGGGCGGCCCGGGTTATTCATCCGACCTGCCGGCGATGTTCATGTATTCCTTCACTTTCAGCCGTGGCCAGATGGGCATCGGTTCGGCCAGCGCCATGCTGATGCTCGGCGCCGTGCTGACCATCCTCGTGCCGTACCTGTACTCCGAGCTGCGAGGCAAACGCCATGACTAATCAACTCGGAAAATCGGGCATCAGTTTCAGCCGTATCGCGATCTACGCAACTTTGTTGCTGGCGGCTGCGGTGTATTTGATCCCGTTGGTGGTGATGCTGCTGACCAGCTTCAAATCCCCGGAAGACATCCGCACCGGCAACCTGCTGAGCTGGCCGACCGTGATCGACGGCATCGGCTGGATCAAGGCCTGGGACGTGGTCGGCGGCTACTTCTGGAACTCGGTGAAAATCACCGTGCCGGCGGTGCTGATCTCGACTTTCATTGGGGCAATGAACGGCTACGTGCTGTCGATGTGGCGCTTCCGTGGCTCGCAGTTGTTCTTCGGCCTGTTGCTGTTCGGCTGCTTCCTGCCGTTCCAGACTGTGCTGCTGCCGGCCTCGTTCACCCTCGGCAAGTTCGGCCTGGCCAACACCACCACCGGCCTGGTGCTGGTGCACGTGGTCTACGGCCTGGCGTTCACCACGCTGTTCTTCCGCAACTACTACGTGAGCATTCCGGATGCGCTGGTCAAGGCCGCAAGGCTCGATGGCGCAGGCTTCTTCACGATCTTCCTGAAAATCCTGCTGCCGATGTCGATCCCGATCGTGATGGTCTGCCTGATCTGGCAGTTCACCCAGATCTGGAACGACTTCCTGTTCGGCGTGGTCTTCGCCAGCGGCGATGCACAGCCAATTACCGTGGCCCTGAACAACCTGGTCAACACCAGCACCGGGGCCAAGGAATACAACGTTGATATGGCCGCCGCGATGATCGCCGGGCTGCCGACACTGCTGGTCTACATATTCGCTGGCAAGTATTTCCTGCGTGGGCTGACGTCCGGCGCGGTCAAGGGGTAGAAAGATGGCAACTCTCGAATTACGCAACGTCAACAAGACCTACGGCCCCGGCTTGCCGGACACCCTGAAAAACATCGAACTGAAAATCGATGACGGTGAGTTCCTGATCCTGGTCGGCCCGTCGGGCTGCGGTAAATCCACGTTGATGAACTGCATCGCCGGCCTGGAAACCATCAGCGGCGGCGCGATCCTGGTGGATGACGCCGACATCAGTGGCATGAGTCCCAAGGATCGTGACATCGCCATGGTGTTCCAGTCCTACGCGCTGTACCCGACCATGAGCGTGCGCGACAACATCGCCTTCGGCCTGAAGATCCGCAAAATGCCGACCGCGGAAATCGACGAAGAAGTCGCCCGAGTGTCCAAGCTGCTGCAGATCGAACACTTGCTCAGCCGCAAGCCCGGCCAGCTCTCCGGCGGCCAGCAGCAGCGTGTGGCGATGGGGCGTGCCCTGGCGCGGCGGCCGAAGATTTATCTGTTCGACGAACCGCTGTCCAACCTCGACGCCAAGCTGCGGGTCGAGATGCGCACCGAAATGAAATTGATGCACCAGCGCCTGAAAACCACCACGGTCTACGTGACCCACGACCAGATCGAAGCCATGACCCTGGGCGACAAGGTGGCGGTGATGAAGGACGGGATCATCCAGCAGTTCGGTACGCCGAAGGACATCTACAACAACCCGGCCAACCTCTTCGTGGCGAGCTTCATCGGTTCGCCACCGATGAACTTCATCCCGCTGCGCCTGCAGCGCAAGGACGGTCGCCTGCTGGCACTGCTCGACAGCGGCCAGGCCCGTTGCGAGCTGCCGCTGGGCATGCAGGACGCCGGTCTTGAAGACCGCGAAGTGATCCTCGGCATGCGCCCAGAACAGATCATCCTGGCCAACGGTGAAGCGAACGGTTTGCCGACCATTCGTGCCGAAGTCCAGGTCACCGAACCGACGGGGCCGGACACCCTGGTCTTCGTCAACCTCAATGACACCAAGGTCTGCTGCCGTCTGGCGCCGGATGTGGCGCCTGCGGTGGGCGAGACCCTGACCCTGCAATTCGATCCGGCGAAAGTGCTGCTGTTCGATGCCAGGACAGGGGAGCGCCTGGGGGTGGCCGGCGTGCCGAAAACCGAAGCGCACAGCGCCAACGTCGCCCAATTCAAAGGCCGCTGAAGAACAAACCTGTAGGAGCGAGCCTGCTCGCGATGGACGTCAACGATGACACTGGAAACCTGACACCCCACGGTGTTCTCAGGTTTCTCGCGAGCAAGCTCGCTCCTACAGGGGGGGATTCGCAATGCGCGGCCTGTCGCGCATTGCACCGGATGTAACCGCGTTAAAAAAAAGAAAAGTTAATAACAATAAAACGAGGATGTAGGGATGAAGATGAAGAACAAGGCCCGGTTGATCTGCCAGGTTTCAGCAGCGGCAGCACTGGTTCTGGCCGGCAATGCGATGGCCGATGAAGCGTTCAGCTCCGACTCCAAGTGGATGACGGGCGATTGGGGTGGCGAGCGTACCAAGCTGATCGAGCAAGGCATCGACATCAAGATGGACTACGTCGGTGAAGTCGGTGGTAACCTGCATGGCGGCTTCAACGATGACAAGACCGCGCGCTACGCCGACCAGTTTGGCCTGGGCGCGGCGCTGGACCTGGAAAAACTGTTCGGCTGGGACAATACCCAGGCCAAGATCCAGCTCACCAACCGTAACGGCGAGAACATCTCCAACGACCGTATCGGCGACCCGCGTGCCGGCACCTTGAGTTCCTCCCAGGAAGTCTACGGTCGTGGCCACATGGTGCGTCTGACCCAGTTGTGGATTCAGCACCAGTTCTTCGACAACAAACTGGACGTCAAGGCCGGTTACTTCGGTGAAGGTGAAGACTTCAACACCTTCCCGTGCGAATTCCAGAACCTGGCGTTCTGCGGATCCCAGGTCGGTAACTGGGCCACCAACATCTGGTACAACTGGCCGGTCAGCCAGGCGGCGATCCGGGTGAAGTACCACATCAATGACGAGCTCTATGCTCAGATTGGTGCGTACAACCAGAACCCGACGCAACTGGAACACGGTAACGGCTTCAAGCTCAGCGGCAGCGGCACTGAGGGCACCGTGTTGCCGGTCGAGCTGGTCTGGTCGCCGAAGGTCAACAACCTGCCGGGCGAATACCGTGTCGGTTACTACAAAAGCACAGCCAATGCCGATGACGTTCTCAAGGACGACAACGGCCAGGATGCCGCGACCACTGGCAACCCTTATCGCGTCCACGATAGCAAGCACGGCTACTGGTTCGTCGCGCAACAGCAACTCACCAGCCACAATGGCGATGCATCCCGTGGCCTGAACATCGCGGCCAACGCCACCTTCCACGACAAGGACACTAACTTCATCGACAACTACCAGTCGTTGATGTTCGTGTACAAGGGCCCGTTCGACGCACGTCCGAAGGATGACGTGGGCATCGGTTTCGCCCGTATCCATGTCAACGATGACGTGAAGAAAAACGCCGAGCTGACCAACGCGACCAACGGTGTTTCGGAATACGACAATCCGCTGTTCTCGCCCATTCGTGAAACCGAATACAACTACGAGATCAATTACGGCTTCCACGTGACCAACTGGCTGACCGTACGTCCCAACCTGCAATACGTCACTCACCCGGGTGGTGTGGATGAAGTGGACAACGCGCTGGTGGCCGGCCTGAAAATTCAGTCGGTGTTCTAACGCGTCTGCGATAAGCTTCTCTCCATGTGCGCATATTTGCGGACAGCCATGGCTGTCCGCTTTTTTTTGCGGGCCGCGCACCCCGGTGACAGACGATTTTCAGGACCGTGGCACATGCTTGAGCATCCGCTACAACGCTTCTTCAAATCCTTGCGCGAACGTCCGGTGTTTGCGTGGGAGCGCTATCAGATGCGCGATGTGCTGGTGATCGATCATCCGCTGTGTCAGGCGGTGTTCAGTCGGCAGGGCGCGCAGTTGCTGCACTTCCAGCCCAAGGGGCAAAAGCCCTGGCTGTGGTGCGCGGCAAAGTGGCCGCAGGTCGGGGCCATTCGCGGTGGTGTGCCGGTGTGTTGGCCCTGGTATGGCCGGCATCCGAGCGAAAACGCCTGGCCGTCCCATGGCTGGGCGCGACTGCTCGACTGGAAGCTGCTCGACAGCAGCAGTGACGACGAAGGCGTGCGGTTGCACTGGCAGCTGAAGTTGTGCGACTGGCAGGTGGACCTGCACGCGCACCTGGGTGAGCGCATGGACTTGCGCCTGAGCACCGAGCATCAGGACGACATGCCGTGCCAGATGAGCCAGGCTTTGCATGCTTACTGGCGTATAGGCGATATCAGTGAGATAGCGCTGTCTGGGCTCGAAGGCGCGCAGGGTTATGACCAGTTGAGCCGACAGGTTTGTCAGCAGGAAGGCGAGTTGCGCGTGGACGGCGGTTGCCAGCGGGTGTTCCAGCATGACGGCGAATTACAACTCAACGACCACGCCTGGCAGCGGGCGTTGTGCATCGACACGGGCAAAACGGCCGACACGGTGGTGTGGCATCCCGGTTCGCGGCCGTTGCTCGGCGTGACCTGGAACGAGATATCCGAATTTGTTTGTGTAGAAGCCGCAAGTGGCGGGACGGACAGTTTGAGTCTGGCGCCGGGGGAGCGGGCGCATTTGAGTTTGCAGGCGCGGGTGGGGGGTTAACAGCACATCAAAAGATCGCAGCCTTCGGCAGCTCCTACAAGGGCGTGTGTGCACCTGTAGGAGCTGCCGAAGGCTGCGATCTTTTAATTAATTGAACTCATCCCCCACCGGATACCGGCTGGCATTCAGGCTCTCTTTGATCTTGCGCAAGTGCGGCTGGAAATCCACGCCCCGGCGCAACGTCATGCCTGTGGCGAGTACGTCCAGCACGGTCAGCTGGATGATCCGCGACGTCATCGGCATGTAGATGTCGGTGTCTTCCGGCAGCGGAATGTTCAGGCTCAGGGTGCTGGCCTTGGCCAGCGGCGAGTTCTCGGCGGTCAGGCCCAGCACGGAAGCGCCGTTTTCCCGGGCGATACGCGCCACTTCAACCAGTTCGCGGGTGCGTCCGGTGTAGGAAATGATCACGAACAGTTCGCCGGTATGGGCCACCGAGGCAATCATGCGCTGCATCAACACATCCGCGTGGGCGGTGACGGCGAGGTTGAAGCGGAAGAACTTGTGCTGCGCGTCCAGGGCCACCGGAGCCGAGGCGCCGAGGCCGAAGAAGTGGATCTGCCGGGCCTGGATCAGCAGGTCGACGGCGCGGCTGATCAGGTTCGGGTCCAGTGCCTGGCAGGCGCTGTCCAGCGAGGCGATGGCGCTGCCGAAGATTTTCTGGGTATAGGCCTCCGGATTGTCATCGGCCTCCACCGCGCGGCTAACGTACGCAGCACCACTGGCCAGGCTCTGGGCCAGTTGCAGTTTGAGCTCGGGGTAGCCACTGACGCCGAAGGAACGGCAGAAACGGTTGACCGTCGGCTCGCTGACCGAGGCGGCCTGGGCGAGGGCGGCGATGCTGAAGCGGGTGGCCTGCTGCGGGTTGAGCAGGATCACCTCGGCGACTTTGCGCTCGGCCTTGTTCAGCTCTTCAAGGCGATTCTGGATTTGCTCCAGTAAATTTCGCACGCGGTCCATATAAGTATCCTTGATTCACCGGCGCCGATAAGCGCGCGGCTAATGCAAAAAGGGCCTTTGGTGAGGCCCATGACGGTGGCCTATCCTACTGATGGCTCAGACCGACCACCACTCGGAATCTGTATTTTGCGAAAATGTTGTGGTTATTACTACATTTTCCCTTGAGTGATGCCTTGAAAAAAGGTATTTGTAGCTTAACTTGATAAAAGAACAAACATCATGCTCTCGATTACGGTTGAACCGTGCACCTTTGCCTTGTTCGGCGCCCTTGGCGATCTGGCCTTGCGCAAGCTGTTTCCTGCCCTTTATCAACTCGACGGCGCCGGCCTGTTGCATGAGGACACGCGAATCATCGCGCTGGCCCGTGAGCCGGGCAGCGAGCAGGAACACCTGACGTTCATCGCCTCCGAGCTGCGCCGCTATGTCGGTGCCAAAGAGCTGGATGAAGCCGTGCTCGAGCGCTTTCTGGCGCGCCTGAGCTACCTGCACGTCGACTTCCTCAAGTCCGAAGATTATGTGGCCCTGGCCGAAGTGGCCGGTACCACGCAACGGGTCATTGCCTACTTCGCCACGCCGGCCGCCGTCTACGGCGCAATCTGCGAGAACCTGGCCAAGGTCGGCCTGGCGCAAAACACCCGCGTGGTGCTGGAAAAGCCCATCGGTTCGGACCTGGAATCCTCGCGCAAGGTCAACGACGCCGTGGCGCAGTTCTTCCCGGAGAACCGCACCTACCGCATCGACCACTACCTGGGCAAAGAGACCGTCCAGAACCTGATCGCCCTGCGTTTCGCCAACAGCCTGTTCGAAACCCAGTGGAACCAGAATTACATCTCCCACGTGGAAATCACTGTGGCCGAGAAGGTCGGCATCGAAGGTCGCTGGGGTTACTTCGACAAGGCCGGCCAGCTGCGCGACATGATCCAGAACCACCTGCTGCAACTGCTCTGCCTCATCGCCATGGACCCGCCGGCCGACCTGTCCGCCGACAGCATCCGTGACGAGAAGGTCAAGGTGCTCAAGGCCCTGGCGCCGATCAGCCCGGAAGGCCTGACCACCCAGGTGGTGCGTGGCCAGTACATCGCCGGCTACAGCGAAGGCAAAGCGGTGCCGGGGTACCTGGAAGAACCCAATTCCAACACCCAGAGCGATACCGAGACCTTCGTCGCCCTGCGTGCCGACATCCGCAACTGGCGCTGGGCCGGCGTGCCGTTTTACCTGCGTACCGGCAAGCGCATGCCGCAGAAGCTGTCGCAGATCGTCATCCACTTCAAGGAACCGTCGCACTACATCTTCGCTCCCGAGCAGCGCCTGCAAATCAGCAACAAGCTGATTATTCGCCTGCAACCAGACGAAGGCATTTCCTTGCGCGTGATGACCAAAGACCAAGGCCTGGACAAAGGCATGCAGCTGCGCAGCGGTCCGTTGCAGCTGAATTTTTCCGACACCTGGAGCAGCGCACGGATTCCCGATGCCTACGAGCGGTTGTTGCTGGAAGTGATGCGCGGCAATCAGAACCTGTTTGTCCGTAAAGATGAAATCGAAGCCGCGTGGAAGTGGTGTGACCAGTTGATTGCCGGGTGGAAAAAATCCGGTGATGCGCCCAAGCCGTACGCGGCCGGGTCCTGGGGGCCGATGAGCTCCATTGCTCTGATCACGCGGGACGGGAGGTCGTGGTATGGCGATATCTAAACTGAAACTGCCGCAGGGCGTCAGCGCCCATGCGTTCAAGAGCCCGGTGTTGCTGGCTGAAAGCCTGGCACTGAATGTGGCCAAACAATTGAGCGACGCGATCGACACCCAGGGCACTGCGACCCTGGTGGTTTCCGGTGGCCGCAGTCCGGTGGCGTTTTTCCAGCACCTGGCCAAGCAGTCGCTGGACTGGTCGAACGTGGTGGTCAGCCTGGCCGACGAGCGTTGGGTGCCGGTGGAACACGCCGACAGCAACGCGGGCCTGATCAAGCGTTATCTGTTGCAAGGGCCTGCGGCCAAGGCGCAGTTCCTGAGCCTGTACAGCGCCAGCGCCAACCTTGAACAGGCGGCGGAACAGGCTGACCGCTTGCTGTCCGAACTGCCGGTGATCGACGTGCTGATCCTCGGCATGGGCGATGACGGCCACACCGCGTCGCTGTTCCCCAACAGCCCCAACCTTGCCGAGGCATTGCAGGCCGATGGCGTCCGTCGTTGCTGGCCGATGCTGGCGCCGACCGTGCCGCACCAGCGCCTGACCATGAGCCGCGCGTTGCTGGCTTCGGCCAAGCATAAGGTTCTATCGATTTCCGGTCAGTCCAAGCTGACCACCCTGAGTACCGCACTGGCCGGCGACGATGTCGCCGCAATGCCGGTGCGCGCATTTCTGCAACCCACGTTAGAGATTTTCTGGTGCCCATGAGCCAAGGAACAGCCGCTATGACAAACCCATCCCCGACCGTTTCCATGGCGGACAAAGTTGCCCTGATCGACAGCCTCTGCGCGAAAGCGCGGATCCTGCCGGTGATCACCATCGCCCGCGAGCAGGACGTCCTGCCGCTGGCCGACGCGCTCGCGGCCGGTGGCCTGACAGCCCTGGAAGTGACCCTGCGTTCGCAATTCGGCCTCAAGGCCATCCAGATTCTGCGCGAGCAGCGTCCGGAGCTGGTGACCGGTGCCGGCACCGTGCTGGATCGCCAGATGCTGGCGGCGGCGGAAGCGGCGGGTTCGCAGTTCATCGTCACGCCGGGCATCACCCGCGACTTGCTGGAAGCCAGCGTCGCCAGCCCGATTCCACTGTTGCCAGGCATCAGCAATGCCTCGGGCATCATGGAAGGCTACGGCCTGGGTTACCGCCGCTTCAAGCTGTTCCCGGCCGAAGTCAGCGGTGGCGTTGCGGCCATCAAGGCGTTGGGCGGCCCGTTCGGCGAAGTGAAATTCTGCCCGACTGGCGGCGTAGGACCTGCCAACATCAAGAGCTACATGGCGCTGAAAAACGTCATGTGCGTGGGCGGTAGCTGGATGCTTGATCCGGAGTGGATCAAGAACGGCGACTGGGCCCGCATTCAGGAATGCACCGCCGAGGCCTTGGCGCTGCTGGACTGATCGCTTCACCCTACACTTCGTTGTGTGTTCTACGGCTTTACGGTGCGCTTGGTCGGTGCACCGTTTTTTTTTGCCCGCCAAAATGCAATCCCCCTGTAGGAGCTGCCGCAGGGGATGTGGAAATTCTGCGATACATAGTTACCGCATTGCGCTTTTCGGCCAGTGCTAGCCTGCGTTCATCTTATGGAAGAGAGAACGTCATGGACGCTACCACCCCAGTTGCACCCGCGGCACCGCTTTACCTGCTGTCCCCCGAACAGATTGCCGGCCCTTATTTCCGCAATCCGAAACTGATCCGCAGAAACATCAGCGAAGGCGCCGAAGGCGTTCCGTTGCTGCTGCGCCTGACGATTGTCGATGCCATGACCGGTGAGCCGGTCCCTGATGCGCTCGTGGACATCTGGCACTGCAATGCACGAGGTGCGTACTCGGGCTGGAGCAAGATCAACCCTGATGTCGAGGTCGATTCCGGCGACATTGGTGCTGTTCCGCGCACCGACGACGATACCTACCTGCGCGGCGGGCAGTTCACCGACAAGTCGGGCATCGTGCGCTTCACCACAATCTATCCGGGTTTCTATGCCGGCCGCGCCTTGCACATTCACGTTGCCGTGCGCATTACCGCTGGCAACAACTATCTGCAAGAGCGGCATGTCGCCTGGGTCGGGCAGCTTTACCTGCCTGAGGTGGCCTCGCGCTCTGTACTCAACAGCCGACCGTACAGCGGCCGCAGTGTGCCGGCACTGACCAACGCTGAGGACTTTTTTTATACAACCATGGGCGGTGAAAAATCGACCTTGAACGTGCATACCCTGGGGCGGGACTCGGCTGAAGACGGCTACTTCGGGCAGATGAACATCGGCATCGATACGTTCGCCGTGTCGACACAGATCAAACCCGAAGACTTTGACAAGTACACCGTCTGACGTCAGCCCAGTTCAGTCAGCGCCCTGGCCAATACATCCATGTCGGCCGCCCTGGTCGTCAGCCCGGGTGTAATGCGGATGCACGGACCGCATGCCGCACCGCTGCGGGTCACGGTGAACAGGTTGTACTCATGGAGCAGGCGCTCGGTCATGACTTGCTGGTCAGCCTGCCGGGTAAAGCGCATCGAGGTGATGCCGCAATACAGGCGCGGGTCATCCGGAGTCAGGACTTCAATGCCTGGCAACCGGCGCGCCGCACCGACCCAGCGGTTGCGCAGATAATTTAGCCGTGCGCCCTTGGCTGCGGCCCCTCCCATTGCCCAATGTTCTTCGAGCACCAGCGGCAGGGTCAGCAGCGCCGGGATGTTGGGGGTGCTGTACGAGGTTCGGGCGCGAATGTCAGTGGGCGGGAAGTGCATCTCGCCCATGTCCGGGTCGATGTCGGCCAGGCGTTCGGGGGCGATGTAGATATAGCCGAGCGTCAGCGGTGCACCGATCCACTTGTGCAGGTTGTAGCCGGCGAAGGCGATGCCCAGTTCTGTCAGGTCAAAGTCGAGTTGGCCGAGGGCATGGGCACCGTCGAGGATGACGTCGATGCCCTGTTCCTTTGCAGCGGCCGCAATCGCCTGCACCGGCATCACCAGGCCCGTGCGATGGGTGACGTGGGTCAGGGCCATCAACTTCAGCCGTGGGTGCCGGGCGAAGGTTTCGCGGTAGGTGTTCAGCAGGCTGTCGAAGGTGGCCGGGTGTGCGTGTTCGATTTCGATCACTTCAACGCCGCGATTACGCGCCAGCCAGCGCATGGCGCCTTTGACCGTGTCGTATTCCAGATCGCAAAACAGTACCTGATCGCCGGGCTGCAGCCGGTTGTAGTTGCGGATCAGCGACTGCAAGCCTTCCGACGCGTTGCGGGTCAGGGCGATGCTGTCGCCGGGGACGCCTGTCAACCTGGCCAGTTGCGCACGGATCTTCAGGCTGTCGCCCTGTTCGAAGCGCTGGCGCACGTACACCGAATTGCTGCGATTGATCAGCTCGATGTTGCGTTGGTACTCCTCGACGACCGTGCGCGACATGCGTCCGAAGTAACCGTTCTCCAGGTTGAGCGGGCCGGGTTCGACATCGTAGCGGTCGGCAAAGGTTTGCCAGAAGGCTTCATCACGGGCGCGGCGGGTGTTGTCAGGCATGAGGGTGCTCGGTAGGTGATTCAGTGACGCGGGGCCGGTTTGCCGTGTTTGGCGCGCAGCGGTTCGAGCAAGTCCGACAAACCGTTGTGATCGATTTCCTGCATCAAGGCGAGCAGGCCGCCCAATTCGCCGTGAGGGAAACCCTCCCGGGCGAACCAGTTCAGGTAAGGGCCGGGCAGGTCGGCAATGATTCGACCCTTGTATTTGCCGAAGGGCATTTCACGGGTGATCAGCAGTTCGAGCTTTTCAGGGTTCATCGATCGGTCGTCTTGATTCAGTCAGTCTGGAAAATACAGGCATTCTGCATGCAGGCCAAATGACAGATCATGCAAATAAAACGGATACAGATTTTTGGTTAATGGGTAACTGTTTGAAAAATAACGAATAGTTAAACGATTCCGAGCTGGCATGCAGGGTGCAGTACTCATTGCATCTTTCATCCACCGAAGGAATTGAAAAATGACTGACATGAATAAAGAAGCGATTTCTGTACTCAATGACCTGATTGAAACCAGCAAGGACGGTCAGGCCGGGTTCAAGACTTGCGCTGAAGACATCAAGCACCCTGAACTCAAAACCCTGTTTATCAAGCGTTCGACCGATTGTGCGACGGCCGCTGCGGAGTTGCAGTCCGCGGTGCGTTCGATGGGTGGCGATCCGGAAACCTCAACCAGTGTCAGCGGTGACCTGCACCGTCGCTGGGTCGACGTGAAGTCGATGTTCACCGGCAAGGGCGAGGAGGCCGTGCTCAATGAAGCCGAACGCGGTGAAGACCATGCATTGAAGGCTTATCGGGATGCCATGGAAAAAATCAACAAGCACAACCTGGTGGGCATTCGTGACCTGGTTGAGCGTCAGTACCATGGCGCGCAACGCAATCACGATCAGGTCAAAGCCCTGCGTAACCAGGCGCGTGCGCGTTCATAACGTTCAAATGAAATTCAGGATCAAAAGATCGCAGCCTGCGGCAGCTCCTATGGATACATGAAACCTCGTAGGAGCTGCCGCAGGCTGCGATTTTTTAGCTATTTCAGCCGATGCTGATCGCCGGCAGCTCCGTCAGCGTCACGCTCTGTTGCTTGCGTGGCGCGAGGATTTCCGCTTCGCCATCCACCACCAGTTCATCCCGCTGATTGAACACGCGAGTGGCAATGCGCACGCGAAACTTCGGCAGCTTTTCCAGAATTTCCAGGCGCACGGTCAGGGTGTCGCCGATCTTCACCGGTTTCTGAAAGCTCATTTGCTGGCCGATGTAGATGGTCCCGGGCCCAGGCAATTCGCAGGCGACCGCCGCACTGATCAACGCACCGCTGAACATGCCATGGGCGATGCGCTCCTTGAACATGGTGCTGGCAGCGTATTCGGCATCCAGGTGCACCGGGTTGTGATCGCCGGACATCGCGGCGAACAACTGGATGTCACGCTCTTCGACCGTCTTGCTGAAGCTGGCGGTCTGGCCCACTTCAAGGGCTTCGTAAGGGGTGTTGGTAACCTGGGTCATCTGTCTCAATTCCTGTGACGAATTAAATAATTCACAAAAAAACTATTCGGATCGGTGCGGCCGAGGGGTGCTCAAGGCCTGGGCAATCCAGCTCAGTACATCGGCGACGATTTCATCGCGGTTGCTCTCGTTGAACAGTTCGTGCCGTGCCTGCGGGTAAACGGTCAGTTGCAGGTGCTGGCTGCCGGCCGCCCGCAACGCGTCGGCCAGATCCTT
This sequence comes from Pseudomonas sp. PDM32, assembly GCF_019219225.1. Taxonomy (NCBI): domain Bacteria; kingdom Pseudomonadati; phylum Pseudomonadota; class Gammaproteobacteria; order Pseudomonadales; family Pseudomonadaceae; genus Pseudomonas; species Pseudomonas sp. PDM32. The sequence goes on from NZ_JAHUWE010000004.1 coordinate 399,955, forward strand.
GAGACGTTTGCCTTCGCTCACCGGATCACATTCCCCTCCAATCACCAGCAGCGGCAGGCCTGGGTCGATCTGGGCGAGATTGGACGCTTTGCTGATTTGCTGCAAGCCACCGAGCAAATCGATCCACAGTTGATTGGTGCAGCGGAAACCGCAGAGCGGGTCGTTGACGTACAGGTCGACCTGCGCCGGATCACGGCTGAGCCAGTCGAACGGCGTGCGTGCCGGTTTGAATTTGTTGTTGAACGAACCGAACGACAGCCATTCGATCAATGCGCTGCGGCCTTTGCCGCCCTGGCGCAGCCGTTCGAAACGGGCGATTTGCCGTGCCGCGCGATAAAGCGCCACGGGCTGGAAGTTCGAGCCGCTGAGGATGGCCCCGTGCAGGCTGGCACTGTGGTGCAGCAGATAGGCCTGGGCTATGTAACTGCCCATGCTGTGACCGAGCAGCATGATCGGTATGCCAGGGTGCTGTTGGCCGATGTGCTGGTTGAGGCACGCCAGGTCGCTGACGACCTTGCACCAGCCGTCGTCATCGGCGAAATGCCCCAGCGTCCCGTTTTCGGCAGTTTTGCCATGTCCACGCAGGTCCGGCGCGCACACGCCGTAGCCCTGATCACAGAGCTTTTGCGCCAGGGCGCCATAACGGCCGCTGTGTTCGGCCATGCCATGGGCCAGCAGAATCATTGCCTTGAGACTGCCGTCGGGTAGCCACTGGTTGACGAAGAGGCGGCTGTGGTCGCTCGTGGTCAACCAGAAAGTGTCATGGATCATGGCGGCTCCTTTGCACTGAGTCGTTGCATTGTATAGCGCATCCCGTTGCATGCGTCTGATCAGCCCACAGCAAGGCAGGAAGATTCACGCGATCAATGACGGCTTTGCGCATATTTGCCTGAATCGCCATAGCTGCTAGTGTCCGTGAAGCTCCGCTTTTCGCTTTCTGCCTTTGAAGGATCAGGGAGAAATGACAGAAAGACGGCCCCGGATAGATTCAGGTAAAGAGGACAAGAACAATGCAACCTGATTTCTGGAATGACAAACGCCCGGCCGGCGTCCCCCTGGATATCGATCTGGGTGCCTACAAGTCGGTGATCGAGGTGTTCGAGCGTTCCTGCAAGAAGTTTGCTGACCGCCCTGCGTTCAGCAACATGGGCGTGACCCTGACCTACGCCGAACTGGAACGCCAGAGCGCTGCTTTCGCCGGCTACCTGCAAGCCCACACCGACCTGGTGCCGGGTGACCGCATCGCCGTGCAGATGCCCAACGTCCTGCATTACCCCATTGCCGTGTTCGGCGCCTTGCGCGCCGGGTTGATCGTGGTCAACACCAACCCGTTGTACACCGCGCGGGAAATGCGTCACCAGTTCAAGGATTCCGGTGCCCGGGCGCTGGTGTACCTGAACATGTTCGGCCAGAAAGTCCAGGAAGTGCTCCCCGATACCGACATCCAGTACCTGATCGAAGCGAAGATGGGCGACCTGATGCCCACCGCCAAGGGTTGGCTGGTCAACACAGTGGTGAGCAAGGTCAAGAAGATGGTCCCGGACTATTCCTTGCCCCAGGCTGTCTCTTTCAAGAGCGCATTGCGCATGGGCCGTGGCCTGGGCATCAAACCGCTGAAGGTCGGCCTCGACGACATCGCCGTGCTGCAATACACCGGCGGTACCACGGGCCTGGCCAAGGGCGCGATGCTGACCCACGGCAACCTGGTGGCGAACATGCAACAGGCACGGGCCTGCCTCAGCCAGTCGGCCAGCGACGGTCAGCCGCTGCTGCGTGAAGGCCAGGAGGTGATGATCGCGCCGCTGCCGCTGTACCACATCTATGCCTTCACAGCGAACTGCATGTGCATGATGGTGACGGGCAACCACAACGTGCTGATCACCAATCCACGGGACATCGCCGGCTTCATCAAGGAGCTGAAGAACTGGCGGTTCTCGGCGCTGCTGGGGCTCAACACACTGTTCGTTGCGCTGATGGATCACCCGGATTTCAAGACCCTGGACTTCTCCAGCCTCAAGCTCACCAACTCCGGTGGCACCGCACTGGTCAAGGCCACCGCCGAGCGCTGGGAACAACTGACCGGTTGCCGCATCACCGAAGGTTACGGCCTGACCGAAACCTCGCCGGTGGCTTGTACCAACCCCTATGGCGAGCAGTCCCGGATCGGCACTGTCGGCCTGCCGGTGCCGGGCACCACGCTGAAAGTCATCAGCGATGACGGCGTCGAGCAACCTTTGGGTGAGCGCGGCGAGTTGTGCATCAAGGGCCCGCAGATCATGAAGGGCTATTGGCAGAAACCTGAAGCCACGGCCGAAGTGCTGGATGCCGAGGGCTGGTTCAAGTCCGGTGACATTGCGGTGATCGACCCGGACGGTTTCGTGCGCATCGTTGACCGCAAGAAGGACATGATCATTGTCTCGGGTTTCAACGTGTACCCGAACGAAATCGAAGACGTGGTGATGGCTCACCCGAACGTCGCCAACTGTGCGGTCATCGGTGTGCCTGACGAACGGTCGGGGGAGGCGGTGAAGCTGTTCGTGGTGGCCCGTGAAGCGGGCGTCAGCCTTGAAGAGCTGAAGGCTTACTGCAAGGAGAACTTCACGGCGTATAAAGTACCGAAGCACATCGTGCTGCGTGAGTCGCTGCCGATGACGCCAGTGGGCAAGATCCTGCGGCGGGAGTTGCGTGATATCGCGTAGCCGGTTGTAGGTCGAGGCGGTCCCGAAAGATCGCAGCCTTCGGCAACTCCTACAAGGATCGCATTCCTCTGTAGGAGCTGCCGAAGGCTGCGATCTTTTGCTTTGAGCCCCCAATTTCCGGGGCTTCCAAGGAGGTTATAGAATTTTTGCTCTAAAATGACTCGCTTCAAGTCTTGAGTCACAAATGTGACCGTAGAGGCCGCTTTTGGCTCTAGTCGACCCTTGGCAAAGCTGCTACTCTCGGCGCGCTTTGTGACTTCTCGGCCTTCTATCAGCCAGATTCACCAATGACCAAACACCAATAATAATCGCATCAAATGCGGTGCTGAATTCGCGTTGCTGAGGAGTGGGCTTCCATGATCGAAGACTTTTGGAAGGATAAGTACCCAGCTGGAATTGCTGCCGACATCAATCCAGACGAGTATCCGAATATTCAGGCAGTGTTGAAGCAATCCTGCCAACGCTTCGCCAACAAGCCGGCGTTCAGCAACCTGGGCAAGACACTCACCTACGGTGAACTGTACGAATTGTCCGGTGCGTTTGCCGCTTACCTGCAACAGCATACCGATTTGCAGCCAGGCGATCGAATCGCCGTGCAACTGCCCAACGTGTTGCAGTACCCGGTTGCCGTCTTCGGCGCCATCCGCGCCGGGCTGATCGTGGTCAACACCAACCCGCTGTACACCGCGCGGGAGATGGAACACCAATTCAACGACTCCGGTGCCAAGGCCCTGGTGTGCCTGGCCAACATGGCGCACCTGGCGGAAACCGTTGTGCCGAAAACCGGCGTCAAGCACGTGATCGTCACCGAAGTCGCCGACCTGCTGCCGCCGCTCAAGCGCCTGCTGGTCAACAGCGTCATCAAGTACGTGAAGAAGATGGTGCCGGCCTATCACTTGCCAAAAGCCGTCAAGTTCAACGACGTGCTGAGCAAAGGCCAGGGCCAGCCAGTGGCGGAAGCCAATCCGGCCAGCAGCGATGTCGCGGTGCTGCAATACACCGGCGGTACCACCGGTGTGGCCAAGGGCGCGATGCTGACCCACCGCAACCTGGTGGCGAACATGCTGCAATGCAAGGCGCTGATGGGGTCCAACCTCAATGAAGGTTGCGAGATCCTGATCACGCCGCTGCCGCTGTACCACATCTATGCGTTCACTTTTCACTGCATGGCGATGATGCTGATCGGCAACCACAACATCCTGATCAGTAACCCGCGCGACCTGCCGGCGATGGTCAAGGAACTGTCGAAGTGGAAGTTCAGCGGCTTCGTCGGTTTGAACACACTGTTCGTGGCGCTGTGCAACAACGAAGGCTTCCGCAAGCTGGACTTCTCCGCGCTGAAAGTCACCTTGTCGGGCGGCATGGCCCTGCAACTGGCCGCGGCCGAACGCTGGAAGGCGGTCACCGGTTGCGCCATCTGCGAAGGCTACGGCATGACCGAAACCAGCCCGGTGGCCACGGTCAACCCGATCCAGCACATCCAGATTGGCACCATCGGCATTCCGGTGCCGTCGACCCTGTGCAAAATCATCAACGATGCCGGTGTCGAACAACCGATGGGCGAAATCGGCGAACTGTGCGTGAAGGGTCCGCAGGTCATGAAGGGTTACTGGCAGCGTCAGGAAGCCACCGATGAAATCCTCGACAGCGAAGGCTGGTTGAAGACCGGTGACATCGCGCTGATCCAGCCTGATGGCTACATGCGCATTGTCGATCGCAAGAAAGACATGATCCTGGTGTCCGGTTTCAACGTGTACCCGAACGAGCTCGAAGACGTGCTGGCGACCCTGCCGGGCGTGCTGCAATGCGCGGCCATCGGTGTGCCGGACGAGAAATCGGGCGAGGCGATCAAGATTTTCATCGTCGCCAAGCCAGGCGTGACCCTGACCAAGGAGCAGGTGATGGAGCACATGCGCGCCAACGTCACCGGCTACAAGGTCCCGCGCTCCGTGGAGTTCCGCGATGCACTGCCGACCACCAACGTCGGCAAGATCCTGCGTCGTGAATTGCGCGATGAAGAGCTGAAGAAGATCAACGCGAAGAAAGCCACCGCGTAACCGACAAAAAGCCCCGCAGATGCGGGGCTTTTTGTTGGTGCCGACTTTTGGCGAAGGGGCTTTTGTGGCGAGGGGGCTTGCCCCCGTTGGGCTGCGAAGCGGCCCCAAATCCTGCAGTTGCGGTAACTCAGGCACACCGCGCAGATTGAATTGGCGACGGCTGCGCCGCCGAACGGGGGCAAGCCCCCTCGCCACAAGGGTTCTGCGTATTATTGGCGAAACGGCGCGAAGTTGACGTTGGTGCCCGCCGGGCGCATGTCTTGCAGGAAGGAGTCCTTGTCGGCGCTCAGTTCCAGGCTCAATGCCGCCTTGCGCTTGCCTTCATTGCGTACCACCAGCCCCTCGAGCTTCTCGCGCAGGAACACGGTCGGCACTTTCAGGTGCAGCAGTTCGTCGGTGGCCGGCGTGTGCATCAGCAGGTGGATCCACTCGTACTGACCGATTGCCAGGCGCGTCACCGGGAGGTCGAACCACCAGATGTTGCGATTACGGTTCAATTCGGCGAAGTGGCAGTTGTTGACGCCAAGCACAGCACCGCCGAGTTCCTGGTTTCTGCGGGCAATGGCCTGCTTTTTATCGAGTTTCATAACATTCCTACGGGATTGGATCTTCAGCGCCATGGCCTGAACGTGTTGCGCATTCTCGGGGGTTGGCCCGCAAACATAAAGCGCAACCTGCACTGAACGATGAAATGTCGTGGTGAAAATAAATGAAACTCCCTGCAAAAGCCCTCGGTCAACCTTGTGTAACGACTTTTCTTCCCAATGAACTGTTCACAGGAGAATCACCATGAGCAGCACAACCGATAAAGTCAAAGGCATGGCCAATGAAGCCGCCGGCAACGTCAAGCAAGGGGTGGGCAAGGCCACCGGTAACGACAAATTGCGCGCCGAAGGCGTGATGCAGGAAAAGAAAGGCGAAGCCCAGCAGGCGGTTGGTAAAGCCAAGGATGCACTGAAAAAAGGCATCGACAAGGCGTGATCTGGCCTTTAATAAAGTTAAGAAGCGGCCATCCTCAGATGGCCGTTTTTGTGTCAGCCTGAACTTGAGGGAGGAAAATGTTTCAAAGTCGCGAAACAGGCTGATTTGATGTAGAAAACGGCCCCTGAGTCGCCACGACTTCAACCCAATTCCGTATGCGGCGAATGGAGACGCGAATGATTTTTCCGGACATGAGAGGCATGCCCCTGCACCGTGTGATGATGCGCACGGTCACCGAGTTCATCGCCGACGAGATGTCGACCTATGCCTCGGCGCTGGCCTATCAAATGCTGTTTTCGCTGTTTCCGTTCATCCTGTTCCTGATTGCCCTGATCGGCTTCCTGCACCTGCCGGATTTCTTCTCCTGGCTGCGCCTGCAATCGGAGCTGGTGCTGCCGCCCCAGGCGCTGGAACAGGTCAACCCGGTAATCGACCAGCTTCAGCAGGCCAAGGGTGGTTTGCTCTCGGTGGGTATCGTGATTGCGCTGTATACCGCCTCTGCCGGTGTGCGGCTGATGATGAGCGCGATGAACGCGGCCTACGACGTGGTTGAAGGGCGCCCGCTGTGGAAACGCTTCCCGTTGTCGATCATCTACACCGTCGGCATTGCCGGCATGCTGCTGATCGCCGCCGCGCTGATGGTGCTCGGGCCGCAGGTGATGGGCTGGATCGCTGCGCAAGTCGGCCTTGAGTATTTCATCGTCACGCTCTGGACCCTCTTGCGCTGGCCGGTGATCGTGATTCTGCTGATGGTCGCGGTGGCGCTGATCTACTACGTCATGCCCGACGTCAAACAGGAATTCCGCTTCATCACGCCGGGCTCGGTGCTGGCGGTGGTGGTGTGGATCATTGCCTCCCTGGGCTTCGGTTTGTACGTCAAGGAGTTCGCCAACTACAACGCCATGTATGGCAGTATCGGTGCGATCATCGTGCTGTTGCTGTACTTCTACATTTCCGCCGCGGTGCTGCTGCTGGGCGCGGAGATGAACGCGGTGATCGAACACATGTCGCGAGAGGGCAAGGACCCTGGGGAAAAAGTGGCTGGCGAGCATGGTCCCGTCCATGAGGAAAAACACCACGTCTCGGGCCTGGGCCGCGATCACTCAATCAAACCGACCATTGATGAAACCTGATCATGATTCGTGAAATTCTGAAAATGGGCGACGAACGCCTGCTGCGCATTGCCCCGCCAGTCCCGGCCGAGATGTTCGACAGCCCCGAGCTGTGGCAACTGATCGATGACATGTTCCAGACCATGGAAAGTGTGGGGGGCGTTGGCCTGGCGGCTCCGCAGATCGGCGTCGACCTGCAACTGGTGATCTTCGGTTTCGAGCACAGCGAGCGTTATCCGGATGCCGAGGCCGTGCCGCAGACGATCCTGATCAACCCCTTGATCACGCCGCTGAGCCCGATCATGGAGGAGGGCTTCGAAGGCTGTTTGTCCGTACCCGGCCTGCGCGGCGCGGTGCAGCGTTACCAGCAGATCCGCTACGAAGGCGTCGACCCCAAGGGCGAGCCCATTGTGCGCGTTGCTTCGGGGTTCCACGCGCGGGTGGTGCAGCATGAGTGTGACCACCTGATCGGCCGCCTGTATCCGTCGCGCATCACCGACTTCAGCAAGTTCGGCTTCACCGAAGTGATGTTCCCGGACCTGGACCCCAACGCCGACGACTGAGCACACCACAAACCAATGTGGGAGCGAGCCTGCTCGCGAAAGCGGTCTGACAGTCAGCATTGATGGTGACTGACACACCGCCTTCGCGAGCAGGCTCGCTCCCACATTTTTGATATCGCTTACTTCGGCGCCAACCCCATCGCAATCATCGGCTTGCTGCGCGCATACCGGCTCAACCGTTCAACCATCGCGTAGGGCATCGGTGGGTCGAAAGTAAACCCGTGCCGCTCATAAAACCCGCGCAAGTCCGGATGACAGAACAACCACACCGGCAGTTCACAATCCTTCACCGCAGCCGCAATCAACCCGGCAGCTATGCCTTGTTCCCGGCACTGCGGATCGACAAACAACCCGGTCAGCCAATGCCCGCCGGACACCGGACGCAAACACAGTGCGGCCACAATCCCGTCACGCCGGGCCACCCAGAGCTGCGCGTCGCGCACGGCTTTCATCGACGATTGGTGAGCGCGATAGAACTTGTTCATCAATGGCCATAGCGGCTCGTCGAGCAGGGTGTAGTGGGTGTCTGGCATGGTCTCGGACTGTCGGTGTGCAAAGCGGCGATTATAAAAGAACACGCGCGCCGGGATAGGTGTATACCTGATCTCACATCCCCCCGAGTGGAGTACGCATCATGTCCAAAGGTATGGATTCAAAGAAAGCAGACAAGAAAAAGCCGGCGAAAACCGCTATCGAAAAGCGCGCCGACAAGAAAGCCAAAAAGGTCAATGTGTTCGGGCATTGAGCCTGCGCTGACCGATCGCTCCCGCGCAATGCGGGAGCGATCACATTGAAAATAATCTGCAAGAAATCCGGGCGTCGTTGCACAGAAGAGGATTGGTTCCCGATCCGAGCAATGCCATGCCTCATTATTTCGATGCAGCCCACCGAGAAGAAATCGAAACCCTGCGCCAACGCCTCACCGCCCGCACCGAGTGGCCGACCTGGTTGCTGTTGATTGGCGTGTACAGCGCGTGGTTCACCCTTGTTCTGGCCAGTGATTCATTGGGTCCGTGGTTGAGCACGTTGTTGCTGATTCCCGTGGTGGTGCTGTGGCTGTCGGTGCAGCACGAACTGCTGCACGGTCATCCGACCCGCTGGCCGCTGTTGAACAAAATCCTCGGCTACGCACCGTTTGCCGTCTGGTATCCCTACACCTTGTATCGCGACAGCCATTTGCTGCACCACCGCGATGAAGACCTGACCATCCCCGGTCGCGATCCGGAAAGCCGATACCTGAATGCCGAGCAGTGGCAGGGCAGTTCGTTGTTCGAACAAGGCCTGCACTGGTTGAACAAAACCGTGCTCGGGCGCTTTCTGCTCGGTGCGCCAATCGCCTTGCTGACGCTGGCCCGGGAAGAACTGCAACGCCTGAAAAGCGGTGAGCGCCAGGCCTGGTCGATGTGGCTCAGCCACGGCGCCTTGACCCTGTTGATGCTGCTGTTCATCGCGCGCTACAGCGTGTTGCCGGTGTGGCATTACCTGTTGCTGATCAGCGTACCGGCGCTGTCGATTGCGATGATTCGCTCCTACTATGAACATCGACCTCACGCGGCGCCGGAGCAACGAACCGTGCTCAATGAAGCGGCGTGGCCTTGGCGCTGGCTGTTCCTGAACCTCAATTTCCACCTGGTGCACCACGAGTTACCGGGGTTGCCCTGGTACGACTTGCCCCGCGCTTATTGGGCCCGCCGCGAGCAATGGCTGGCGCGTAGCGGTGGATTCCTGGTGCAGGGGTATGGGCAGCTGTGGCGTGAATATGGCGTAAAGGCCATCGACAGCCCGAGGCATCCGTTTCACTGATGCATAGATCACCTCCAAACCCTGTGGGAGCGGCGGTGCGACGATTCGACTTGCTCGCGAAGGCGTCGTCTCTGCCAACATCAATGTTGAATGACACGACGCCTTCGCGAGCAAGCCCGCTCCCACAGGGGATTTTCGTTGCATGGGACTATCTCGATGACCCAACACATCACCGAACTGCTGATGTACACCGCCCCTGAACCCATCCACCAGGCCAACGAACGCTGGCTGGCGCGAATCCTCGAGCACTTGGGCGAAACCCGCGGCGATGCCGCAGGCCTGTCACTGATGGAGATGTGGTTGTCGCCGCATTTGCTGCTCACCCAAACCTGCGGCTATCCGCTGATGACCGCATTGCGCGGCAAGGTCCGGGTGCTGGGGCGGCCGCGTTATGAGCTGCCGGGCAGCAGCGTCGGCAATCACTGCAGTCTGATCCTGGGACGGGTCGATGATCCGCGTCAGACCCTGGCGGATTTTCGCGGCAGTCGAGGCGTGATCAATGGCCATGACTCCAACAGCGGCATGAACTTGCTGCGCCACCGGTTGGCGCCGTTGCAGCGTGACGGGCGTTTTTTTGCCGAGGTCGGCATCAGCGGCAGTCATCGCGAAAGCCTGCGCTGGTTACGCGAGGACCTTGCCGATCTGGCGGCCATCGACAGCGTGACATTTGCCTGTCTGGCCCGATACGCCGAGGAAGAAGTGACCGGTTTGCGCGTGATTGCTCGCAGTGCATTGAGTCCGACGTTGCCCTACATCACGGCCGCCAGCGTCAGCGATCAGCAGGCTGAAGGGCTATTGCAGGCGATGAATCAGGCGTTGAGCGAATTGCCTGACGTTGCCGAAATCCTCGGTTTGCCAGAGGTGCTGCCCGCCAGTGAACGCGACTATCAGGTTGTGCTCGATTATCAGCGTGAGGCCGAGGCGTTGGGGTATGGGGATTTGCGATAGCGCGCAAATGTCAGGTCGACAGGTTCATTTTTCGCGGGCAATCCCGCTTCCACAGGGTTTCGGTGTATCTGTGGGGTAATTCCATAAATGAATATAAAAATAAGTTTTAAGTATTATTAATGAATAAGGCTCCTTGCTAGGATTCGCCTCACCGGACCACCGGACATTCAGCGACCCCTAACCCAGGAGCCCCTATGTCCGGCGCCGATATTCTTCACCGCAAACAGGTGGACGGACTGTTCCGTGCCCACTACCACTGGCTCTGCATACGCCTGCGTCAGTCCCTGAACGATGCCGCCGCTGTCGAAGACATTGCCTGCGAAACCTTCATGCAACTGCTCCAGGCGCCTGGCCTGACGGCAATCCGTGAACCTCGAGCCCTACTCACCACCATTGCCCGGCGCCTGCTCTTTCAGCGTTGGCGTCGAGGTGACCTGGAGCGCCAGTACCTTCAGCAACTGCAACAGGCCGAGCCGATCCACGCCGAATCACCGGAGGAGCTGGCTCAACGGTCCCAGACCCTGACCCGTGTGGAGCGCAGTCTTCAGCGGCTGCCCGGCAAAGTGCGCTCGACCTTCCTGCTGTCGCGGATCGACGGCCTGACCTATCCGCAAATTGCCGCTGCGCTGGGCATCTCCCTGCGCTCGGTCAGCGACTACATGACCCGTTCCCAGGCCCTGTGCGACCGGCACAGCGCCAATCAATCCCTGAACCGCCCACTCCAGAACAAGAGGTCCGCATGAGATCGATCAAAACCCTGCTCGGCAGTTCGCTGCTGGCCCTGAGCCTGTTGTCCCACCCGGCATCGGCCACGGAAAAAGCGGCGCCTATCCATTTTGGCGACATCACGTGGGAAAGCGGCAGCCTCATCACCGAAATCCTGCGCCTGATCGTTGAAAAAGGTTACGGCTACCCGACCGACACGCTGCCGGGCAGCACCGTCAGCCTGGAAGCGGCGCTGGCCAAAAACGATATCCAGGTCATCGGTGAAGAGTGGGCCGGACGCAGCCCGGCCTGGGTCAAGGCTGCCGCCGAAGGCAAGGTCTTCGGCCTCGGCGATACGGTCAAAGGTGCCACCGAAGGTTGGTGGGTGCCGGAGTACGTGATCAAGGGCGATCCGGAGCGCGGCATCAAACCCTTGGCCCCGGAGCTTAAATCCGTTGCCGACCTGGCGAAGTACAAGGATGTATTCCGCGACCCCGAAGACCCGAGCCGCGGACGCTTCCTCAACAGCCCCACCGGCTGGACTTCGGAAATCGTCAACAGCCAGAAACTCAAGGCTTATGACCTGACCGCCAGCTACGTCAACTTCCGCACCGGTTCCGGCGCAGCGCTGGACGCAGAAGTGGCTTCGTCGATCCGCCGTGGCAAACCGGTGCTGTTCTACTACTGGTCGCCGACGCCACTGTTGGGGCGATTCAAACTGGTGAAGCTCGACGAGCCGCCGTTCGACGCCGAAGCCTGGAAAACCCTGGCCGATGCCAACAACCCGAATCCCAAAGGCACGCGCTCGATGCCGGCGAGCCTGGCCATTGGCGTGTCGGCACCGTTCAAGGCGCAATACCCGGACCTGGTGACGTTCTTCGAAAAGGTCGACCTGCCGATTGATCTGTTGAACCAGACCCTGGGCCAGATGAGTGAAAAGCGCCAGAAACCCCGCGAAGTCGCCGAAGCGTTCTTGCGTGAGCAGCCGCAGGTGTGGAAGGGCTGGGTGCCGGGGGAGGTGGCCAGCAAGGTGAGTGCGAGCTTGTAGTACTGTCTGAAGTTTCTGCGGTGCCTGAACTGCCGTCTTCGCGAGCAAGCCCGCTCCCACAGGGGATCTTTGTTGACCACAGGATTTGTGGACACAACAGACCCAATGTGGGAGCGGGCTTGCTCGCGAATGGTCTCAAGCCCTACGCCAATTCGGCGTCCAACGCCGGTTTCGCCGCCGGCCGCTGCCCCCTCTCTTGAACCCGCGATGCAGGCGCTGCCGGGCATGCTCAACGGACGATACCCCCCAACAAGCAGCTGAACCGTTTTTGTCCTCAATGCTGGCCGACTAGTGGCCTTGCAAGCCCAAGGTTGCTGTCTATGATCAGCTGTAACTGGTTATGTCGACCGTGATGAGGCGGTCGACTTGCCGCCAGAGTGCGCAATCAAAGGCACCAACACTTGAACACAGGGAGCTGTCCGCTAAATGGAATTTGATTCGAACCTGTTAGGGCTGGCCCGCATGCGGGCTATCAAGAGAAGGATGTCTTGATGAGCGTGTCGCTGTAAGGACCCTCCGATTGATCATCGTTTATCACCTGACTAGTCCTTCTTTTTGGAGGGATGCGTGTGCCTGTTCCACGGAACGTAGTGGTGGATGTGAAAGACCTGCAACTTTCATCAATCAAAAAATCGCGCGGAAGGTGATACAACAATGTTCAACCTACATCACAAGGCTGACCTGCTGGAAATCGAACGCTTCAGCTGTGCGCTGACCGAGGCCAACGCCAAGCTGGCGGCGGTCAGTCGTTCGATGGCGATGATTGAATTCACCCCGGACGGCATCGTCATCGATGCCAACGAAAATTTTTGCAGTGCCATGGGTTACAGCGCCGAAGACGTACGCGGTAAGCATCACCGGATCTTTTGTGAAGAGCAGTACTACCGCAGCGACGACTACACCAAACTATGGCGCGACCTGGCGCGGGGCGAACCGCTGAGCGGGACCTTTTTGCGCTTGCACAAAAGCGGCCGTGAAATCTGGCTCGAAGCCAGCTACATGCCGGTGCTGGGCCCCGACCGGCAGGTCAAGAGCGTGATCAAGGTCGCTACCGACATCACCGCCCGGGTCAACAAGGAGCACGAAAACGAAAGCCGACTCGCCGCGATCGGCCGCTCCATGGCCGTGATCGAATTCACGCCCGAAGGTAAGGTCATCAGCGCCAACGACAACTTCCTGAAAACCATGCAGTACTCGCTCAACGAAGTGGTGGGGCAGCATCACAGCCTGTTTTGCCACCGTGCCGAAGCCGAGTCCCAGGGTTACCGCAATTTCTGGGCTTCGCTCAACCGCGGCGAATATCACTCCCATCGTTTCGAGCGCCGGAACAAGCAAGGTCAGACGGTATTCCTCGAAGCGTCCTACAACCCTTTGTTCGACGCCAAGGGGCGTTTGTACAAAGTGGTCAAGTTTGCCAGCGACATCACTCACCAGATGACCACCCTGCAAACCGCCGCCGAATCGGCCCACAGCACCTCGGTGCAAAACGACGTCTGCGCGCGCAAGGGCTCCGAAGTGGTGCAGCAGACGGTGCAGATCATCCAGGACATTTCCCGCGACCTGAACGAAGCGGCACTGAGTATCGATGCCGTGAGCAAACAGTCCGACATCATCGGCACCATCGTGCAGACCATCCGCGGCATTGCCGATCAGACCAACCTGCTGGCACTCAACGCGGCGATTGAAGCGGCGCGGGCCGGTGAGCACGGGCGCGGGTTTGCGGTAGTGGCCGATGAGGTGCGCAGCCTCGCGGCGCGTACCAGCCAGGCGACGCTGGAAATCGTCGAGGTGGTGCGCAAGAACCACGACTTGTCGCTGAGCGCGGTGTCGAGCATGCAATCGAGTCTGAGTCGAACCGGCCTGGGCGTGGAACTGGCGAACGAGGCAGGGGAGGTGATCCTGGAAATCCAGCAGGGCTCACGGCATGTGGTGGATGCGATCAGTCAGTTCAACTCGACGTTGCAACTGAATTAGTCGCGGTAACTACAACTGTAGGAGCCAGCCTGCTGGCGATGGACTCCAGTGCGCCGCGTTTATCCAGTTCATACGCGTTATCGTTAACGACCATCGCGAGCAAGCTCGCTCCTACAGGGGATCGCAATTACAGGAGTCAGCTTGCTGGCGATGGGCTCAAGCGCACCGCGCTCATCCGGGTCACACGCGTAATATTGGCAACCTGCGGCCATTCAAGGCAAGCCGTTGCAGCAATGCTTCAGGAAGCCGGGATGCTGCGCCAGGCGTTTGAAATACTCATCGACGGCGGGGTAGTCCGGACGCTCGATCGGGGTCATCAGCCAGCGGTTGACGGACAGGCCGATGACGATGTCGGCCAGGGTAAACCGCGGTCCGGCGACATAGGTCTTGGTGGTCGCGAGTTGGTGTTCGAGGATGGCCATCTTCTGGTTCCAGCCGCGAATGCCGACCTCAAGGCTATGTGGGTCCTGGAATTCCGGGTCCTTGCGCACCAGCGCCATGAACGGGTATCTCCAGGACGGATTGAGCTCGGTGGCTTGCCAATCCATCCACTGTTCCACCCGGGCGCGAGCGGCCGGTTCGGCAGGCAGCAACTCGGTATGATGGTGATGGTGTTTGCCCACCAGGTAGCGGCAGATGGTGTTGGACTCCCATAACACCCCGGCTTCATCGATGATCACCGGCACCTGCGCGTTGGGATTGAACCGGAGGAACTCCGGGCTGTGGGTGGAAGCAAAGCCGCTGCCCCAATCCTCGCGTTCGTAGGTGATGCCCAGTTCCTCGCAGGTCCACAGGACTTTTCTGACGTTGATGGACGACGCCTTGCCGAGAATCTTCAGTGCATGTTCCATGTTCTGCTCCAGCGAGAATGACGTACAGGCAATTGTAGGTGGTGGCATGTAGGAAGGCGCTGTAGGAGAGCGGCTTCAGATGAATTGTGCAGGTTACGCTTTCTTGCACCCTTGCCTACAACTACGCCAGAATCCGCCGACTTGTGTGCCTGGTATCCGGACTCTATCGTTCCGTGTCGCTGCAAATTCAGCGATCGGGTCTAGCAGCCTGGATACTTTAGACGCATGACGTCCACCCATCGTGATCTGCCCGCCAGTTCACGTTATGGCGGCTGTGCGTGGGAAGACCTTCGGGTCTACCGGGTTCTAGAGTCCTGGTCTGCTAGCCCGCGCACGGCTGCCACCTTATTTTCGTCTAGCAGCGAATCGTGGCAGCTCCACTACTCTAGGAGTATTGCCATGTTCAAGCCCACGCCCAACCCCCCACGCAATCCCAGCCCGATGTTCTCCATCTCACCCGGCATCAACAACGAAACGCTGTTGGCGCACGCCTGCGAATCACTGGCCTCGGCGAGTGTGATGACCAATGACTTTGCAACGTTTCTGGAAGGCAGCCAGCGCAATACGGCGCTGGCGATCGCACAGATCATCATGCTGGCGGAACTGGCGGTGAATCGGGTGCTGGATAACCTCGATCCGCAGGATTGAACACTGAGCGAGGATGAGAGGTCTTCCCTGTGGCGAGGGGGCTTGCCCCCGTTGGGTTGCGAAGCGACCCCAAAAACAGACACTGCGGTCATACAGTTAAACCAAGTGAACTGGATTACGACTGCTCCGCAGCCGAACGGGGGCAAGCCCCCTCGCCACAATGTCCTTTGCCTGACCACATTGAGGCAGGGGCTTATGTACTCTCCCGCACCTTCAACTCAAACCCCATGTCCTGCACCGGCCTGGCCACGCTGTTGCCGGCCATCAGCGTCAGCATCTGCTCTGCCGCGCGGCGGCCGATGGCCTCGCGCGGGGTGTTGATGCTGCTCAGGCGCGGGACCATGTGTTCGGACATGGGCAGGTCGTTGAAGCCGAGGATCGCCACTTGCTCGGGGATCTTGATCCCGTGTCGCATTGCTTCGAGCAGCGCGCCCTGGGCCAGGTCGTCGTTGCCGAAGAAGATCGCATCGACATCCGGGCGGCTGGCGATCATCTGCAGGAACAATTCGCCGCCCAGGCCGACCGAAGACGGGCGGGGCGTCAGCACTTCCAGCGCCGGGTCGTACAAGCCGGCCTTTTGCAGGGCTTTGCGGAAACCTTCGCCGCGTAGCAAGGTGCGCTGGTCCAGTTGCGCGCCGATGTAGGCCAGGCGTTTGCGACCGCGAGACAGCAAGTGCTCGGCCGCCGTTTCGCCGGCCGCCAGTTGCGAAAAGCCGACGCAATTGAGCCCGGCCGCACTGTCCAGCTCCATCATGTACACGCAGGGAATGTTGCTGGCTTCGATCATCCGCCGCGAACTTTCGGTGCGGTCAAACCCGGTCAGGAGCAAGCCGCGTGGCTGATAGGCCATGTAGTTGCGCAGCAGGTTTTCTTCTTCATCACGTGAGTAGTGGAAGTTGCCGATCAGCACTTCGAAGCCTTTGGGGCGCAAAACCTGATGAATGGCTTCCAGGGTATCGATGAACAGCAAATTGGATAATGAAGGCACCAACACCACCACCGAATGGCTCTGGGCCGAGGCCAGGGCGCGGGCGGCAGGGTTGACGACATAGTTGAGTTCCAGCGCCGCTTTCTGCACTTTTTCCACCAGCTCGGTGGCCACGGTGCTGACGCCACGCAGGGCGCGGGAGGCGGTGATCGGGCTGACGCCGGCCAGTCGGGCAACTTCGTTCAGGGTAGGGCGGCCAGTGGTGCGGGTATTTTTATCGTTCTTGGTTGTGTTCATCGACGGCTTGCCAAACAAAATTCAAGGCACTAAGGTAGCGCTGTCTCGATGCAGCTGCAAATGCGTGAGCGAGGGTTCGCCTGATCCTCGCTTTTTGGCGTTGGGACCTAACCTGCTGCAACCCACAAAATGACAAGAAAGGCGTCGGCAACTTCTGCTTTTGGTCTAGTGTCATAACTGGCAAAGGTAGCGCTGTCTGCGCGCTGAGGTGTTACATGAATCATCCCATCACCGCCCTGGTCATCATGGGCGTTGCCGGTTGCGGCAAGACGTGCGTCAGCGAGGCCCTGTGCCAACTGAGCGGCGCTACGGCCATTGAAGGCGACTCTTTCCACCCTGCCGCCAATATCGAAAAGATGAGCGCGGGGATCCCCCTGAACGATGAAGACCGCGCCGGCTGGCTCGACAGCCTGTGCGATGAACTGCGCCGTGTCGACGCCAAGGGCGAGCGCCCGGTGCTGACCTGTTCGGCGCTCAAACACATCTATCGCGAACGTCTGCGCAGCGCCTTGCCGGGCCTGGGCTTCGTGTTCCTTGAGTTGACCCCCGAGGTGGCCGCCGACCGCGTGTCCCATCGACCGGGCCACTTCATGCCGTCGACCCTGATCGACAGCCAGTTCGCCACCCTCGAATCGCCCGTCGGCGAGCCGTTGACCCTGGCGCTGGATGCTTCGACCCATAGCGTCGAGCAACTGGCTGCGCAGGCTCATGTCTGGTGGCAGGCGAACGGCCTGAAGCAGGCGGTATGACTGTGCTTGCAAAGACAGCGCTGTCCTCGCGGCTTCTGATTAACCCGCTTTAATAACAACAACAACCAGGAGACACCCCTAATGTTTGGCATGTCCCACGAGACGTTCCTGCTGCTCGATGCAGTGGTCACGGTGATCGGGCTTATCGTCCTGATCACCAAGTTCAAATTGCACCCCTTCCTCGCCTTGATCATCGCCGCAGCCTTCCTTGGGCTGACCTCCGGCATGCCGATCGGCACTATCATCAAGGCGTTCCAGGACGGCTTCGGTGGCGTGCTTGGTTTTGTCGGCATCATCCTCGCGCTGGGCACGATGCTCGGCAAGATGATGGCCGAATCGGGCGGTGCGGATCAGATCGCGCAGACGTTGATCCGCGCCTTCGGCAAGGACAAGGTGCAGTGGGCGATGATGTTCGCGGCGTTCCTGGTCGGTATTCCGCTGTTCTTCGAAATCGGCTTCGTGCTGCTGATCCCGCTGGTGTTCATCGTCGCTCGCCGCACGGGCGTGTCGATCATCAAGATCGGTATCCCGTTGCTGGCGGGTCTGTCCGCGGTACATGGCCTGGTGCCGCCGCACCCGGGTCCGCTGCTGGCCATCGGGGTGTTCGGTGCCGACATCGGCAAGACCATTCTGTACGGTCTGATCGTTGCGCTGCCAACCGCCATCATCGCTGGCCCGATCTTCGGTACGTTCATTGCCAAGCACATTCCCGGTCATCCGAACCAGGAGCTGGTGGATCAACTGGCCCGCGAAACGGATTCGGCCGAACTGCCGAGCTTCGGCATCACGCTGGTGACCGTGCTGCTGCCGGTGTTCCTGATGCTGCTCAAGACCTTTGCCGACGTGGTGCTGCCCGATGGCAACATCTTCCGCGCCTTCATGGACCTGATCGGTCACCCGATTTCGGCGCTTCTGCTGGCGTTGCTGCTGTCGCTGTATACCTTCGGCTACAAGCAGGGCATCGGTTCCAGCCAGATGATGAAATGGCTGGATGCCAGCCTCGCGCCGACCGCCGCGATCATCCTGATCATCGGTGCCGGTGGTGGCTTCAAGCAGATGCTGGTGACCAGCGGTGTGGGTGACGTGATCGGCCACATGGCGGTGAACGCACAGATCTCGCCGATCCTGCTGGCCTGGCTGGTGGCGGCGGTGATTCGCATCGCCACCGGTTCGGCGACTGTGGCGACCATCACTGGCGCGGGCATCGTGGTGCCGGTGGTGGGGATGATTCCGGGTGTGAACCGTGAGCTGCTGGTGCTGGCCACCGGTGCCGGTTCCCTGATCCTGTCGCACGTCAACGACGCCGGCTTCTGGCTGGTGAAGCAGTACTTCAACATGACCGTGGCTGAAACCTTCAAGACCTGGACGGCGATGGAAACCATCCTGTCGGTGGTGGGCCTGGGCTTTATCCTGTTGTTGTCGCTGTTCGTCTAAGCGATTCGACAGACACAAAAAAACCGCAGCGATGCGGTTTTTTTGTGGGTGATCGATTTAAAGGCTGAACATAGAACAAATGTGGGAGCGGGCTTGCTCGCGAAAGGGGAGTGTCAGTCAACCAAGAGGTTGTTTGATACACCGCATTCGCGAGCAAGCCCGCTCCCACAATGTCATGTGTTGTCAGTTGGTTTTCGGTGCCAACCCATCCGCCCGGAACATCCCGCGAATCCCGCGTACGGCCTGGCGAATCCGGTCCTGGTTTTCGATCAGCGCAAAGCGCACGTGATCATCGCCGTACTCGCCAAACCCGACGCCCGGCGAGACACACACCTTGGCTTCGGCCAGCAGTTTCTTGGCGAACTCCAGCGAACCCAGGTGCGCGTAAGCCTCAGGGATTTTGGCCCAGACGTACATCGACGCTTTCGGGTTTTCCACCATCCAGCCCAGTTCATGCAGGCCCTTGACCAGTACGTTGCGGCGCTGCCGATACTGCTCGGCGATGTCGCGCACGCATTGCTGATCGCCTTCCAGGGCAGCAATCGCCGCCACTTGCAGCGGGGTGAAGGTGCCGTAGTCGTGGTAGCTCTTGATCCGCGCCAGGGCGTTGACCAGTTCCGGGTTGCCGACCATGAAGCCAATGCGCCAGCCAGCCATGTTGTAGCTCTTGGACAGGGTGAAGAACTCCACCGCAATGTCCTTGGCCCCCGGCACCTGCATGATCGACGGGGCTTTCCAGCCGTCGTAGACGATGTCGGCGTAGGCCAGGTCGTGCACCACCAGCACGTCGTACTGCTTGGCGAGGGCGATGACGCGCTCGAAGAAATCCAGCTCCACGCACTGGGCGGTCGGGTTGGACGGGAAACCGAGGATCATCATCTTCGGCTTCGGAATCGAGCCGCGAATGGCCCGCTCCAGCTCCGCGAAGAAATCCACGCCCGGCACCAGCGGCACCGACCGCACCTGGGCACCAGCAATCACGGCACCGTAGATGTGAATCGGGTAGCTCGGGTTGGGCACCAACACGGTGTCGCCCTGATCCAGGGTGGCCAGCATCAGATGTGCCAGGCCTTCCTTGGAACCGATGGTGACGATGGCTTCGCTTTCCGGGTCGATGTCGACCTCGTAGCGGTCCTTGTACCAGTTGGAAATCGCCCGGCGCAGGCGCGGAATGCCCTTGGAGGTGGAGTAGCCGTGGGTGTCTTCGCGCTGGGCCACCGTGACGAGTTTTTCGACGATGTGCGGCGGCGTGGCGCCGTCGGGGTTGCCCATGCTCAAGTCGATGATGTCTTCGCCACGACGACGGGCGGCCATCTTCAGCTCGGCGGTGATGTTGAAAACGTAAGGGGGGAGTCGATCGATGCGCGCAAAGCGGCGCGGCGAACCTTGTTCGGCCATTGTTGCCTCGGATAACGTAAGCGCCCGGAACCGTCCGAGCGACGCTGGTCACTGCGGTGACCTGTGGCGGAATGTAAGGGCAGCTGTGGCAGACTGTCCAGCTTCAATGTAAACAAATTTTTCCGAAGGATAGGGTTCGATGGAATTTACCAGCGGCTTCTTGCTGAGCCTTTCGCTGTGCCTGGATATCGGCGTGGCCAACATCGCGATGATCACCCTGGCTATGCAGCGCGGCTATTTCCAGGGCTTTGCCCTGGGCCTGGGGACCTGCGTCGGCGACCTGATCTACGCGGTACTGGCGCTGGCCGGCATGACCGTGTTGCTGCAATACGAAAGCGTGCGTTGGGTGTTGTGGATCGGTGGCTCGGCGCTGCTGGTGTACTTCGCGGCGAAGATGATCTATTCGGCGATTCACCACGAGGCGGTGCTGGCGCAGTCGGCCGAGGTGGGGCACAACTCCCATCGCAAGGAGTTCTTTCGCGGGATCTTCCTGGCCATGTCGTCGCCCAGTGCGATTCTCTGGTTCGCCGCCGTGGGTGGCACGCTGATCGCCCGTTCCGGTGGCGGTGGTGCCCTCAGCTCAGCGCTGTTTCTCGGCGGTTTTCTCTGCGCGGGGATTCTCTGGTGTGTCGGGCTGTGCTTTGCCGCGAGCCACGGCGGCAAGTTGCTCGGCGACAAGTTGCTGCGTTATTCCTATATGGCATCGGCGGCGATCTTCTGCTATTTCGCGGTCTACGTGATCCTATCGGGTTACAACGAGTTCGTCGGCGCCGGTGCGGTCGAGCCGTTGCACGCCCTGTAACTGGGCGAATCGGGTTTGGCTTCTATACTCCCAGCCGAACCCATTTTTATGCGTCAGGAGTCGAGTCATGGATGAGCCAGCACGCGTCGAACTGACGCAACCGCGTTTCGAACACGGGCACTTCCTGCTGATTGCAGGGCTGGGCGGAACATTCACCCAGCAAACCACCCAGGGCATTCCCGAACTCTGGGAGAAATTCATCCCGCACATGGGCCATATTCCGGGTCAGAAAGGCGAGGTCACCTACGGCGTCTGCTGCAATTTTGACGGCAAGGGCGGCTTCGATTACATCGCCGGGGTCGAGATCAGCAAGCTCGATGACTTGCCGGAAACCTATCGCTGGGTGGAAGTTCAGCCGCAGCTGTACGCGGTGTTCGAACACAAGGGGCCGCTGGACACCCTGCCGCAAACCTTCCAGTACATCCATGGCACGTGGCTGCCGCAGTCCGGCCACGAGCTATTGGCGGCGCCGGAGTTCGAGCGTTACAGCGAAGACTTCAACCCCAAGCTCAACACCGGCAAGCTGGAACTCTGGCTGCCGATCAAGGCATGACACCTGCCGCGAGAGGCGGATCAGCCGATTCGTCTCTCGATGTCCCACGGCGGCTGATTTATCATCCCCAGCCTTTCCCATGCTGATCCCGAGCCGCCATGAACACCGTCATCCGCAACGTCACCCCCGCCGATCTGGACCGCTGCTTTGCCATCGAAACCCTTGCCTATGAAGGTGACGAAGCCGCGACCCGCGAGAAGATCGCCACCCGCATCGCCACCTGGCCCGAGGGGTTTATCGTCGCCGAGGTTGACGGGGTCGTCGCCGGTTTCATCAACTCCGGCGCGGCGTTTCAGGTGGAAATGTCGGACGAAGCTTTCAAGGAATTGATCGGGCACGACCCCGCCGGGCCGCATGTGGTGATCATGTCGGTGGTGGTGCACCCGGATTATCAGGGGCAGGGCCTGGCCAAGCTTTTGATGGGCGAATTCATCGAGCGTATGCGTGCGATGGGCAAAGTCAGCATCAACCTGATGTGCAAGGAGCGGCATATTCCGTTGTATGCCGGTTTCGGCTTTGCCTACGTCAAGCCATCGGCGTCGGACCATGGCGGCATGGCGTGGCATGAGATGGTGCTCGAACTGTAAGCCACACTGAGGTCCCCTGTGGGAGCGGGCTTGCTCGCGAAGGCGGAGTGTCAGTCGACATCATCGTTGGCTGACACTCCGCCTTCGCGAGCAAGCCCGCTCCCACATTTGAATGGGGTTACCTCAAAAGGTCAGGCCCATCCGCCGCTCATAACCGATCCGGCCCTTGTACGCCTCGCCGCTGTCGACAAAGCCGAACCTTTCGTACAGGGCGATGGCTGCTTCGTTATCGGCATCCACCGACAGCTCCAGCCCGCGGATTTCCGGCCAGGCCAGGCGCGCCGCCTCGGGCAGCGCTTGCAGGCAGGCCTTGCCGTAGCCTTTGCCCTGGGCGCGTTGATCGACTTGCAGGGCATGCAGCGTGGCGCTGTGTTCATTGGCCCACGCAGGCAATACGGGTGGGCGTTTGAGCAGCAGGAAGGCCACGGGAATGTCGTCGGCCAGCAGGGCAAATCCTTTGACCCCCGGGCCGGGCCTGGACAACAAGATGTGCAATGCACCGTGGATATCACCGGAGAACTTTATCTGCTCCGGATGTACTTCAATGGCCTCGACCTGTTGGCGCTGCTGCGCATTCAGGCTTTCGTAAGGCACAAGTCGAGCTGTCACGGGAGTGTCCTTTTTCCAACATGAATAGAACCTCGGATTCTAGCGATTCTGGCCGTTTGGATTATTTTTATTTCTTCTGTCGATTCGCCGGATCGCCAGACGACTAAGGGTGTCTTCCAATAAAAACCACGGAGAACCACCATGAACTCGCAAACCCAGATCCAGAACCTCATCGAGAACTATCGTCAGGCGGTCATGACCAAGGACATTGAAAAAGTCATGGCCCTGTATGCCGATGACATTGTCTCCTTCGACGCGGTCAAGGCCCTGCAATTCAAGGGCAAGCCGGCGTATCGCGCGCATTGGCAGGCCTGCATGGAAATGTGCCCCGGCCCGCACATTTTCGAATTCGACGAAATCACCATCGAGCCGTCCCAGGAGATCGCTTTCGCTCACTGGCTGGCCCATTGCGGTGGCACCAACGACAAGGGCGAAACCCAGGCCTGCTGGATGCGTGTCTCGCAGTGCTATCGACAGGAAGCCGGGCTGTGGCAGATCGTCCACGAACATTGGTCGGCGCCGTTCGACATGACCAGCGGGGCGACGCTGTTCGACCTCAAGCCCTGATCGTCGGGAAGCTGAGCCGGAATGCGAGTCAGCGACCATAGTTGATCGTTCGATAAGGAGAGCGTGATGAAGTACCTATGCCTGGTCTACAGCGATGAGCGCTTGCTGCATTCGCTGCCGGAAAGTCCGAAGGACGAAGAGTGCATGGCCTATGCCGAGTCGATCCAGGGCAGTGGCCGGATGGTCGCCGCCGAGGCGCTGGAGTCGGTGCAGACTGCTACCACCGTGCGCATGCGCAACGGCAAGCTGTCGATCACCGACGGTCCATTCGCTGAAACCAAGGAGCAGTTGGCCGGTTTTTACCTGATCGATGCCAAGGACCTCAACGAAGCCCTCCAGGTCGCCGGGAACATTCCGGCGGCCCGGGTCGGCAGTGTCGAAGTGCGCCCCGTTCGGCAGTTGAATCCTTAAGATGCCAGGGCTGCCGGTACAGGCGCAGGTCGAGCGGGTCTATCGCGAAGAGTCGCGGCGCATTCTTGCGACCCTGATTCGTTTGCTGGGTGATTTCGACCTCGCCGAAGAAGCCTTGCACGAGGCGTTTTTCATCGCGGTCGAACGCTGGCAGCGTGACGGCGTGCCGGACAATCCGCGGGCCTGGCTGGTGTCCGCCGGGCGCTTCAAGGCCATCGATGCCTTGCGCCGGCGCGCTCGTTTTGCCGCGTCGCAGCCCTTGCTGATCGCACAGCTGGAGGCGTTGGAACAGGCAGACTGGAGTGATGAAGACGTGGAAGACGATCGCCTGCGGCTGATCTTCACTTGCTGCCACCCGGCCCTGGCGGCGGACGCGCAAGTGCCGCTGACACTACGGGAAGTCTGTGATCTGACCACGGAAGAAATCGCCCGGGCCTTTCTCTCGGCCCCGGCCACCATCGCCCAGCGCATCGTTCGTGCCAAGGCGAAGATCCGCGACGCGAAAATCCCTTATCAAGTGCCGACACTGGCTGAGTTGCCCGAGCGCCTGGACAGCGTATTGCGGGTGATCTACCTGGTGTTCAACGAGGGCTACTCGGCGTCCATTGGCGCCGAACTGGTCCGCGAGGAATTGACCCGCGAGGCGATCCGTCTCGGCCGGTTACTGGTGGAGTTGTTGCCGGAGCCGGAGGTCATGGGCTTGCTGGCGTTGATGCTGCTGCACGAGTCGCGGCGTCCGGCCAGGACTTCGGCGAGTGGTGAGCTGATTGTGCTGGACGAGCAGGACCGTTCGCTGTGGGACGCCGGGTTGATCGCTGAAGGCTGCGCGCTGATCGAGCACGCGCTGGGCATGGGGCGATTCGGGCCCTATTGCCTGCAAGCGGCCATCGCGGCGGTGCATGCCGAAGCCTCGACGGCGGGGGAAACCGATTGGCCGCAGATTGTCGGCCTGTATGACGTGCTACTGCGGGCGGTGCCGTCGCCGGTGATCGAGTTGAATCGTGCGGCGGCGATTTC
The DNA here is from genome assembly GCF_019219225.1 of Pseudomonas sp. PDM32. Taxonomy (NCBI): domain Bacteria; kingdom Pseudomonadati; phylum Pseudomonadota; class Gammaproteobacteria; order Pseudomonadales; family Pseudomonadaceae; genus Pseudomonas; species Pseudomonas sp. PDM32. Next base: position 424,696 of record NZ_JAHUWE010000004.1, read on the forward strand.
GCAGCGCGATGGACCGCAGGCGGGGCTGACGCTGGTCGATGCCATTCTGGCGCGGGGCGAACTGCTGGATTACCACCTGGCGCATTCGGCGCGGGCGGAGTTTTGTCGGCAACTGGGTCGTATGCCAGAGGCGCGGGCGGCGTGGGAGCGGGCACTGGCGTTGACCCGGCAGGAGCCGGAGCGGCGGTTTATCGAAGCGCGGCTCAAGGCGTTGGAGTGATGTTGAATGTGATGGCCTCTTCGCGGGCAAGCCCGCTCCCACAGGTGTACGCATTCCAATGTGGGAGCGGGCTTGCTCGCGAAGGCCACACCGCTATTCCAGCATCTTGCCCAGCAACCAGCTCCCCGCCGGCCCCGGTGGATTGAGCCGCGACCACAACGCATCCACCGACACCGTTTTCGGCCAGCCGCGCACCACCAGTTCCTGCAGGGTGCCGGGCCCGAAGCGCTCCACCAGCCAGCGGGGCAACGGCGCCCAGCCGAATCCGCCCTGGGCCATTTCCAGCAGCATCAGATAACTCGGCGCCGACCAGACGCGACCCTTCGCCCGACTTTCATAGGGATTGATGATGGTCGCCAGGCGCAGTTCACGGTGTAGCTGCAATACGTCCTGATCGACGTCGTCCAGCCTTGCCAGCGGGTGGGTAGGGGACACGAACAGGGCGATTTCCGTGCGCTCGTCCACCGTCGAACTGACCAGGTCCGGTGGATAGCTGTCCTGCATTTCGGCGAAGGCAATCTGCGCCCGGCCGCTTTGCACCAGCGACACCAGGTCATCGCATTCGGCGATCAGGCATTCGAGTTCAAGGTCCGGGTAACGCTGCTCGAAGGCACTGAGTGACGCCTCGAAACGGTCCGATTGATAGGTGTCGGACAGCGCCACCGTCAGCTTCGCTTCCACCCCTTGGGACAGCTGGCGGGCGGTCATTTCCAGACGACTGCTGGCGGCCAGGATGTCTTCGGCCCGTTGCAGCATGACGCGTCCGGCCGGGGTCAGCCCGGGCTTGCGGCTGCTGCGGTCGAACAATGTCAGGTTGAGGTCGATTTCCAGGCTGGCCACCGCCGCGCTGATGGTCGACTGACTGCGGCCCAGCTTGCGCGCCGCGGCGGAAAACGAGCCTTGGGTCGCGGCTTCGACAAACGCCAGCAACACTTCGTGAGAGGCCATGAACTATCGCCTTGATCGATGGTTATTGGTTATGAAGTATCGGTGTGATGACAGATCATGGCAACCACAGTCACTCAAGGGAGTTCGGCCATGAGCGCCAACAAATCCATAACTGAGCGTATTTTCCAAGCCATCGGTTTCGAACTGCTGGCCATCCTGATCTGTACTCCGCTGCTGGCCTGGATCATGAAGAAACCAATGCTGGAAATGGGCATGGTCACCGTCCTCATCGCCGCCCTGGCCCTGGCCTGGAACGTGGTCTTCAACGGTATGTTCGACCGGGTGCTCAAGCGCCTCGCCATCGCCCACAACGCCTGGGTCCGCGTGGTGCATGCGCTGTTGTTCGAAGGCGGTCTGGTCGCGCTTGGCGTGCCGCTGATTGCCTGGTGGATGGATGTCAGCCTGTGGCAGGCGTTCCTGCTGGATATCGGCGTGTTGCTGTTCTTCCTGCCGTACACCTACGTGTACCACTGGGTGTATGACGTGGTTCGGGAGCGGGTGGTGTTGCGCCAGGTTTGCTGACAAACGCTTTTGTGGCGAGGGGGCTTGCCCCCGTTGGAGCGCGAAGCGGTTCCAAGCTTTGCGACTGCTTCGCAGTCGAACGGGGCGGTGCGGCGATCCGACAAGCCCCCTCGCCACAGGTGTAGTGTCCCGCCAGTTGTTCAGCATTAAGCGTTACAAAAACATCCCTCCCGACGCCTCGATGCGCTGGCCATTGATCCACTGGCTGCCCGGCGCCAGCAGCAGCGCAATCGCGGCGCCGATGTCATCCGGCAGACCGGCGCGACCCAGGGCGGTGTTGTTCGCCACCAGGGTGTTCAACCCGGGGTTGTCGCGCACGGCGCCACCGCCGAAATCGGTTTCAATCGCGCCGGGTGCGAGGATATTCACCGCGATGTTGCGCGCACCAAGTTCCTTGGCCTGGTAGCGGGTCAACACTTCCATCGCGCCTTTCATCGCCGCATAGGCGCTGTGGCCCGGCAGGCTGAAACGGGTCAGGCCACTGGAAATGTTGATGATGCGCCCGCCGTCATTGAGCAATGGCAACAAGCTCTGCGTGAGGAAAAACGGCCCCTTGAGTTGGATGTTCACCAACAGGTCGAACTGCTCGACGGTGGTGTCGACGAAGTTGGCGTGCAGGCCGATCCCGGCGTTGTTGATCAGAAAATCGAAACCCTCGCGCTCGAAGTGGCTGTGCAGGACCTTTGTGACTTCGCTGGCGAAGGCACTGAAGCTTTCACTGCGGGCAACGTCCAGTTGCAGCATGACGGCGCGACCACCCAGGCTTTCAATCTCGGCCACCAGTGCCTGGGCCTCATCGGCGCGGCTGTTGTAGGTGCCGATGATGTCGATGCCCTGGGCAACCAGATGCAGGGCGGCGTTTTTGCCGAGGCCGCGGCTGGCACCGGTGATCAGTGCGATTTTACGGTTCATGGGACTTCCTCAGGTGCAGTGGGCGGTTGATGTGAGGAAGTTTATTTATCCGGGCATGGGTGATAAACAGAGTAAAACCGGAATCACTGGTCGGATAAGCCGAACAATAAAAGAGCGGGCTGATGAACAAACTGGAATTGCTGCGCACCTTTGTCCGGGTCAGCGAGATGTCGAGTTTTACCCTCGCCGGAGAAAGTCTGGGGCTGCCCAGATCCACGGTGTCCGAGCATGTGCAGGCACTGGAGGCATTGCTCGGCACCCGGCTGTTGCAACGCACCACGCGCAAGGTCCAGGCGACCCAGGATGGCCTGGTGTTGTATGAGCGCAGCAAGGACCTGTTGTCGCACATGGACGAAATCGAGGGCTTGTTTCGCCAGGACGAGGCGTCGCTGGTGGGGCGCATTCGCATCGACCTGCCAAACATTCTCGCCCGTCGCGTGATCATGCCGCGCCTGCCGGCGTTCATGGCGCAGCACCCGCTGATTGAGCTGGAAATCAGCAGCACCGACCGCCGGGTCGATCTGCTCGCCGAAGGGTTCGATTGCGTGCTGCGCATCGGCGCCCAGCCGGACCAATCGGTGGTGGCGCGACACCTGTGTGACTTCACCATGGTCAATTGCGCCAGCCCTGCGTATCTGCAGCGCTATGGCGTGCCCGAGCGACTGGAGGATCTGACGCGGCATCGGCTGGTGCATTACGTCGGCGTTTTGGGTGCCCGTTCGGAAGGCTTTGTGTACGTCGACAAGGGGCAGGTGCGGCGACTGCCGATGGCCGGCAGTGTCACGGTCAACAGCACCGATGCCTATGAGGCCGCCTGTCTGGGTGGTTTCGGCCTGATTCAGGCGCCGAGAATGGGCATGCAGCAATACCTGCAAAGCGGTGAACTGGTCGAGGTGTTGTCGCCGTTCAATGCGCCGTCCATGGAGGCGTCGCTGCTCTATGCCCGGCAGCGGCATTTGCCGTTGCGGGTGAGGGTGTTCATGGATTGGCTGGGGGAAGTGATCCGCTCGGAAACCTGAGACAAGGTTTTTTGTGGGAGCGGGCTTGCTCGCGAAAGCGGTCTGTCTGACACATAGCTGCCGGATGTGCCGACGCATTCGCGGGCAAGCCCGCTACCACAGGGTACTGCGGTGTTCAGAACAGTTGGGTGAACAACCAGTACAAAGGATCACCGTTGACCTGTAGGAGATGCCGAAGGCTGCGATCTTTTGATCTTAATAATCCTGCTGCTTGCGAAACGCCCATCGCCCGGCAATCACGGTAAAGGTCGCGACCAGCGCCACCAGGATCCAGAATCCTTCCGGGTCATCGGCCAACGGAATGCCGCCGACGTTCATGCCGAAGAAACCGGCGATGATGTTGATCGGCAGCGCCAGCACCGTCACCACTGTCAGGGTGAACAGCGTGCGGTTGGTCTGTTCGTTGATGTTGGCGGCGATCTCTTCCTGCAACAGCTTGATCCGCTCACCCAGCGCCGTGAGGTCGTTGATGATCAGCGCAAACTCCTCGGTGGATTTGCGCAGCTCCTTCACGTCTTCCTTTTGCAGCCATTGCGGCGGCCGGTTGAGCAGGCGCAGCAACGAGCCTGGCTCCAGCGCCAACAGCCGTTGCAAGCGCACCAGCACCCGGCGATTGGCGCCCAGCTCGGCGCGGTTGGTCGACAGGCGCGAGGAGAGCAACTCGTCTTCGATCTGGTCCACGCTCTGACTGGTCTTGCGCACGATCTGGGTCAGCACTTCACCCTGGTCGCGCAGCAGATGCACCAGCAGCTCCAGCGGAGAGCGAAAGCATTCCCGGGCCTTCACCGACGAGCGCAACTTGTCCACCGAGTGCAGCGGCTGCAGGCGGGCGCTGATGATCAGCCGGCTGCGGGCGCACACCCACAAGGTCGAGACATCCGACGAGACCAGGTTGCTGAGGTTGAACACCACGTCGTTGACCACCGCCAGCAACGCGGAGTCGACATGCTCGATACGCGTCGAGCGCGAGCCTTCGTGCAGCGCCTCGAAAAACTCTTCGGGCAATTCCAGATGGCTTTTCATCCAGCGCTCGCACGCGGCATGGGCGAGGTTCAGGTGCAGCCAGAGAAACTGTTCGTCGCTTTCCGGTTGTTGCAGGTACTGCAAGGCTTCGGCGGAGCTGATATCCCGACCGGCCTCACCGGGGCGAAAACTGAAACCGTAGAGCAGGCCGAACAGATCCGTGTCGCGATGGCTTTGATCGATGCTGTGGTTCATGAGGACTCGCAAGGGGAGGCGCCTGTCGCGTGTTTTACAGGTTCACTTGAGCGGCATCATCGCAAGCGCGGATGACTTTTTTGTGACGCCAGTAGTGGCGGCAACCACGTCGGGCTCGCTGGTCAGCTCGTGCGCCTGATCAATCATCCAGACGCAAAAAAGCCGCACGACTTTCAATTTGTGCGGCTTTTGCTGAGTGCATCAGTCGTCTTGTTTGTTCTTCAGGACTTCGCCGGTGGCAGCGTTCAAATCCACGTCCCATTCAACATTGCTGGCGTCACGCAGTTCGACTTCGTACTCGTAGATAGTGGAGTGTTTGTCCAGGTCGCTGTCGGTGATGGTGGCGCCCGGGTGCAGCTTCAACACGATCTGGTTCAACTCTTCCAGCGGCTTGATCTTGCCTTCCTTGACCAGTTGAGGGATCTGGTCGACGGGCACATCTTTAGCCTGGGCCAGACCTGTGGTGAGCATCAGGGTCGCAGCGGTGAACAAAGCAGTCAGGGTCTTCATGGGCTTCTTTCCTTGGGTGATCTGTTTAAGTGAGATCAGGTTAGCTTTTGTAACTTAAGCCACCCTTAAAACCCTCTACATGTCCTGCATCAATTCCTGTGGGAGCGTGGCTTGCCCGCGATAGCGGAGTGTCAGTCAACGATGATGTTGAGGCTGATGGCCCCTTCGCGGGCAAGCCACGCTCCCACAGGGTTTTGCGTGATTGCGGATCAGTAGCCGTTGTTCTGAAGCACCTGCGCCACACTCGCCGCCGGACGTTTATAGAACTTCAACAGTTCGCTGGCGCGGTTGGTGAAGATTCCGTCAACGCCGGCGTCCATGACTTTCTGGTAGTCCACCGCATCGTCGATGGTGTAGACGTGCACCAGCAGGCCCTGATCGTGGGTGTACTGGGTCATCCAGGGTTGCACCAGGTCCGAGTAACTCTGGTCGCCACCCTGGGTCAGTGCGGCAGACGGGCCGGTGCCGATGGCGCCCTGGGCCTTGGCGTAGTCGACCCAACGCTGGAATTCGGCTTTGTCCTTCGGTTGTTGTGCGGCGTAGTAAGCGGCCTTGTCCTTGGCGCCGGACTCTGCAAAGGTCACCTTGGACTTGGGCTCGATACTGCCTTCACCGACCCACAACAGCAGGATCTTCGGCACCTTCGGCATTTCCTTTTGCAGCAGTTCGAGACTGCTCTTCTCGAAGGTCTGCAAAACCACCTTACCGTTGCCCTGGCCAACCGCCAGCGCGCTGTTCGCCGGTTTCGATTCGCTCGGGTTCAGCCAGCCACGGGCCTGGAGTTTTTCCTTGAGGTCGTGTTCGATGCCGGGAAACTGCTTGGGCTCCTTGGTCTCGATGTACAGCCCGGGCTTGTGCTGGGCGCTGCCCTCGGCGATGTCGATGATTTCATCCAGGGTCAGAATCTTCAGGCCGGCGAAGGCTGGACGCGCGCGATCCGGGTAGGCGGTATTGAACCAGCTGCCCGCATCCAGGGTTTTCAGTTCGGCCATGGTGAAGGCATTGGCCGGGCTGTCCTTGCGTTCGGGGAATTTGCTGGCGACGTCGGTCGTGCGTTGCAGGTTGTTGTCGTGCAGTGCGAACAGTACGCCGTCCTTGCTGCGCTGCAGATCCAGTTCCAGGTAATCGGCGCCCAGATCGCGGGCCGTCTTGTAGGCCGCGGCGGTGGATTCCGGCGCATCGAAAGACGCGCCACGGTGGGCGATCACCGCCGGGTGCGGAATGCCCAGGCGAGTCGCCAGTTCCGTGGGACCGGGTTCGCTGGCGGCCTGTGCCTGGCCGAGGCCTAGCAGCAGGCTCAACAACAGGGCGCTTTTAGTGAAGGTTGCGGGCATGGTCGAGATCCTTTCGCAATGAGTGAGCGGTCCCTTTTAACAACTCATCTTTGCGGGCGCTATCGCGAGACCGACATAAATCTGCCTGAAGCTGATATTCGTCAGCGTTTTTGTGCGCCCGTTTGCAGTACGCTGGCGCCCTGCAATTTCCCCGGCAGAGGGAAACGCAGGCCCTGCGTGTAAACCAACGATCACCATTGCGGGGTTTACCATGCGCATCACTTCCCAGCTCATCTGCCAGGCGGCCGACCAACTCAAGGGCTTCGTCGGCCTCAACCGCAAGACCGGCCACTACCTAGTGCGCTTCAGCGAAGACTCATTCGGCATGGACGTGGCGGACGACGGCATCATCCCGACCAGCGAATTCGTCTGGGGCGCGGGGCCTGGGCAGGCCATGACGCTCAAGCGCGAATTGATCCAGTTGCTGCTGGACCAGAACATCGATGACCGGATCAACATCACCGAGCCGTTGCGGGTGTACATGAACCGGGGGGAAGTGCCGGAGATATCGGCGGTTCGCAGTCTGGTTCAGGGTTGAGTTTTTTGTGGTGACTGTTCTGGCCTCTTCGCGGGCAAGCCCGCTCCCACAGGTTGCCATCAATCCCTGTGGGAGCGGGCTCGCCCGCGAAGACGGCCTAAAGAACACCGCATCATTTACAGACTGAACCCATAGGCCCGCTCAACCCGACACACCCTTGTATGACACCGCGCATACCAGGTCGAACGCCCACGCTCGCGAATCGCCGTATGCTCCGGATGCTGCTTCCACGCCAGAATCGCCGCCTCACTGGCCCAATACGACACGGTTATTCCCAGCCCATCCTCACCCCGAGCCGATTCCACTCCGAGAAACCCCGGCTGTTCACGGGCCAGTTCGAGCATCCGTGCGGCTGCTTCGGCGTAACCCTGATCACCTTCGGTGCGAACCGAGGTGAAGATCACCGCGTAATAAGGCGCCGTTGGCGTAGCGGCGATCATGACCAGCGCCCCGCGCAGGCTTCGACAAAGGCGCCAACCAGCGGCGGCAATACGCCCCCGAGTGCCGCGCGCTCGGGTTGAAACAAGGTCGCGACAAAGAACGGGTGGCCGCTGAGTTCGACCGCGCGCAGTCCCTGTTCCGAGTCGTGGCCGACGGCGTGCAGCTCGTGCTTGAGCAGCTCCCCTTCGAACTGCGGATTCACCCCATAGCGACAGCGATAGCCTTCACGAATCTCGGCGCTTTCGTACGCCTGTGCGATCAACGAGCCTTCAGCCAGATGAATGGAATCGACGGCCTCGACCAGCGCGCACGACAGTGGCGTCAGCAACGCCCGTGCTGCATCGGGTGCCGTCTCGCCGTGTTCGGCATCCGACCAGCCCAGCACATTGCGCGCATATTCCAGTACCGCGTGTTGAAAACCGCCGCAGGTGCCGAGGAACGGTCGCCGTTGTTCGCGGGCAAAACGGATCGCCAGCAAAGCACCGTCCATGTTGCGATACGGGCTGGCCGGCACACACCAGAAGCCATCGAAGGGGTGCAGCGGTGTCCCGGCGTGGATTTCATCGGTGGCCAGCCATTGCCATTGCACGTTCAGGCCGCTGGGTTCAGCGGCCATTTCAAGGGCTACGGGAATGGCCTGGTGGGCGGTGACTTGCGGGTCGTAGTCGCCGATCAGGGCGATGCGAATCGGAGGTTTTTCCATGAGGGGCCTCTGCACTTGTTGATTCCTGAGGCCCACTATAGATTGGCGCTCACGCACTCAATATTGGCGTTTTCCCAAGTGATCAATGCAGCCACGCACTATCGACTGGACTACCCGGACCTGGCCCTGATCCTTGCATTGGTGCGCGGCGGCTCTCTGGCCCGCGCCGCGCAGCTGTTGAAGGTGGACGTCTCGACGGTGTTTCGAGCGGTGCGTCGGCTGGAGGCTGCGCTGGGTCAGCAATTGTTCGAAAAAAGCCGCGCCGGTTACCTGCCCACCACCCTGGCGCAGTCACTGGCCGAGCAGGCCGAGCGCGCTGAACAGGCGCTGGAGGCGGCGCGCATCGGTGTGGAGCAGGGCGGTGAAGTGATCAGCGGCATCGTGCGCCTGACCTGTACCGATTCGGTCCTGCAAGGTTTGCTGTTGCCGGCGCTGGCGCAGTTCATGCCGAACTATCCGGCGCTGACGCTCGAACTCAGCACCTCCAATGACTTTGCCAACCTCAGCCGCAGGGATGCCGACATCGCCCTGCGCCTGACCCGCACGCCACCGGAGCATCTGGTAGGACGGCGGCTGGCGGATATTGCCTACCGCGTCTGCGCCAGCGAGCGATACCTGCAATCGGTCAACACCATAGAGCTGGCCTCATTGACCTGGATCGCCCCGGATGACTTCCTGCCGGATCATCCGACCGTGACCTGGCGTCGCCAGGCCTTGCCGGGCGTAACGCCGGGTTACCGTTGCAACAGCATGCTGTCGGTTACCGAGCTGGTCAGGGCGGGGCTGGGTGTCGCAGCGTTGCCGGACTTCTTGATCGGCGAGGGATTGCGTCCATTGGGCGAGCCCTTGCACGGATACGACACCGCGCTGTGGCTGCTGACCCGTCCCGACTGCCGAGCCTTGCGCTCGGTGGTCACCTTGTTCGATGAGCTGGGGCGGGCGCTGAAACTGCCGTGAAACCGTTCAGGCCTGTGGCTCATCCTTGCGCACGAAGTGTTGATGCATTTCCGAAGTCAGGTTTTCGATGCGCTCGGTGAGGGCCTTGGTCATCTCCGTGAGGCGGGTGTTCTGCTCGAGCAGTTCCAGCAGTTGCGCGGTGTTTTTCGCGGCTTCTGCCTGCCGCTCACTGTTGGCGGTCGCCAGCGCTTCACGGTGCTGTGCATCGGCATCGGATTGGGCTTTGTCGCGTGCGGCCTGACGCGTCTGGGCCAACAGAATCAGTGGCGCGGCATAGGCCGATTGCAGGCTGAACGCCAGGTTGAGCAGGATGAACGGGTACACATCGAAGTGGGTGACACCGAACAGGTTGAGGCACACCCAGACCACCACGATCAGCGTTTGGGCGCCGAGAAAGGTCGGGGTACCGAAGAACCGCGCAAAGGCTTCGGCGCGCAGGGCAAACTTGTCATTGCCAAAGGTCGGCGCCAGATGGGCGTGATGGCGATGGAAACGCAGGTGATCGACGGGGGCGGCGGTGGCGTTGTCTGTTGGCGTGGTGTTCATGGTGCTCTCTGCCTGGCGCTGGGACTGAGGCTCACTATAGCCCTGGCGTCATTCAAGCAGCGTAATCGCCAAGCTATCGCATCATGCTTACGACGTTTCCAGGCTGGTGTTGTTTGTGTTGACACTGACCTTGTTGCGTCCGGTGTTTTTCGCGGTGTACAGGGCTTTGTCCGCGTCATCGAGCCAGGCCGTTGCATCGGTAAACGACGGTTGGTAGGCCGCCAGACCGATACTCAGGCTGACCCGCAGTCCGGGCACTTCCCCATGCCGATAGTCTTGCAACACGCTGCGCAAACGCTCCATCACGTCCACGGCCTGATTCAGCGGCATGTTGGGCAGAATCACGCAAAATTCATCACCGCCATAGCGACCGGCCAGGTCGCTTTCGCGCAGGTTGCATTTGAGCTCGACGCTCAACTGGCGCAGCACGGAGTCACCGATGAGATGACCGTAGGTGTCATTGATGGCTTTGAAATGGTCGATGTCGATCAGTGCAATGACGGCCTGCTCATGACGCTGGCTGCACTCGCGAAACTTCAGGTGCAGCAAGTCCTTCCAGGCACCGTGGTTGAGCAACCCGGTCAAACTGTCGGTGCGGCTCAGGGCGCTCAGGGTGCGTTTATGTTCTGAAAGCTTGATCGCCAATTGGTAGCAGACCATGCCCAACGCCAACGGGTAGAGCGTCAGCATCGGCAAGCACGCCCACACCTGCAATTGCGTGGTCGACAGGGTGTATGCCGCACCGAACAGCGACCAGGAAATCAGCACGCCCGCCGCTTGGCTCAGGCTGCCCAACAGGAACATCCGATGGCCGCCGGCGGCGACATTGTTCATCGCCATCATCGCCAGAATGGTCACGGTGCAAAGTGGATTGAACTGGAACGTCGCGACCCAAAAGCCACCGCACAGCGAATCGTAAAGCAGATTCCGGCGTTCGGCCTTGTAGGGAAAGGCCGAGCGGCTCGACAGTTGATAAGCAAGATGCGGCCAGACAAAACCATTGAGTGCCAACAAAACCCAGACCCAGACCGGCAAGTGCAGCGGATACAGAGCGGCGGCCACACTCAAACTGCCGATGCCCAAGCCAATGGTTCGAGGCATGTAGATGCGTTTGGCAAATGACAAACCCTTGCCGTGTTGTCTATCCATAATTTCCTGCACCAGATTCATTCTGAAACACTTTACTGCATGGGGGCGGAATTACCGCTCATCGGTAAAAGCGGTGCACATTGTCATTTATTCCAGCCGGATTAATCAGTGTCCTTCGAAGCCATTTAATGTCGGCAAGTGCTGTAGATGGCTGGACTAGAGCTGGTAATAGCCCAGGAACATGGCCAGAGCGGAATCCGCCACCGTGTTTTGCTCCTCGGCTGACAAGCTGGGTTGGCCCATGGAAATCTGCGGCCAGAATGCAAAAGACTTGAGCAGGCCATGGATCTGTTGAGCGGCGAATTCAGGCGCCACGGCTTTCAATCGGCCATCGGCCTGTGCGGCCCGAATCCACACCGTCAGCCCTTCTTCGCGTTCGCCCATTCGCGCCACCATATCCTGCGCCCGCTCCGGGGAATGAATGGTCGCTGCTATCGCCACCCGAGCCAGATCGAGAAAATTGTCATCACCCAACATTTGCAGCTTGGCCATCAGCAACACGCGCAATTGGTCGTGCAACGGCAGGTCGGGACGGTAGGCCGTTTCCTGTTCTGCCGTCACCCGGATCCATAGTTGATTGAGGATCTCGGCGAACAACTCTTCCTTGCTGGGAAAGTGGTTGTACACCGTGCGCTTCGACACGCCGGCAGTGGCCGCAATCCTGTCCATGCTGGTGATCTCGAAACCGTTGTTACGGAACTCGATGATCGCGGCTTGAATGATCGCTTGGCGTTTTCGGTCGGTGAGGCGCTGTGGAGCTGTCATAAGTACGCTTCGGCAGGAAGAAAGTGGAAACTACACTCAGCAGTTTACTTGTCATCGACTTTGATGCAACCTAGAAACTACACTGTGCAGTGTAATGTTTTGTTAATCCTGCCCGGTAAAAATAGAAAGTCCGGCTGATGCGTGCGTGCCTTGGCCATTTATCGTCCCAAAGAGGTAAATCGCGTCAAACGCGGTTTTTCTGGAGTCACTCAGTCATGGCCAATTCAAACTCCCCGGCGGACAACGCCTCCACACCTGAAGCGTCCCGACAGGCTCAAGGCCAGTATCAGAACTTCACGCCGGTTCAACGTTTAAGCTTTGGCAAAACCATGGGCATCCTGTGGAACGCGCTGTTCCACAAACCGCAAAACACCCGCCCGAGCGCCCCCGTCCCGGTGCAAGCCCTGACGCAAGCCGCGCTGATCGCAGCGCCGAATCACAGCGTCTATCGCCTGGGTCACTCCACGGTGCTGCTCAAGTTGCGCGACAAATTCTGGATCACCGACCCGGTCTTCGCCGAGCGCGCCTCGCCCGTGCAATGGGCCGGCCCCAAGCGTTTCCACCAGCCACCGATCAGCCTGGAGGAATTGCCGCCGATCGAAGCGGTAATCCTGTCCCACGACCACTACGATCACCTGGATCATGCGGCTGTGTTGAAACTCGCGGACAAGACCAAACACTTCCTGGCCCCGCTGGGCGTAGGCGACACCTTGATCAAGTGGGGCATCGACTCCAGCAAAGTCCGCCAACTGGATTGGTGGCAAGGCACGGAAGTCGATGGCGTCCAGTTCATCGCCACCCCATCGCAACACTTCTCCGGCCGTGGCCTGTTCGACAGCAACAGCACCCTCTGGGCCTCGTGGGTGATGATCGACGCTGACACGCGCATTTTCTTCAGTGGCGACAGCGGCTACTTCGACGGCTTCAAACGCATCGGCGAACAGTACGGCCCATTCGACCTGACCCTGATGGAAACCGGTGCCTACAACGTCGACTGGCCGCACGTGCACATGCAACCCGAACAAACCCTGCAAGCTCACCTCGACCTCAAAGGCCGCTGGCTACTGCCGATCCACAACGGCACCTTCGACCTGTCGATGCACGCCTGGTACGAGCCCTTCGACCGCATCCTGGCCCTGGCCTGGGAACGCAATGTATCGATCACCACTCCGCAGATGGGAGAGGCGTTCAATCTGATGCATCCGCAGCGTGGTGGTGCGTGGTGGCTGGCGGTGGAAGGGGAGAGTGAGCAAGTGGTGGTGCAGAACGCCCTGTAGGAGCGAGCTTGCTCCGGGCGGCGATCCGACGATGGACTCAAGGACACCGCGGTTATCCAGGATTTGCGCGTTATCGTTAACGTCCATCGCGAGCAGGCTCGCTCCTACAGGGGGGCATTTATGGTCAATCGATGAATTGGCTCACTCCACCATCGCAAAATCCGCCCGTCCGACCGGATTCGGCGTCGACCCTTTCACATTCATCCCTCGACCCGGCGCAAACCCGGGGAAGAACACCAACCCTTCTGATTCGAACCGATAGGCCAGCGCCAGGCGCGTGACATCCAGCACCTCCTGGCGCGCCTCGAAGCGTTGAATGGCCTCCACCGAGACCCGGGACTCGCGCGATAGCTCTTCCACACTCCAGCCCAGCATCGCTCGGGCCTGGGCGCAGTGGGCCGGGGTGAATTGGAAGAGGGCGATACGTTCCAGGGTGATTTTCATCGCTTGAGAGGCCATGGTGTTCTCCGGGCTCGAGAGTGTTGGTCAAAATATACTGTGTTTTTGTACAGTTGTTTTGAGCCCGGATCAAACGCAATTTTTGATTATTCTTTTCAGACAGACGAACGGCACTGCACTTATTTGTCCGCCAACCCCGGCGCTTCCCGCACGATAAAGTGATCCAGATTCTCGATGTTGGCGCTGAACACCCCGAACGTCTGCTCGGGGTTTTTCTTGCTCGGCACCTGCTTCAGCTCGGGCGTCACGCCATAAAAGAAGCAGTACAATTCCCGCCCGCTCTCGATGGCGTGCTTGATCTCCTCGAGGAACGCCTTGCGCTTGCGGTAGCTGTCGATGAGCTTTTTGCTCAGGTAGACATTGACCGAGTAAGGCCTCTTTTCGAACCAGACCTTCTTCTCGAAATCGATGCGAAAACTCTGGGTGTAGTCTTTGATCTCCTTGACCTTGCCCCAGTAAATCAGCCCCTTGTTGTCCTGCAGGTATTCGATCTTCTTGAAAAACGAGCCATAAGGCGCAGTGTGTTCGCCAATCTTCAGCGGCACGCGCTTGAGCAAATCCTTGTCGTCGAAGTTCGACACGAAACACTCCACCGGATGGGCGAAGACGCTGGTCTTGTCCGGGGCCGATTCCCGGCCCGGTTGCTCGAAGTTACGGGTCACCGAAGGCATTGGCGACTCGTCCCGCCCCCCGTCCGCCGCGACCTTCGGGTTGGACGGTTTACGCACATATTCACGCCGAGTCAGTAACAATTCCGACGGGAAGTTTTCCTCGCGGCTGTCATCCGTTTCTGACTCATCCACACCCGACGCCGGCGCCTTCAGGCTGACATAGGGGCAGCCCTCGACATGCCGCGTACTCGGCAAGTTCTTGAAGTGCGGGGTGCGCACGTAATTCACATTCTTGGCGTTGAACGTGCCCAGCTCGTTGGCTGCATCGAACGCCAGGCGACAGGCATCGTTGGGGCACTGGAAGTGTTCCCGGGCGGAGTCGAAATCCATCGTCTCGTCGAAATTCAGGTCCCGAACGTCGTAGATCGACAACTTGTCGTTGAGGCTGAGGCAGTAGGCGAGGTCGAATTTCATGTCGGCTTCCAAGTCCTTTAGGTGAACAGCTTCCAGTGATGGCGCATTCGAAGCAATAGCTACACTGAGATCACTTCGATATCGCCGAGTCTGTCCATTAAAGAGGGCGATTCATGAGCCATCCAGATACTTCGCCTCCTCACCCGGAGCCTGGCCGCATAGCCCGCCGGGACGAACAGACCGGATGGCGCCGCTGGCTGCCGGGATTGGGCGTGCTGCGCGAATACCAATGGGCGTGGTTGCGTGACGACATCGTGGCCGGCCTGGTGCTGACCACGATGCTGGTGCCCGTTGGTATCGCCTACGCGGTGGCCTCGGGCGTGCCCGGCATTTATGGCCTCTACGCGACCATCGTTCCGCTGCTGTTCTATGCCCTGTTCGGCCCCAGCCGGATTCTGGTGATGGGGCCGGATTCCTCCCTGGTGGCCGTCATCCTGGCCGTCATCATTCCACTCTCCGGCGGCGACCCGCAGCGTGCCGTCGCCCTGGCGGGGATGATGGCGATCGTCTCGGGAGCGGTGTGCATCCTGGCCGGTATGGCGCGCTTGGGGTTTATCACCGAGCTGCTCTCCAAACCGATTCGCTACGGCTACATGAACGGCATCGCACTGACCGTATTGATCAGCCAGTTGCCCAAGCTGTTCGGTTTTTCCATTGAGTCCGACGGCCCATTGAGCAACATAGGGGCCATCGCCTCGGCGCTGATGGAGGGCAAGGTCAACTGGACCACCTTCACCGTAGGCGGGCTCACCCTGGCGGTGATCCTGCTCCTCAAAAGATGGCCGCGACTGCCGGGCATCCTGATCGCCGTGGTCGGCGCGACGGTCGCCGTGGGTGCCCTCGACCTGGCGACACGCGCCGGTGTGTCGGTCCTCGGTTCGCTCCCCCAAGGCTTGCCCGGGTTCGCCATCCCCTGGATCACCACCGCCGACATCGTCCCGGTGGTGATCGGCGGGTGCGCCGTCGCACTGGTCTCGTTCGCCGACACCAGCGTGCTCTCTCGTGTCTATGCGGCGCGGACCCGAACCTACGTCAACCCGAACCAGGAAATGGTCGGCCTCGGCATCGCCAACCTGGCGGCCGGTTTTTTCCAGGGCTTCCCGATCAGCAGCAGCTCGTCGCGTACGCCCGTGGCTGAAGCCGCCGGCGCCAAAACCCAAATGACCGGCGTCGTCGGCGCACTCGCGGTTGCCTTGCTGCTGGTGGTGGCACCGGACCTGCTGCAACATCTACCGTCCAGCGCCCTGGCGGCGGTCGTGATCGCCTCGGCCATCGGCCTGATCGAAATCACCGACCTGCGCCGGATCTATCGCATCCAGCGCTGGGAATGCTGGCTATCGATTGTCTGCACCGTCGGCGTGGCCGTGTTCGGCGCGATCGAGGGCATCGGCCTGGCCATCGTGATCGCGATCATCGAATTCCTCTGGGACGCCTGGCGCCCGTACTCCGCCGTATTGGGCCGCGCCGACGGGGTCAAGGGCTACCACGACATCAAACGCTACCCCGACGCGTCCCTGATCCCCGGCCTGGTCCTGTTCCGCTGGGATGCCCCCTTGTTCTTCGCCAACGCCGAACTGTTCAGCGACCGCGTGCTGGACGCCGTCGCGGAATCGCCCACCCCCGTGCGCTGGCTGGTGGTCGCCGCAGAACCGGTCACCAGCGTCGACGTGACCTCCGCCGACATGCTCGCCGAACTGGACGACACCCTGCACGCGGCGGGAATCGAGTTGTGCTTTGCCGAGATGAAGGATCCGGTGAAGGACAAGCTGAAGCGGTTTGGGTTGTTTGCACGGTTGGGGGAGACGGCGTTTTTTCCTACGATTGGGACGGCGGTGGATAGTTATGTCGCGATGTATTCGGTGGATTGGCTGAAAGGATAGGTGCTCTCGCCATTGGACAAGCCCCCATCGCCTGACTAGCGTTGTCTGGCAGATCGAATCGCCGCATCCCTCATATTGTCCAGCCATCCAAGCCTTGATTGTCGTGAAACCCGAGAGGTCGAAATCGAGACTTCACATCAAGGAGCGCACCATGCCGAACAACTGGCCCGACGGAATTGAGCACGTTGTCGTGTTGATGATGGAAAACCGATCATTCGATCATTTACTGGGGGATTACACCCGTATCAACCCTGCGTGTGACGGTATCAATCGCAACGCGCCCAGCACCAATCCGCTGAAGCTGGCCAATGGCAATTCGACGGTGATTACCCAGGCGTCGGAGTTCCCGGAAAACTACAACTTGTGGGCGCCGCCGCCCCCTCTGCCTCCGGCGCTACCACCGAGCAACAGTGAGGGTTTCGACCTTGGCCATGAGTTTGTCAACGTAGAGACGCAGCTGGGCGTCTCCTTCAAGACCAGCCCGGCCAATCCCAAGCTCGATGGTTTTGCCCAAGACGCCTACGACAAGGCCCGCAAGGACCTGAAGGTGTACAAAACCTGGTCGCAATCCATGGCCCAACGGGCGATGAACTACATCCCGTTCGGCGCTAAGCCGGCCGACGATACGCTACCGGCCATCCACGGATTGGCGCGCAATTTCACCGTGTGTGATCGCTGGTTTTCCTCGGTGCCAGGCCCGACCTGGCCGAACCGTTTTTTCGCCATGCTTGGCAGTTGCAATGGCCACTTGCTGATGCCCTCGACCGGCACGGTGCTGGCCGGCATCAAAAGCCTGATCGCACAGTTCGGCGGCGAGAGTATTTTTTCGCTGCTGCGCAACAACGGCCACGACGCGCGCATTTACTCCGACGGTGCGGTTCCGCTGGCGGCGCTGGTCAAGGGCGGTTTGCAGCACCTGAGCATCGAGGCCTTCAAGTCGGACGTCGCCGCTGACACACTCCCCGAACTGTCCTGGATCGAGCCGAGCTATGGCCTGCTCAACGGTAAACTCGGGCCAAACGTGTCCCATCATCCACCGGAGGACCTGCGCTTTGGCGATCAGTTTGTCGGTGAGGTGTTCAACGCCTTGTCGGCCAACACCACTGTCTGGAACAAAACCCTGTTCGTGCTGCTGTACGACGAACACGGCGGTTTCCATGACCACGTGGTGCCGCCGACTTGCGTGGCGACCGGTTCAACGGTCGATGTGCCTTGGAAAAATCCCTTCACCCGACTCGGCGTTCGTGTCCCGGCGATCCTCGCTTCGCCGTGGCTCAAGCCCGGCTTGATTCCCTGGACGGGCAACGTCCAGGCGCAGCATTACGATCACACCAGCCTGCTGGCGTTTCTTTGCGATCACTTCAAATTGCCACGCAGTGCCCTCGGCCCACGGGTGATCGCGGCGCAGCACTTCGGCAATGCGCCCATCTGGCGAGCTGCACCGGGCGTAACGGCTGCGCCGACATTGGCGGCCACCGTGGTGCCAAGTCGTGCCGGGTTGCCATTGATCGAGTCCGAACTGGCGACCCAAAGTCGGCAGGTGGTGGACAGCGTCACCGGTTACCTCGACGGCCTCGATCCAGAGCAGATCTGGAAGAGCAGCGCCCAATGGGTCAGCGGCTTTCTCGGCAACCGCAGCCGAGCCTTGGCTGATCCGGCTCAGGCCGCGCTGACGCCCGCCGCCCCCAGTGCCGACAGCCTGGAGGCGAAACTGCGGCGCCTGCAGGATTTGATGGTTACCGCCCAAGGGCAAGCGGTTCCACCAGTTGCGGCGCCTGCCAGTAAAGCCTTGGCAGAACCAGAGTCGGAAGTCGCGCCCACGCGGCTGCGCATCCTGTGCCTGCCCGGAGTGGGGTTCAGCCGGGCAACGGGCGGGCAGGGTGGCATCGATGCGAACTGGCAGGAGCAATGGCGCACATTGATCCGCAATCAACTGGCGCAGAACGGTCGGCTCATCGATGACCAGGACATCGAATTTCTGTCTTTCGATGATCAACTCAAGGACGGGCCGGACTTCGCCCAGATCACCCGAGGCCTGGCGATGCTGAGGGCCGACGCAAGCGGCAAGGCCGACGAGAATTTCGGCAGTTGGGGCCTGCCGGTCAATCAGATGTTGCGCACCACGGTGGGCGCCATCGTGCAGTGGATCGAAGACGCCGAGTTGCGCACGGCGTTGACTCAACATCTGCTGGCGAAGATCGAGGCATTCAATCCGCAGATCATCTTCGCCCAAGGCCTGGGCAGCCTGATCGGCTACGACGCCCTGCGCCGGTCAGTGGTGAAAAAAGGTTCGGCACTCAAGCGCATCGATGGCCGCGTATTCGTCAGCTTCGGTTCACCGATCGCACTGCCGCTGGTGATGCGCGAAGTGTGGGGCGGGCGGGTCCTGCGCCTGAGCGAAAACGGCCGAGGTATCCGCCGCTGGTTCCACCTCTACAACCCCAACGACGGCTTGCTGAGCCGGCCGATCACCTCGCCGGATTCGGCGCGGGTCGACCTGCAAACCGAGTTCAGCGTGCCACTGCGGGATGACCTGCTGGACCTTAATCACGCCGCCCAGGCTTACTTGTCGTCAGCCACCAGCCAGACCGGCCTGTGGCCACAACTGGCCCGCGACGTGGTGGCCGCGCGCGCACTGGAAGTGCCGGCGTTCCTGTCCCGCAGCGGCCAACGTAAACGTCGCGCCCTGGTGGTCGGCATCAACGATTACCTCGACCCGAGCGCACGCCTCGACGGCTGCATCAACGACACCTACCTGATCAGCCGCATGCTCCAGGAAAGCGGTTACGACGCCGGCGACATCCGCTTGCTGCACGACGCCCGAGCGACCCGGGCCAACTTCGTCGAGCGCCTCGAATGGCTGGTGGAAGGCGCCCGCGCCGGCGACGAGCGCGTGTTGTTCTACTCCGGCCACGGCACCCAGTTGCCGGTGTACAGCAGCAGCGGCGAAGCCGACTGCATGGACGAAACCCTGGTGCTCCACGACTTCGACTGGGACGACGAAAGCACCCACTTCACCGACAAACTGTTCCGCCAGTTCTACAGCCACCTGCCCTTCGACCCGGACGGCCACGGCGCCAAACTCACCGTCCTGTTCGACTGCTGCTACGCCGGCGGCATGACCCGCGGCAACGGCCGCGTGCGCGGCATCACCCCACCCAGCGACATCCGCCACCGCATGCTGCGCTGGGACCCCTACGCCGGCGACTGGGACCGCCGCGTCTACGCCGTCGACACCGACCGCCGCGACTTCAGCGAACAAGACAACAAAACCCGCGGCCTCACCCGCACACGCACCACCCAAGGCGCCGCCACCGGCCTGCGCCCCGAGAAAAAAGCCCAACTGCTGCGCCAGGGCAAACTCTACGGCCACCATGGGCCTTACATGCCCCTGATGCTCTATGCCGCGCGGGAGAACGAAAAAGCCAACGAATACGAGGTCGGCTCCAACAGCTATGGCGCCTTTACCTACGCCCTGGTCGAACAACTGCGCAAATTGCATCAGGAGGATGCGACGTTGGGGTTTGATCAGTTGATTGAACGGGTGGGGAGTGTGTTGAGCGCCAGGTCGTTGGGGCAGACGCCGGAGATTGTCGGGCCGAGCGGGGTGAGGGCGGCGGTGTGCCCGTGGCGGATTAGTGGGTTGGGGAAATGATGCTTTAGCGGTATCGCGGGCAAAGTAAAGGGCCGCAGGAAAATCCAGCGGCCCTGATAACACCAACGTCCCCAAGCCAGCCGCCGAACCCCTGTGGGAGCGAGCTTGCTCGCGATGGCGTAGGTGAATATGTCGCATAAACAAAGTCCGCCACCGGAATCCCGGATTGGAGTTCGCTCCGTAGAACGACTGTTTGATGATCGGCGGTCGAATGCTTCCAATTTCCGCAGCAGATTTGCCTCTCTGTACTGCTTTACCCGTGATGGCAATGTAGTTACCGTTGTAGGATTAATCTCCTGCGGCTGTAGCCTGTTTCCATGGTCGGGTTTTGATTTCTGTAACCTTCTACCGACTTTGATCGAGCCGCTACCACGCGATGCCCATTTTTTGCTCATGTAGCCAAGGAAAGCGACTCGATGACCTCGCCTGCACTCAACCAGATCTTGTTTGGCCCCCCGGGTACCGGGAAGACTTTCTCCACCATCGAGGCAGCGCTGGAAATCCTTGCCCCTGAGTTTCTTCATACCAACAACGAAAATCGGGCTGCGCTGAAGAAGCGCTTCGATGAGTTAGCCACAGACGGATATATCGAGTTCGTCACGTTTCATCAAAGCTTCAGCTACGAAGACTTCGTTGAAGGCCTACGCGCGGAAAGCGGAGACGACGGGCAATTGCGATATAACGTTGTTGATGGTGTGTTCAAAAGATTATGTAGCACTGCCAAAGTGACCCAACAAGCGCCCGCAGCGGAAGTGAGCCATGGCGGTCTCTTTACTAAGGGCGAAACCTTTGGTTCCGGATACCTAGTCACAAGTTCATCCACAGAATTGCTCAACTTGGTTAAGCCCAACGGTAAAGAGTTGCCGGTTGGCATGAACATGCTTAACACGCTTGCTGAATATGTGCGCGCAGGACGTTTAACTGTCGCAGATATTCGCAACAAGCAGGTTTTTGACAAGGTGCCAGAGACTATGCTGGAGCCGTATCTCATTAATGGCTACAACAATATTTTGCCGCTTTTGGTGGCGCGCATATTGGATGGGCGATCCAAAGTCGCCGAGGTTGAGCCAAAAAACCAACCTTACAATGCTCATGTACTCATCATCGATGAAATAAATCGCGGCAATATTTCTCGGATCTTCGGTGAACTGATCACGCTAATCGAACCGTCTAAGCGTGCCGGGGCAGACGAGGCTTTGAAAGTGACACTGCCGTATTCGAAGAAGCATTTCAGTGTACCGAACAATGTCTATCTCATTGGCACGATGAACACTGCTGATCGTTCGTTGGCCGGTCTAGATATCGCTTTACGTCGTCGCTTTACTTTCCGCGAAATGCTGCCTAAGCCTGAGTTGTTGAAAGACATTGCCGTGGGTGAGCTCAATATTGCCAAGCTCCTGAGAGTGATGAATCAGCGAATCGAAATGCTGCTAGATCGTGATCATTGTCTGGGGCACGCTTATTTTATGCCGCTAGATAGCGACCCTACGTTGGAGCGATTGGGTCAGATCTTTCGTGAACAAGTTCTCCCGCTGCTGCAAGAGTACTTTTTTGAAGATTGGCAGCGAATTCAATGGGTGCTCAACGATCATCGTAAAGCCGCAGAGAATTGCTTTATCGAACAGCCACCATTCAAGCCTGATTCGTTGTTTGGCGATCAAGTGGTGCTCAGTAACCAAAATAACCAATGGATGATCAATGAAGAGGCCTTTGCTCGGATCGAGTCCTACTGGGGCGTCATTGATCACCAAGCTGTGCTTCCAAAGCTGCAAGACGCTATCGAAGCTGAAAAAGGCGATATCCAGGTTCGTCAGCTTGAAAGTGGTTCAATCGAAGTTCTACAGGCGGGAAAGATCGTCCGTCCCTCTCGGCCTATATTGCGTGAGCTTGCGGCAGAACATGGCCTAACAACACACCATTCAAGCGGTCGTGAGTTTAATACGCGCCATCTTGGTGTAGCAGTTATCCGAGCATTGAAAGGCGTGACGGCGTGAAACCCATTGTCACGGTTCGCGAATACGCGAGGCTGACGACAGATAACGTCGCTGTGCCGACGTTAGATCTTGCTCAGGTATCGGTTTCAGCCTTTGACTGGTTGTGCAGATTAAGTGCTTTCTTCAGCAAGGCGGGGGCGGGGTTGGTCCAACTCGAAAACCGTTGTTTGCTCAAGCTCGACAACTACGTCGGCGTATTGGAAACACCCTGTGGTACGCGCCTTGAAATTCTTCCCAAGCATTTCGAACGCGAGGATTGCATCAAGCAGAGCAGAGCGTTGCTGAGGCGCATGATCCAATCTTCCCTAGATTTACCCACCCGTGAAGTCGGTACCGCGGATCTTCAGAGTTTCGATGCGCCATTGAGTGAATGGGTCATGGGCCGATTCTTACTGGCTCTGGATCACTTGATCAATCGAGGCCTACGCTTTGACTACCAGCGAGTGGAGGAGGAGCAGCGATTTCTTCGTGGTCAGTTAGATGTGGTCAGGCAAATGCGGCAACCCCCTGGTCGACAGCACCATTTCCAGATACGACATGATATTTATTTGCCCGACCGGCCAGAGAATCGCTTAATCAAATTCGCGTTAGATCAGGTCTGCAAAGCAACAAAGGATGCTGGTAACTGGCGACTGGCTCACGAGTTAAGAACCGTGTTGTTAGAGGTGTCTACAAGCCGCAACGTGCATCAGGATTTCAAACTATGGAGTAACGAGCGACTGATGGCGCACTACGTACCGGTGAAACCATGGTGCGAGCTGATCCTCAAACAACAGATGCCTTTAGCAGTCGCTGGGGATTGGCATGGCATGAGCTTGTTATTCCCTATGGAAAAGCTATTTGAGCGTTATGTAGCTGCGAGCCTAAGTAGGGATCTGCTGCACGATGCGCGACTGCTGACCCAAACCCGCAGTGAACACCTGTGTAAGCATAAGGATGAAAACTTCTTTCAGCTGCGGCCGGACCTGATGATCCACCATCAGCAGAAAAGCTGGGTGCTCGACACAAAGTGGAAGCGGCTGAGCTCATCGGGAGAGTATAAAAACTACGGATTGAAGCAATCAGATTTTTATCAGTTGTTCGCCTATGGCCATAAGTATCTATCGGGTGATGGGGAGTTGGTGCTGATCTACCCAAGACAAGCTGCGTTTGATGCTCCATTGCAGGTGTTCGAGTTCGCGCCACAACTTAAGCTCTGGGTGCTGCCATTTGATTTGGAGCAGGGCATCTTGATGGGTGGGCCTGAGGGGTTGCCGCTGAAATCTCAGTGGTTACAGACGGCCAGTGGTGAGTCGATCGGATGTTTGGCGGGCTAAGTCAATATAGGGTGCAGAAGGTTGCACCCTTTTTGCGACAACCTGTTAAAACAGAAAAAACTGCGAAACCTTCCGCCACCAAGACGTTTGCCGCTGACCTGGCAGTAAACAAGGCATATCTCGTAACCGAATCCACGGTTCATCCCGCCAGTGCAGCAGGCTCAGCGACATCTCCGGCCAATCCAACAAACTCAACATCGGCCGATCCGAATTGTCCGGCTGCTCCGCATCACGTAAGGCCGGCACCACTTGATGGGTGATCCACTCTCGCAGCAAGCGATTTCCTGGTGCGTAGTGATAGACCAGCAGCGCATAGACACCGGACTCACTGAGCATCAGCTGTTTTTCGGGTTGCCGGTAATACTCAATCCACAACGGGCGGTGTTGGTCCTTGTCCAGTTTGTTGACCATGCGTTCACTCAGATGGAAACCCATCAAGCGGCCGATATCGCGGGCGCAGAACCATGGTTGGTTTTCCCGGAGGAGAGCATGGAGAGGGAGATTGTGGCGGGTGAAGACTGTTACAGAACAGAGATCAGACATGGCTGATCTCCATGGTTCGGAGAGTGACGAGAAGGTTGTGTTCAGGCATATCCATTACCTCTACGTTTGGACTTTTGCGGGCCTGACCCAACGTAGAGTGGACATAAGAAGCTCCAACGAGCAAAAGCCTCACACAGCCGTACGATTAATCACCAAGGGTGACTGCTCGTCTGTGTAATTGGCTAGCTTTCTACGTTGGGCGTTTCTTAGGCACCTGCAGTAGAGCTTAGGGCCGCATTGAATGGCCCTCAATACAGACGGTGCTGGAATACATGTAGGAGGTTTAACTACTACTGAGATTGCGAGTAAGAGTTTTCCTACCCCACAAAAAAGCCCCGATCAGATCGGGGCTTTCAGATGTTCGATTTGTCGATTCAAGTCGTCAAATCGCGGCTAGCTTGGGAATC
Organism: Pseudomonas sp. PDM32; assembly: GCF_019219225.1. Taxonomy (NCBI): domain Bacteria; kingdom Pseudomonadati; phylum Pseudomonadota; class Gammaproteobacteria; order Pseudomonadales; family Pseudomonadaceae; genus Pseudomonas; species Pseudomonas sp. PDM32. The sequence continues at coordinate 449,094 of NZ_JAHUWE010000004.1, forward strand.
AATCCCAGCTAAGCGCACCACCGGTTTGGTATTCAATCACGCGAGTCTCAAAGAAGTTCTTCTCCTTCTTCAAGTCCATAATCTCGCTCATCCAAGGGAACGGGTTAGTGGTTCCTGGATACTCTTCTTTAAGGCCGATCTGCGACAGACGACGGTTAGCGATGAACTTCAGGTAGTCCTCCATCATCGCCGCATTCATACCCAATACCCCACGAGGCATGGTATCCCGCGCGTATTCAATCTCCAGCTGAGTGCCCTGCAGAATCATCTGCGAAGCTTCTTCCTTCATTTCAGCATCCCACAAGTGCGGGTTTTCGATTTTGATCTGGTTGATCACGTCGATGCCGAAGTTCAGGTGCATGGATTCGTCGCGCAGGATGTATTGGAACTGCTCGGCGACGCCGGTCATTTTGTTGCGGCGGCCCATGGAGAGGATCTGGGTGAAGCCGCAGTAGAAGAAGATGCCTTCCAGGACGCAGTAGTAGGCGATCAGGTTGCGCAGCAACTCTTTGTCGGTTTCGACGGTGCCGGTTTCGAACTTCGGATCGGAGATCGAGCGGGTGTATTTCAGGCCCCAGGTGGCTTTTTTCGCGACCGATGGGATCTCGTGGTACATGTTGAAGATTTCGCCTTCATCCATGGCCAGCGATTCGATGCAGTACTGGTAGGCGTGGGTGTGGATCGCCTCTTCGAAGGCCTGGCGCAGGATGTACTGGCGGCATTCCGGGTTGGTGATCAGGCGGTACACGGCCAGGACCAGGTTGTTGGCAACCAGGGAGTCGGCGGTGGAGAAGAAGCCGAGGTTGCGCATCACGATGCGGCGCTCGTCGTCGGTCAGGCCTTCCGGGTTTTTCCAGAGGGCGATGTCGGCGGTCATGTTGACTTCTTGCGGCATCCAGTGGTTTGCGCAGCCGTCCAGGTACTTCTGCCAGGCCCAGTCGTACTTGAAAGGTACGAGTTGGTTGAGGTCGGCGCGGCAGTTGATCATGCGCTTTTCGTCAACGGCGACACGGGCGGAGGCGCCTTCGAGTTCGGCGAGGCCTTCGGCGACGTCGAGGGAATCCAGGGCAGCTTTGGCGCGGGCAACGGCGGCGGAGTCAGCGGCGGTCACGGCACGGGCTTCCAGGGCGGCGGCACCGCCGGCGCTGTCGAGACGGTCCATGTTGGCTTCGGTGGCGTGGCCAGCGTTGGCGCTCTTGACTGCTACTTCCGTGTCTTCTTTGTCGAATTCGTCCCAGCTCAGCATGACGTGTCGTCTCCTGCGTGAGGGCCAGAGTGCCCGTGTGAAAATGGATAGGTTGGTTTTTTCACACGGCCTTACTGGCCGCGTTGGATCTAAAGGAATCGTTTTTTGCAGCAGCTATACGCAGGCATCAAACAGAATTTTGTACGGGGTTCCGAGAGCCACTGATGGGCGCAGCAAGCGGCAGGCGCCTGTGCGGGGCTTCAGACTGGCTTTTCATCCCTGTAAGGGGATATTGCAGGCCCGTTTAAGGCCGCATTATAGGGAAGTTTTGCGTGCTGTGGTGCGGCGAAATGGCTCACGGATCGGTCGACGGGGGCCGTATTTCGGTCGGAGCGAGGGTTTACAGGGCTTTGAAGGGCATTGGCAGGGGAAGATTTTTTTTCCTGATTTTTTGCCCCGGGAATTTTTTGTACAAGAAATAACCAAAAAAGGCTTTTTTCACTACATCTTGTGTTTCTGTGGGGTTTTCTCAGGTTCCAGACACAACTAAGCCCGACCGAAGTCGGGCTGTGAAGTCACGCGGGTGGATCAGCTCAGGCGACCTGCACCGACATGGTCGGCACCATCGGCGGCGAGGCGGGCGGCGCCGGTGTGGTCAGCGCCGTCGGAAGCCAGTTTGCCGGCACCTACATGGTCGGCGCCATCGGCGGCAAAAGAGGCTGAACCGGTGTGGTCGTAACCGTCGGAAGCGACAGCCGCTTCAGTGGTGTAGGCGGCCGAGCCGGTGCGGTCGTAACCATCGGCGGCGAAGGTGTGGGCAGCCAGGACGGAGAGGGTCAGGGCGAGGATCAGTTGGGTTTTCATGGTCAGTGCTCCGGATTCGTGGGCGTTGTTTGTCTTGGGTTGAACTTGATGCTACGCCGATTAATTCGATTAAAAAGCGCAAATAAATGCTTAAAGCAATCGAATTAATCGATTATTAAGGTTCGGCGCTTCATCTGCCTGATCGTGGCGGGTGGGTCGAACCTTATTGGGGGAGGGTGAAGCAGGGGTCAGCCGTTAGAGCAACCGTTGCCCATCGCGCTGTAACGCAGGATATGCCGTTGACCGTTGGAATCTTCGTATTCCATTTTCATGGGGACAACTTCACAAACATTCGGTGTTTCGCTCATCGAGATCACTTTGGCGATGTCCAGATTCATCGAGTAAGTGTATTCCTCAATAGGCGGTTGTTGCTGCGCGACATCAGTCGGGGCCTCGCTTGCCATGGCGGTTACGCACACGCTGCCGAGGGCCAGAACCAATAAAGCTTTCATTTGAGTTTTACCTTTCTAAGGTCGAGAGGGGGCACGCAATCCTTTTGAGATTGCGTGTGGAGCTTCAGTACCTGGGTGTTTGATTAACTGCCTTCGTGGGGGCTGTAACTTGGTTAATCAGGTTGCCTTGTTGGCGTGGCAGATTTTAGGGGGGACGGATACGTTCATATAGACGTGGTTTTGATAAACACCTTTGACAGATCCTGTAACAATCCATGAATAGCCTGTTCTTTTGTAGGAGCGAGCCTGCTCGCGATGAGCCAGAGAGCTCTGCGGGGTGTCAGATTGGGCGTGTTATCGTTGACGACCATCGCGAGCGAGCTCGCTCCCACAGGTACCGCTTTTGTAGGAGCGAGCCTGCTCGCGATGAGCCAGAGAACACCGCGGGGTGTCAGATTGGGCGCGTTATCGTTGACGACCATCGCGAGCAGGCTCGCACACAGGTACCGCTTTTGTAGGAGCGAGCCTGCTCGCGATGAGTCAGAGAACACCGCGGGGTGTCAGATTGGGCGCGTTATCGTTGACGACCATCGCGAGCGAGCTCGCTCCTACAGGTACCGCTTTTGTAGGAGCGAGCCTGCTCGCGATGAGCCAGAGAACACCGCGGGGTGTCAGATTGGGCGCGTTATCGTTGACGACCATCTCGAGCAGGCTCGCTCCCACAGGTACCGCTTTTGTAGGAGCAAGCTTGCTCGCGATGAGCCAGAGAGCACCGCGGGGTGTCAGATTGGGCGCGTTATCGTTGACGACCATCGCGATCGAGCTCGCTCCTACAGGTGTTGTCTGATGCCCGGGCAGCGCGGGCGCGAGGGTATTCACGACATTTTGTGTGGGCTTGTTACTACCATCGTCGAATGGTTCTATAGGCCCGGCCCGGCTACAACAGGGTCATACAAAAACAACTATTCCACCGAGGTAAGAAAGATGAGTGCGGCTTCCCTGTATCCCGTTCGTCCCGAGGTTCTGGCCAACACCCTGACCGACGAGGCGACCTACAAGGCCATGTACCAGCAGTCGGT
>NZ_JAHUWE010000050.1:0-366 GCF_019219225.1 Pseudomonas sp. PDM32
TGGCAACGCCATCGGTGCCGTTGGCCAGCGTGTAGGTCCACTGGCCGCTGTTGTCCACGGCGATCGAGCCGTAGGTGCCGGTTGGCGAGCCATTGATGCTCCAGGTCGCCGTGGCATCGTGATCGATATCGGCCGAGCTGAACTGGCCACTCACGCTGAGCGTGGTGTCTTCCTGCACCGCGCCGGCCTCGTTGCCGGTCGCGAAGCTGAGCACCGGCGCGTCGTTGCTGCCGGTGACAGTGATCGTCACCTGCTGGGTGTCGACGCCGCCGAGGCCATCGCTGACCTGCACGCTGAATACTTCGTTGTGGCTCTCGCCCGCCTTCAGCACCTGCACCGCATTGGCAACGCCATCGGTGCCGTTGG
>NZ_JAHUWE010000051.1:0-353 GCF_019219225.1 Pseudomonas sp. PDM32
TCTTGATGTCCTTGGCGCATTCCGACATCAGTTGACGACCGATTTCGGTCGAACCGGTGAAGGACAGCTTGCGTACGATCGGGTTGCTGGTCAGTTCGCTGCCGATGTCGCCGGCGCTGCCGGAAACAACGCTGAACACGCCAGCCGGGATACCGGCACGCTGGGCCAGTTCGGCCAGGGCAAAGGCGGAGAACGGCGTTTGCGAAGCAGGCTTGAGCACCATGGCGCAACCGGCGGCCAGGGCCGGGCCGGCTTTACGGGTGATCATGGCAGCCGGGAAGTTCCACGGGGTGATTGCAGCGGTCACGCCGATTGGCTGCTTGATCACGATCAGGCGCTTGTCTGGCTGGTGG
>NZ_JAHUWE010000052.1:0-352 GCF_019219225.1 Pseudomonas sp. PDM32
TTGCACGCAGGAGGTCAACGGTTCGATCCCGTTTGGCTCCACCACTACTGCTTCTGATTGTATAAAGCTTAGAAATGAGCATTCCATCGGTTCGATGGTGAATGTTGATTTCTAGTCTTTGACTAGTTCGTTCTTTAAAAATTTGGGTATGTGATAGAAAGATAGACTGGATAGCACTTTCACTGGTGTTTATTCAGGCTAAGGTAAAATTTGTGAGTTTAATCGCGAATTTTCGGCGAATGTCGTCTTCACAGTATAACCAGATTGCTTGGGGTTATATGGTCAAGTGAAGAAGCGCATACGGTGGATGCCTTGGCAGTCAGAGGCGATGAAAGACGTGGTAGCCTGCGAA
>NZ_JAHUWE010000053.1:0-348 GCF_019219225.1 Pseudomonas sp. PDM32
CCAGGGCGCGGGACGGGCAGGTGCAGACTTCGCCCTGGTTGAAGAACGCCAGCACCAGGCCTTCGGCGGCTTTCTCGATGAAGGACGGTTCGGCCTTCATGATGTCTTCGAAGAAGATGTTCGGCGATTTGCCGCCCAGCTCCACGGTGGACGGAATGATGTTTTCCGCGGCGCATTTCATGATGTGCGAGCCGACCGGGGTCGAGCCGGTGAAGGCGATTTTGGCGATGCGTTTGCTGGTGGCCAGGGCTTCGCCGGCTTCTTTGCCGAAGCCTTGCACGATGTTCAGCACGCCCGGTGGCAGCAGGTCGCCGATCAGTTCGACCAGCACGGTGATGCCCAGCGGGG
>NZ_JAHUWE010000054.1:0-342 GCF_019219225.1 Pseudomonas sp. PDM32
ATGACTGGGGTGAAGTCGTAACAAGGTAGCCGTAGGGGAACCTGCGGCTGGATCACCTCCTTAATCGACGACTCAGCTGCTCCATAAGTTCCCACACGAATTGCTTGATTCATTGAAGAAGACGATAAGAAGCAGCCTTGGGGTTGTAGCTTAGTTGGTTAGAGCGCACCCCATGCTCTGTGGTTAAGAGCAGGGTGAGGTCGGCCTTAGCAGCTCGAAATTGGGTCTGTAGCTCAGTTGGTTAGAGCGCACCCCTGATAAGGGTGAGGTCGGCAGTTCGAATCTGCCCAGACCCACCAATTTTGTGTGGGAAACGCCTGTAGAAATACGGGGCCATAGCTC
>NZ_JAHUWE010000055.1:0-328 GCF_019219225.1 Pseudomonas sp. PDM32
GACCGGTGTAGACGTCGTTGCCGACAGTGACCGGCAGGCTACCGGAGCTCTGACCTTCGGCAATGGTGATGACCTTGCCGCTGTCCAACGTCACGGTGACCGGACCGTTCTGCGCGGTGACCGGTTTGCCCTGGGCATCGGTCAGCGTCGCGGTGTAGGTGATGGTGCCGTTCTCGTCGACGCTCGGGGTCGCGGTCAAGGTCACGGTGGTGGTGTCGTTGACGTCGGTAACCGTGGTGCTGACCGGAGTCTTGATCGGGTTGATGGACTCGAGGTTGCCACCCACCGCGTCCTTGATGGATTCAGTGACGGTGGTTGGACCGGTGTA
>NZ_JAHUWE010000056.1:0-318 GCF_019219225.1 Pseudomonas sp. PDM32
CCCTGACCGCGACGCCGAGCGTCGACGAGAACGGCACCATCACCTACACCGCCACGCTGACCGATGCCCAGGGCAAACCGGTCACCGCGCAGAACGGTCCGGTCACCGTGACGTTGGACAGCGGCAAAGTCATCACCATTGCCGAAGGTCAGAGCTCCGGTAGCCTGCCGGTCACCGTCGGCAACGACGTTTACACCGGTCCAACCACCGTCACTGAATCCATCAAGGACGCGGTGGGTGGCAACCTCGAGTCCATCAACCCGATCAAGACTCCGGTCAGCACCACGGTTACCGACGTCAACGACACCACCACCGTGA
>NZ_JAHUWE010000057.1:0-309 GCF_019219225.1 Pseudomonas sp. PDM32
CGGCGATCGAGCCGTAGGTGCCGGTTGGCGAGCCATTGATGCTCCAGGTCGCCGTGGCATCGTGATCGATGTCGGCCGAGCTGAACTGGCCAGTCACGCTGAGCGTGGTGTCTTCCTGCACCGCGCCCGCATCATTGCCCGTTGCGAAATTCAGCACGGGTGCGTCGTTGCTGCCGGTGATGGTGATCGTCACCTGCTGGGTGTCGACGCCGCCCAGGCCATCGCTGACCTGTACGCTGAACACTTCGTTGTGGCTCTCGCCCGCCTTCAGCGCCTGCACCGCATTGGCAACGCCATCGGTGCCGTTGG
>NZ_JAHUWE010000058.1:0-284 GCF_019219225.1 Pseudomonas sp. PDM32
GCAGTTCGATGCCCGGCAAATAACGCACCTCGGGCGTATGCACGATGGATTTCGCGGTAACCTCCCGGTATTTGCGCAGACGAGCGCCTTCGCTGTCGTAGACATACCTCTCGATGTCGTCGGCGCCGTCAATCCGTGCCACTTGAATGACTTGGGCCAACTGATTACGCCCATTCCACTGCAAAGCCTGCCCAGGTTGCAGCTCCAGCAGGTTGCCGCGAGCGTCGAATTGTTCGTCAATGGCCGGCTGGCCGGCTCGGTCTTTCACGCTGCGATTGCTGTGC
>NZ_JAHUWE010000059.1:0-280 GCF_019219225.1 Pseudomonas sp. PDM32
GGCCTCGGCGGCGTCGACACCCAGCAGGTGACGATCACTGTCACCGGCAGCAACGACGCGCCGGTGCTCAGCTTCGCGACCGGCAACGATGCCGGCGCGGTGCAGGAAGACACCACGCTCAGCGTGAGTGGCCAGTTCAGCTCGGCCGATATCGATCACGATGCCACGGCGACCTGGAGCATCAATGGCTCGTCAACCGGTACCTACGGCTCGATCGCCGTGGACAACAGCGGCCAGTGGACCTACACGCTGGCCAACGGCACCGATGGCGTTGCCAATG